>JAUCGA010000133.1 GCA_030377865.1 Anaerolineales bacterium HSG25 | reverse complement strand
TCCGGTATCATGGTCATCATTATATTTAATCTCCAAATAAATGATTTTACTAGATTTTGCAGAAAACAGACAATCAACATCTTTTCGGATTGTTTGTTTCAGTTCATTTGTTGTTCGTTCAATAGTTACAATATCGTTGAGTAAATTCTGAAACGGTTCATCACACAGGTCATGGCTATTTGGTAGTTGTCGGGCTGTGATGTATTGATCAATGAGTGCATCAGTTTTGGCAGTCATTGATAGTTTGATTTTTTTCCCTGAAGCAGGAAGCGCGGTGACATTACTATCTTGATCAACAACCAAGTCGAATAATTTTTCGATAAAGTTGCCAAATTTTATATTCAGCGATTGCAATAAACCACCAAGAACTCGATATCTAATTGGTACGAAATGAATTTTTGCCTCATGAGTTTGAAAACTCTTACGAATGTTTTTTTTCGAAATAGTGCCTTGAATATTTTCAAGTATGGCAGTTCGTACCAACTGTTTTATGTTTTCATCCATTGTTACACCAAATTAAAATCTTGCCGATATTTGTTACGTAATACATCAATGCACATGAGTTTATTATTCCCGTCCTCGTAATACCAAAAATCCCACCCATTATGCGCTGATTTGTTCAATATTTTTGCCGCAACCTTGTGTATAGACCCTGTAAAATTCTCAGTCTTCAATTGCGAATCGGCTTTTATTACAGCAGAATATTTATGTGATTTAGAATACACGGTTTGTCCTATTGTGAGGTATTGAGCCTCTATAAGCTGTCCGAAACTTACTCGCGGTAAATTTCTTTTTGAGGGTGTAACGAGCAAGTCGAAGTCAAGTAACATGGGAGGGATATTTTTAATACGTTCTGTAGCTATTTCGACATACTTGGATTCTTTCTCAATACCAATAAAATTTCGTTTTAATTTCTTGGCAACCGCTCCAGTTGTACCAGAGCCGAAAAATGGATCAAGTACAATATCATGAGTATTACTTGAAGATAAAATAATTCGATACAATAATGCTTCTGGTTTCTGAGTTGAATGTGCTTTTTTACCGTTCACTTTTAATCTTTCAGCACCAGTACATAATGGAATATACCATACATTTTGCATCTGTTTTTCTTCATTCAAATTTTTCATCGAATGATAATTAAAGGTGTATTTTTTTTGATTAGACGATTTTTTAGCCCAAATTAGTGTCTCTGTGGCATTGGTAAACCGCGTCCCCCGAAAATTAGGCATGGGATTGGTTTTGTGCCAAACCACATCATTCAAAATCCAATACCCTAAATCCATCATAATAGTTCCAACCCTAAAAATATTATGATATGAGCCAATGACCCATATAGAGCCATTATCTTTGAGTACTCGACGACAACCAGTCAACCAGTCTCGAGTAAACTGGTCATACTGAGCGAAACTATCAAACTGATCCCATTTATCATTAACTGCATCAACCACGGTTTGATTTGGTCGGATTAACTCGTTTTGGAGTTGAAGATTATAAGGAGGGTCAGCAAAAATTAGGTCAACTGATTTTTCAGGTAATGAGTTAAGGAATTCAACACAATTTCCGTGCAAAATAGTATTAACAGAAATATCGTTTGTAGCTGATAGTTTTGATTTTTTTTGAGACATAGCAACTCACCTTTCAGCGTGATTTATGTTGACAAATTAAAAGGAACGCCGATTAGGCGTTCCTTGGACTTAGCAAACTATACTCAGGCTCTAGCCGATGTCAAATCAACCCTTCAAGAATTTTGACAATCATCTGATTTTTTTCGAGGTCGACGGACTGCACAACATCGGGTATGTTGGGGATGAGAACATCTTTCCCCCCCTTAACGACATACACATCATTTGCTCCCGTCTCGATAATATCACCAATAATACCTAACGATTCATCATTGGTGGTGATAACTTCTAGCCCCATCAATTGATACAAATAATATGACCCTTCTGGAAGGGGCATGGCCGCTTCAATGGGAATTTGAACCAGTACACATCGTAACCCTTCGGCCTGATTACGGTCTGTTACTTCGGCCAAGGTGAGCAAGATGTTACTTTTATGCCACCGATAACTCGTCAAACGGTATGGATCCGCGTCAAACTCATTACCCAAATACAGCCACTCAGTGGTATCAAACCGCTCTGGGAAATCGGTCATTACCGTCATCGACAACTCACCTTTTAGGCCATGTACTTTGACAATACGTCCAACCGCCAAATAACGACGCTCAGGCTGTCGGGAGTCCGAGTTTCGTGGAGGACGGCTATTTTTTTTCGTTGGGCTGACAGGCCCGGCCATTTAGACGATCTCCAAGGTCACTCGTTTCCCTTCTTTTACGGCGGCAACACGCAACAAGGTTCGCATCGCATTAGCGACACGTCCTTGTTTACCGATAACACGCCCCATATCATCAGGGGTCACGCTCAACTCATAAATCGTGGAGCTAGAACCTTCAATTTCACGAACGATAACGGAGTCTGGATCGTTGACAACAGCTTTTGCCATAAACTCGACAAGATGTTTCATAGAAGACATATTTAGGCAACCTCCATGTCCTAATTGGATAGGTGATTCAGGTGATAAGGATGTATGTGTTTAGCTCAATAAACGAGACGTACAGCATGTTTTTCTATTCTTATTCTGCCACTTGCTCAACTGCTTCTTCTGGAACGACTTCTGCTTCATCTGCTTCATCTGCTTCATCTATTTCAATAGAAGCCGCGACGGTTTCGGCCAAATCAGGTGTATCAGAAGCAACCTCAGGAATTGGGTCGGCAACGACCGTATCTTCTGTTTCTTCGATTTCATCCTCTTGATTCAGCACATCTTCTATAGAAGTACCGGCCTTGACTTGGACAAGTTTATCCATTGTGCCAGTGTTAGTCATCAACTTTTGCACAATATCAGTCGGCTGTGCGCCAACTGATAACCAGTATAACGCTCGATCTTCATGTAATTTTACTGTCACAGGTGAGGTGCGTGGATTATAATGACCGATAATCTCAATAAATCGGCCATCGCGGGGGGAACGAGCATCGGCCACCACAACGCGATACGTTGGTTTTTTCTTGGCCCCAGTTCGTCGTAGACGTATTTTAACCATGTTATGTAATCTATCCTCCAAAAATAAACTGCTAAACTATACTTATATATTCTTAATATTTACATTAAGCCATCGAACATTTTCATCATTTTTTGACGGGCTCGAGGGTTTTTTAACTGCTTCATCATTTTTTGCATCTGCCGGAATTGGGACAAAAGTTGGTTGATGTCTTGCACCTTTGTTCCACTTCCTTTAGCTACTCGGCGCTTACGACTACCATTTAAGATTCGTGAATTACGTCGTTCTTTAGTAGTCATTGAGTTAATAATAGCTTGGGTCTTTTTTAACTGCTTTTCCATCTCGTCTTTGGGAATATCTTGCGCCATTTTCCCCATGCCGGGAATCATATCTAAGACCTTATTGATAGAACCCAATTTTTTGATTTGCTGGAGTTGCTCTAGGAAATCTTCAAGATTAAAGTTTCCTTCCATCAAACGTTTTGCGCCCCGCTCGGCCACTTCCTCATCAATCACATCTTCGGCTTTTTCAATGAGTGACAAAATATCACCCATGCCCAAGATACGAGAGGCTAAACGGTCAGGATGGAACACCTCTAAATCGCTCGATTTTTCACCAACACCCAAAAATTTAATTGGTACGCCGGTTACAGAACGAATGGAAATAGCCGCTCCACCACGAGCATCACCATCAATTTTGGTCAAAATTAAGCCGGTAACATCAACCTTTTCATGGAAGCCCTTGGAGACTCGAACTGCCTCCTGCCCGGTCATAGAATCTGCAACGAGCAGAATTTCTTGCGGAGAAGTGCGAGTTTTAATCTCTTCCAGTTCCCCCATCAACGTTTCGTCAATTTGTAATCGTCCGGCAGTATCCAAAATCACCACATTATAGGCATTGGCTTTGGCTACATTAATAGCGTTGGCACAGATTTGAGGCGGTGATATCGACGTATCTTCACGATGGACAGGGATATTTAGCTCTCGCCCTAAGACCGCTAACTGTTCAATCGCGGCGGGGCGACGAGTATCTGCCGCGACCAAAAGAGGGCTATATTTGGCTTTTCGCAAATGCAGAGCCAACTTAGCCGAAGTAGTTGTTTTACCAGACCCCTGTAAACCGACCATCATAATCACATGAGGAGAACCACCACCAAGGTTTAGTTTGGCTGGTTCACCTAACGTAACCAATAACTCCTCATGAACGATTTTCACTACCTGCTGACCGGGAGTAATCGCTTTACTAAGCTCAATCCCAACGGTGCGTTCACGGATTCGTTTGATGAAGTCTTTGACCAACTTAAAGTTAACGTCCGCTTCAAGCAATGCAATCCGAACTTCACGCAATGCACTATCTACGTCGGCTTCTGATAAGTGGCCGCGGGAGGTTAGTTGAGAGAATGCATTATTTAATCGATCTTGTAAGTTTTCAAACATAAGTCCGTCACCTAAAAGTTTACAACCGTAACATTATACGAGTCGTTAAGACTTTGGCAAGTTGTCTATTTACCAATCACTATTTACTCTTGGACTCTAGTGAAATTTGTTTGCCTTGTATAAAGTTATATGCCATAATCTGATTAATCGATTAGTTTGAACCGTTGAGAGCGCAATATACAGTCTTTCAGATAATGGTTTTCAATTCAAGGTCAACCTTCCCGCAAGTTTAGAACTTGCGGGAAGGTGATAGCTGAAAATATTTATCTGAACATCTATATAATGAATAAAAACGATACCCCACAACTGAGCAACCGAGAATTAGAGGTTTTAACCATCGTGGCGACGGGAGCTAGTAATCAGCAAGTGGCTGATAAACTGTTTTTGAGTATCCACACGGTTAAAAAGCACATGACCCGGATTCATAATAGACTGGGTGTACAATCTCGAACCGAAGCGACCATGTTAGCTCTAAAAAATGGGTGGATTACTTTGCCGGGGCATGAAAAAGAAGCCAAGGATGTGACTTCCTCCCTCACCGATACACCTGATCTAAACGGTACTGATACGCTCGACGCGGCCGAAAGCCGAATATCTGAGGCTGTCGATGAACAAACCACAGAACAGCCGGAATCAGAAATAGAACTGCCGCCAGAGCCAAATATGTATCTGGTTGCACCAAGCCTGCACTACATGGCTCGCTGGCAACAGATTTATCTATTTTGTGCTATTTTCCTAACACTAGGTTTAATGTTGTTTCCCCTTTGGCCGCAGAGCAAAACCGAAGCTGTCTATATTCCCCTTCATCTTAAATCGGAATCGATTCCCACCGTTGCACCCACAGTCGCACCAGCAGTACCGCAAAATTGGGCCTATCATACCGAACTTCGCATGCCCCGCGCTCAGTTAGCTGTTGTGGCCTTAGATGATACCCTGTTCGCCATTGGCGGCAGTGATAATCAAAACCAAGCCACTAATCAGGTTGATATTTATGACCCTACGACCAATCAATGGCATGATGGTGTGCCTAAAAATGAAGCAACAACCTATATGAACGCGCAGGTTATTAGCAACACCATCTACGTGCCGGGTGGCTGTAATGTAGATAATGAAGCTCTCGATATTTTGGAGGTGTATAACCCTATGAGTGATACTTGGCGACTTGGCCCTACACTTCCAGAACCCCGCTGTGCCTATGGAAGTGTGGCCTACGAGGGTGAGCTATATCTATTTGGGGGTTGGGATGGTCAAGATTATACCGACACCATCTTCGTTTTTTCACCCATCAGCGATACATGGCGATTGTTAGATAGTCACTTGCCAGAGGCCAAAGGATATTTAGGTGCGGCAGTTCTAAACGATGATATTTACGTAGTTGGTGGATACGATGGTCAGGACGAATTTGATCAGACCTATACTTTTTCTCCCCAAACGGATGAGTGGACCGAAAAGGCGACCATGCAGTTTCCTCGTGGGAGTTTGGGACTAGTAGCTACATCTAATCGGTTGTACGCTATTGGCGGCGGCTGGGAGATTCCGGTACTGGTCAGTGAGGAGTATGATCCCGCTACCGATAGCTGGAGTAGCTTCGAGATTCCATTTGACACGGCTTGGCGAGACATGGGTATCGCCGTGATAGACCCCCAAATTTATGCTCTTGGCGGTTGGAATGGCGAAGAGATTATGACCGATGTGGTCTCTTATCGTTTTGTTCACAAATATTTTGTCCCCATCTCAATTTTTACGCCAAATTAATTATAAGTAGTTTTCAGAACTAGTACCTCGTCAAAAAAGTTTTGGCACGTAGTTAATGCTCAGGATATAGTTTTTTCAACTTATCCCTAGCATTTGGAATTGTGAAGCGCCAATCAATGGTGGCCTTGTGCTCATTACGCTCAGT
>JAUCGA010000029.1 GCA_030377865.1 Anaerolineales bacterium HSG25 | reverse complement strand
GCCGTATATCTTGGGTAAAAGTTTCCGTGTTTAATGTCATCATCTTGATCCTTATGGTTAATTTATTTAGAAAAACTTACTTTACCATAGAACCTTTTAACTTTCAACTCAGTTTGGTCACACCCAAATCAAATGACGCACTTTTAGGCCAAAAAATCATTTATGAGGCAGAGAATGTGGTAATGGTTGAGGATCATCTAACAACTCAGATATTCTATCTGCCGTCCATGCCCATCTTGTAGAGCCGTCATGTATGAAATTAAGATCACACTCTTCAAAGAACTCGGTAATATAACTGCTAGATCGATACGGAAAGTAATCAACGTTGCCGATAATCATTTCCGCAATGTTACGTAAACTTCGTGTTTTAAATTTCATACACAGCCTTGGGATCTATCAAATTTTATATTTTTATTAGTTTTATCTCTTTTTAAGGTTGAAATCCATCTCCGCAAAAATTAGCTCTTGCCTCACCCTACGCCGCCATCGCCAACGGCTCATCCTGCATAAAGGTCAACACAATTCGATCTTGCGGGATGCCTAAGCCAATCAAGTCGGACGTAATACCACGCTCAATCCCATCATACTCAACCCAAACCATCCCCTTCTGCATGGTCACATAAATCAGGTTGCCTCGCACCCGTCGTCCTCGATCCCAACCGACTTGCATGAGCGCATAGCGACCTTGCTCATCGTCAAACACCGTATCCAAACGAATATCCCCATGCGAGGGGCGTAACTTGGCATATCGGCCAAGCACTGTTTTTATAACCTGCCGATAATCCGTGATGGAATCCATTGTTTTACCTCACTAAGCTAGCCAATCCTCTAGAATCAGGTTATCAATGTGTTGAAAATGCTTCGTATTGTGCGTAACTAAAATCGCCTCATGAGCCATCGCAATCGAAGCAATTAGTAAATCCATTTCCCCAGTAGGGCGACCTTTTTTACGTAAAGCCAAACGGATATGACTGTATTGATCAGCACATGTCCTATCAAAATCAACTAAATCTATAACCTGTAAGAGATAATCTAATTTTTGCAGGTTCTCAGTTGCTTTTACCGAGGCTCTCGCTCCATACCGTAATTCAGCCCAAACAGGCATACTAATTGCAACATCGGGGAGATAGTTTTTTAACTGTTCAGCGACGCTTTGATTGCCATTCAAATAAGCGATGACGATATTCGTATCAAGATGGCGCATCAAACGAAACCTCACGGGGCATGTTTAGCAGACGTGCCTCTTCAATTTCCGAAAAAATAGGGTCTAGGCTCTTATCACTTTTCCAACTACCACACAGTTGGTCAACCAACCTATATTTATCAGCCAACGGTAATGATGGTTTCGTCAATAATCGATTAAGTTGATTGACTAGCCAACGTTGGTCAGTTTCAGAAAACAGATTTTGGATCAAGCCTAACATTCTTTGCGGGGTGATGGCATTGAGATTAATGGTCATAATCTTCCTCCAATAAACAGTTATTAAGCCGAGATTGTATCATGTTTTTTGGTGCGAATGTAACACTATCTTGTCTTGTGATTTGCGCTCCGTTAGTTCTAGCATATCTTCATATAATGGCATAGTGGGAGTTAAATAAAACCTTTCTGGCTGTGCCTTGACAATCATGGCTAACTCTTCTCGCACAACTCGTCGAACGAGCGGCTCAAAATTTTGGAGCAAGGTTTCACTGTCCAAGATCGGTTTTGTTGGTATCTGAATCAGAGCCAGCAAGCGAGCAATTAAATCAACGGGTGTTGTTTGCTCTGCTTTGGCTAAAGCTTGTAGTTCGGTATAAAGTTGGTTAGGTAATTCAATGGTTGTCATTTATCAATCCCCTTAATCATCAATCATCTACCGTAGAAAGTCACCAAAAATCTATACTGAGATTAGTTTGGAACCGGAATTTTTTCGTGGTAATTCGCCTTCGACAAGTTCAGGCTACGTTGGCTGAGCCTGTCGAAACCATGTCGAGATAAAAGTTTCGGTCTATTTCTATTTTCAGTATAGTTGCCACTGTTTGTTTGTCGATAATCCGTTGGGTCAAGGCTGAATTCAATGATTAAAACATATTCCGTGAGCGGGTCTCAAAAATGGGGAGTAGTCGGAATCTCTAACTCACCAGAGGAGAAATGGTTATCATGAGAGACCACCTTATTTTCGATCATTACTACCGTGACCAAGGCACTTAGCAAGGCAAAAAAACCGCACAAGGCCATCATCATGCGAAAACCATCTACAAAGGCACTATCGATGGCATATTGTACCTGCGTGGTTAATTCTTCCGATAATCCTTGCGGTGGTTTGGCTCCCCCCAGCTTGAACCGCTCGGCCTCAAGATAGATCAAATTCTGCTCTGAGAGAGGGAGGTCGGCAATATTTTCTTGAAACGAACTGGTAAACTGGGTGACCATGACCGCCCCTAAAATTGCCACAGCTAAAATAGTCGCTACCCGTGAGACCGCGTTGCTAAATCCAGAGGCTA
Organism: Anaerolineales bacterium HSG25; assembly: GCA_030377865.1. Classification (GTDB taxonomy): domain Bacteria; phylum Chloroflexota; class Anaerolineae; order 4572-78; family J111; genus JAUCGB01. The sequence goes on along the minus strand of JAUCGA010000029.1, from coordinate 54,043 downwards.
GACCAGACATATCGCGCGGCACTGCGGCCAAAGCGACGGTCGTTAATGGGGCGACTGTCAAGCCTAAGCCAAAACCAAAAATTACGGTAGCCGGTAAGAAGGACATAAAGGTACGGCTTTGTGGAGTCCAATTTTGCATAAGGCCAAACACAGATTTAACCTCGGTGCCGGGAATCATGCTCAAGAACAGCCCCAAGGCAATCATAATCGGTCCGACAATTAACAGTTGACGTGGTCCCGATTTATCAGCAAAAGCTCCCGACCAACGAGACAGCACAAATAGCAAAATAATCAATGGTAAGAGTAGGACACCGGTACGAGTAGCTGAAAAATCGTGGGTCTGTTGAAGTAAAAGTGGTATAAAAAAGAAAACTCCACTCATGGCAAAGTAGAGAATTAGGGTCAAAATGGTGATGCCGGTAAAGACTCGATATTTGAACAGGGCGACCGGGATCATGGGGTTGGCGATTTTTGTTTCGACGACGATGAAGGCAATTAAAAAGGCAATTCCAGCAAAAACGGTATACCTATAGAGCGGGTCACTCCATTTATGTACCGGCCCTTCGATGAGGCCATACATCAAAAAGGCCAAGCCTGCGGTTACCAAACCGATACCAAGCCAGTCCTGTTTTTCGGGGACGGTATCGCTTCGGCTTTCGGGGATATATTTCAAGCTCAAAGCCAGTGCCAGTAATCCTAACGGCACGTTGATATAAAACGCCGCCCGCCATGATGAGAAATCGACCAGCCAGCCACCCAAAATCGGGCCGATAGCGGTAGTTAAGGCGGTAAAGGCTGACCATGTTCCGACCGTTTTGCCACGAACATTGGGCGGAAAAGTGGCATTTAAGATAGCTAAACTACCGGGGAGCATCATGCCCCCAAACGCACCCTGAAAGGCTCGGGCAATGTTCAGTTGATTCATGCTTCCGGCACTACCACAGGCCGCCGAGGCCAGAGTGAAGCCAATTAGACCGATATTGAACAGCTTTTTACGTCCGTAACGGTCACTGAGTGAACCTGCTACTAAAATCGGTACGGTTAAAAATAGGAGATATATGTCTAAAAGCCACTGTAAATCGGTTACAGAAGCGGTAAACTCTTCCCGAATCGGCTCTAAGGCCACGGTGATGATAGTCCCATCCAAATAGACCATGCCCGCACCGATGATGGTTGCCGCGAGGATGAAACGCCCTTTTATGTAATCAAATGCTTTTGATGTTGTCACTACATTGTACCTGTAGAAAAGAAAAGCCCCTAAAATCAGGAGCTTTGAAAGTTTAGGTTAAAGGCAATGATGAAAGTCATCGCACTCTGTTGTCCTCACTTTTGGAGGATTTAAAAATTGGGGATATTTGGGGCTTTCCGTGCAAACGTCATGATTGTGTCATTATCTTCCCGCAAGTTTTAAACTTGCGGAAAGATTGCCCCATCAAAGTATCTAATTCAGGATGCAGTTTTGAGTTGCACGGAATCTACCAGAGAACCAAATTGGAACTATGTTACTCTAAATCGTGAGTTCGTTTCAGTAACCGAACTAACAAATCGACATCTGGTTTGGGATGTGGGGATGGCCCGAATGGGTCGTCACACCCTTCTTGTCCCAACAAAACCCGTACACTGTTTCCGACACCTGCGGCTAAAACAGGTATATTATATCCACCCTCAAGCGTAAAAACGATTTTTCCTTCGCATAGCTCACCGGCTAAATCAAACAACTGTTGACTAAGCCACTGATACCCTGTTAGCGACAGGCCGATATTAGCTAACGGGTCTTGCCAATGGGCATCATATCCCGCCGAGACTAGGATCAATTGTGGCTCAAATCGACGCAACATGGGAAATACAATCTCACTATACAACCGTTTCATGCCCTCATCTTCAGTATTAACCTCTAATGGCAGGTTGATTTTTGTACCACGAGCCGCACCTTGTCCAATTTCATTGTAGTTGCCAGTGCCGGGATAGAAAGGGAACTGATGACTTGAGACAAACATGATGTGAGGGTTATCGTTCAGAATATCTTGGGTTCCGTTGCCATGATGGACATCGAAGTCGATAATTGCGACTCGTTCCAACCCGTTATCATGCCGAGCGGCACGAGCCGCAATCGCAACGGTACCAAATAAACAGAACCCCATCGAGCCATGCAGTTCGGCATGGTGTCCGGGTGGTCGTACAAAGGCAAACCCGTTGTTGAGCTTACCTTCAACCACGGCGTGGGTCAGGTCGATGAGGCCACCAGCCGCTTTAACTGCGGCACGATAAGAATGTTTATTGGCGTAGGTGTCAGGGTCGAGCATGCCACCACCTTTCTCACTAACCTGCTCCACCATTTTGACATAGTGGGGCGTGTGACAGCGAACTAGCTCAGGAAGACTGGCCGAACGTGCCCGAATTTGGCTCAGTTGAGGCAAAAGAGCATGCTGTTCCAGATATGCCATAATGGCCGTCAACCTGTCTGCACACTCAGGATGGCCGGGGTAATCGTGTTTTTTGAATATCTCGTCGAAGACGTAACCTGTTGTCATAGTTAATTGCGTAGTAGATATGGCGTAGAATATCGGTTGCCGCTACGCTATATCCACAACTTAATTTTCAATTTTACTATAAATGATGATAAGTGCAAGCATTCTTGTAAAGCGTGAGCATGAAAAATGAAGCGTTTCACGAATATTCCTCAAACCAGTTTCGGATAGCAGTATAAAGCCGTTTGGTACTATTATAGCGCAGGCCCACATCACCAGCCAGTCCTTTTTCGAGATGTATCGCCAAATCACGGCAATTGGTTGTACCCAGTGGGTGGGTGATGACTCCTTGAATGATTCGTTTACTACGACGCTCACGACCCTGAAAAATAGGATCACGCGGCTTATTGCCCGATATAAGCCACAGCAGGAGCGCACTTAAGCTATAGACATCAGTTTTACGACCAAACTGTCCTTGAGCCTGTTCTGGTGGTTGCCATGCACCTCGCGGTAAATTTTTTATCCCCTTAACATTTCCTTGTCGTACACTCAAAGCCCAATCAATCAGATAGACGGCTTCTCTCTTAACGAGAACATTGTTCGGATTGATGTCACAATGAAACACGCCATGTTCATGAGCGTATATTATTGTCTCGGCAATCTTAAACCACCATACAAATGCTTTACGCTTGTTTTGAGGGACATGCATCGGTCGCCCGGGTAAATATTCCATAATCAGGTACCGTTGAGTCGGATTCTGTTGCAATATAGCCGGAATAGTTGCTGGTTTGTCCCCTTGGCTTAACTTTTTTAAGGCTAGGTATTCGTTATTAAGCTGTTGTTGCCAATGGTCGGCGGTAGGCCGAAACTGTTTTAAAACAGCTTGTCGATACCCTTTGTAGCTATATTCAATTTTATAAACATCTGCCTGTAGCCCATAACCAATATGGTCAATAACAGGATAACTTCCGATTCTTGGTGGCATTGTACATGATGAGTGAAATGTGAAACGTGATAGGTATCACGCATCACGTTTCACGCATAGTTTTTGAAGTAATTGGGCGTTTTTGCTGATTTCTTCAAGCCAAGCATTCATCTGCTCGGCGTTACGTAGGAGATTCCAGTTTTGAAACAGGGATTCATACTCTCCCAAAGCCAGTTGTTCATATTGACTATTGTATTGAGGATGAATTTCTAACATAAAGGATAGTTTTTTAGCGGATAGGGTATCTAAAGCGGTGTTGATAATTTTTTCTAAACCTGTTTGCCCGAATAATAGGGGGATGACATTTTTCTTCTTGTGTTTGAAAGGTAGCTTGATTTGGCGATAAAAGCTGAGGTGATCGTTAACTCCATAAGGGCTAAATGTCGAGATAGGATGCCCATCATGCAGATGAAAGTGTAACGGTTTATCTAGTTTTGCCAATCGCTTAATCAAAGTTAGCACCGCAGGAAGAGCCGTGGCCGTAGTCGTGACAACATCATCTATCCGCACTGTTAAGGCCGGATGACCCGGACTTAATAAACAGACATCCTCACTCGGATACAACTCGGCGTAGGCTCGTTGGCTCTGCCGGATTCCGACATGACTAATGTCGATACAGGCGCTGACCCGTTCGCAGTCAGCCACAGCTTCAAATATCGAAGCAAAGGTATCAAGTTCTAGGCCAGCCGCATACTCGATAAACAGATATGGACTAGGGTTAATTTTGAGCAGGTGGGCGTTAATGGTCTGAATTGCCTTGATGTAAGCGGGCGGATTGGTCGCCATTTCGGCTTGGTCATGGATAATCATGCCGTAAGCATCGGTACGGCCTCGCTTGGCGTAGGAGAGAATGGTTTTGCGGCTACCTTCGTGTAGTAGGTTTAGGGAGCGGGGTAGGTGCATGGTGTATCGATGTTCGGTCAAAGGGCGGAACTCCAACGAGGTTTGCAGGTCGTTTAAGCTGGTGGGATAAAATTCTGCTCCTAGTTTTATGTGGGTAAAATGACGTTGAGCTAGTTCTAACAGGTGATGATCGCCTTCAATTTGGCGATGAAACATGCCGAGTAGTAATGGGTGCGACATTGACAATGAGAAACTCCTACGTTGATTTTTACAGTCTTTCAGATAATGCTTTTCAATTCACAAGACCAACCTTTCCGCAAGTTCTAAACTTACGGGAAGGTAACGGCTGAAAATGTTTATCTGAACATCTATAGATGTATAAAAAACAGTCAGCAGATTCAAACCCGCTGACTGTTTTATTTTACACATAAGGTTAGTTTTTCCAAAGAAGTAACCGAGTTAATTTGCACTCGTTTAATGCAAAATCTGTTGTAAGAACAGTTTTGAACGCTCTTCGTTGGGATTGCTGAAAAAGGCGTTTGGTTCGTTTTCTTCAACAATATTTCCTTCATCAAAAAAGATGACTCGGTCAGCCACGTTGCGAGCAAAGCCCATCTCGTGGGTGACAGCCAAAATCGTCATGCCATCATTCGCCAAATCCTGCATTACGTCCAGCACCTCTTTAATCATTTCTGGGTCAAGCGCGGAGGTTGGTTCGTCAAACAGCATGATTTTTGGTTGCATAGCTAAGGCTCGGGCAATGGCAACCCGTTGCTGTTGCCCCCCCGAAAGCTGTCCCGGGTATTTGCTGGCTTGCTCAGGAATCTTAACTCGGGTGAGTTGCTTCATTCCTTCCTCTTCGGCTCGGTCGCGTGACCATTTGCGAACTTGTATGGGAGCTAGGGTAATATTTTCTAACACCGTCAGATGAGGAAACAGATTGAACTGTTGGAACACCATGCCGACTTCTCGCCGAATCTCTTGAATATTTCGTACATCGTTGTTTAACTCAGTACCGTGGACGATAATCCGCCCTCGTTGGTGTTCTTCTAGACGATTCAACGTCCGAATCCAAGTCGATTTTCCAGAGCCAGAGGGACCAAGAATGACCACCACCTCTCCCTCTCGAACCGAGGTGTTCACGCCTCGTAAGGCGTGGTATTCACCATACCATTTATGAACATCTTCACACACAATAACTGGTGCACCTAATTCTTTTGCCATAATATTTGTAATATGTGATGTGTGATACGTGATAGCTATTCTCACGCATCACGTATCACACATCACGAAAGTTGTATTAGTATTGCCCAACTCCTAAATTTTTCTCAATTCGTATACTTACGGCTGCCATTGCAAAACAGAATATCCAATAGATAAAGGCGATAAAGACGTAAGTTTCACGTTGTAAGCCAAGCCAATCGGGTTGGGCGATAACGGTTTGAGCAATTTTGAGCAGGTCAAACAGACCCACAATCGAAACAAGGGAGGTGTCTTTGAACAATCCGATAAATTCACCGACTAGAGCTGGAATGACGGCTCGTAAGGCTTGGGGCAGAATAATCAAGCGCATCGACTGGCTCGTGCTTAAACCAACCGCCATAGCTGCTTCATACTGACCTTTTGGAATCGATTGTAGTCCACCCCGTACATTTTCTGCCAGATAAGCGGCAGAGAATAGTATCACCCCTACCACGACTCGAAACAGGTTATCTATCTCAATCTCTTTCGGTAAAAAGATGGGGAGCATGACGTTTGCCATAAACAGTACAGTAATAAGTGGCACACCTCGAATCAGTTCAATATACCCGATACAGAAGGTTTTGATTAAGTTTCCATTCAGGTAGTAGCCGACTAACCATAATACGCCAAGGACGGCAAAAGCTTGTAATGCGGTATATTGCCACACGGTTAATGTAACAGGGTATAACGGCGGGTCTCTAAAGATGATAGGTAGATTAAAAGTAGCACTTTCTGTCGGATACCCTCCTGTCATCCAGTAGAGTAACAAGAATACAATACCGCCTCCTATCAACCAAAGCATGGGAACCCCTTTCGCTTCACTCCGACGGCCTAAAGCTAGAGACAAACCAATCGGAAAGGATAGTACGATTCCCAACACGGCGATAACAATTGTTAGCAGAAACCCACCCCATAGATTGGTTCGGACGGTCATCATGGCTCCGGCATCCGTGCCCGGCATGCCATATAACACAAGCAATGTTATCGGCATGGAGGCTAACCAAGCATAGACAAGCCATTGTCTATATTTTTTAAGGGGTGAGCCGAGACTCCAAGCGAATAGGCTCAGGGTTGACAAAACAATCACTATTGCCAATGAAACCCAAACTCGCCAGACTGCATCGTAGGGGTATCGTCCGACCGCGAACAGTTTCATGTTTGCGCCAACTATCCCCCACACTGCTCCAGGCGTTGCATCTCGTAGAATGGTGACGGTATCGGGGTTGGTACTAAAGTTAGCCCCAAACAGTCCCCAAGCCAACAGACCCCGCGTCGCAAAAACGATGAGAAGCAAGAGGAACAGCGTGGTTAAAGCCCCAAAGAAGCCAGTATACATACTGTCTTTTAACCATTGGACTGGGCCAGAGAGTTTATGCTTCACCACCCCCCAAATCACTACTCCCGCGCCAACAATCCATAACAGTAGTACCAACGAGGTTAAAAAAGCACCGTTGGTTAAAGCAAGGATGATATTCCCAACCGTACCAATATTTCCATTGGGGGCGAGGGTAAATGAAAGTTCTACTGGCGCGGCGTTAAATGTGGCCTGAATGACTAGCAAATTCGTGCCAACCAGTATGATGGCAAATAGAATGTGCCAAACCGTGCCGAATACATCTCTTCGTAACCAGCCTCCAATATCTAGGGGTTGCCAATCATCCAAGGCTGGGTCGTTTTTTATTTGAGTTATCGTTGTCATATTAACGCTCCACCAAGGCGACTTTCTTATTGTACCAGTTTAAGAAGGCTGAAATCAGTAAACTGATAGATAAGTATGTCGTCATGAAAATAATAATGACCTGAACTGCTTGCCCAGAGTTATTCAGGACGGTGTTACCAACGCTGACCAAATCGGGATAGGCAATTGCTACGGCCAAACTTGAGTTTTTGGTTAAGTTGAGATATTGACTGGTCATGGGGGGGATAATTACTCGCATGGCCTGTGGTAAAACAATCAGTCGTAAGCGTTGGCCTTCGTTTAAGCCTAAGGCTCGGGCCGCTTCGGATTGTCCTTTAGAGACCGACAAGATGCCGGCTCGGACAATTTCAGCCGCAAACGTACTGGTGTATAACACTAATCCGAATAATAGGGCGGCAAATTCAGGGGAGATTCGCCCACCACCTTGGATGTTAAATCCAGCTGGAGCGGGGGTATTAACAACCATTGGCGTTACCGAAACAGGCACAACCGTATGAGCATCAGGGGCATCAAAAACAGATCGCTCCGCCGCAAGTTGTGATTGTGTTCCAGCTAACAGGTCACAATTGCCTTTGGCATAGTTTGCGCTGGCTTTGGTCATGCTCTTTTCATCTTTTACTTTAACATTAATGCCTAAACGGCGTAGTTGGCTTGAGGCATTGATGACTCCGATGCTATCTTTTTCACCACAAACTGTTAAGCTTGCGTTGTCTAAAATTTTCAGTTGTTCTTGTAACATCGTGGGGTCGCCACCATCTGTTTCTAGCGCGTTTATTTCGGCATAAAGCTGTTCTTTAACTCCCTTATACTCGCTGATGCTGTCTAACTGGTTGAGCAATGTTTTGCTCATGCCCGACTCTGCAAGAGCATCGGTATCTATTTTAACCAAGAAAATAGACTGGTAATCCTTAAACTCCGTAATATTTCTTGAGGTGGCGACTATCATTCCTTGATCACTAACAAACGAGCCGGTAACAAACCAACCAATAGCCACGATAATGAGAAAAGAGACGATGGCGGTGCTACCTTTATTGATAGATTTACCAGTTTGTTCTTCTTGACGGCTTTGAATTGTCCATAAAATCATCACAAAAATGGTAGCTAATACAATAAAAGCTAACCAAATCGGAAAGCCAATCGTGGCCGTTAGACCGGGGAAAGATATGCCCCGCTGATTAAGGAATATTGGTAGACCAAACGGTTGCACACTATCATTAACTGAGGGTAGTTGTAAAACAATCCCAAAATAGATGAAATAGAGTACTACGAGTAAGGGGACATTACGAATAATTTCGATATAGCCCCCCGCGATTAGACCCAACAACCAGTTGTTCGACAAACGAGCAATACCTACCAAAATACCTGTAATCGTGGTCAAGATTATCCCCAATAGAGATACTCGAATAGTATTAATTGTCCCGACCCATAAGGCCCGTCCAAATGTATCGGTGGCTGAATAGTCAATGCCCTCGGCGATGTCGAATCCGGCGGTGATTCTAAGAAAATCAAACCCAATCGATAGCCCTTGTCGTTCTGCATTGGCTAAAAAGTTGCTGATAAGCCAAGCAAAACCAGCCAACACCGCGGCCATAAATATTGATTGGGCAATGATGGCTAAGATTCTAATATCTCGCCAAAAGGGAATTTTAGCGGGTGGGTTGATTTTCGGTGATGTTGTTGCCATACTTCCTCCCTTTATTGACTAAACAGCCCAGTGAGTATACTCACCGGGCTGTTGTTATTTAGATAAATGGTTTAGCGGAATGGTGGAGCGTACATTAAACCACCCTCAGTATAGAGGGTGTTTTGACCACGGGGTAAATCGAAGGGAGTATCTGGACCGAGGTGACGGTCGTAGATTTCACCGTAGTTACCAACTTGTTGAATTACGTTGATCATGAAGTCGTCATCTAAGCCAACGCCTTGACCTAATTCACCTTCAACACCAAGCAGGTTACGAATGACTGGGTCTTCGGTGGTGGCGGCAATTTCGTTAACATTGGCGGAGGTGATGCCATATTCTTCAGCGGCTATCGTGCCAAAGGTGACCCACTTCACAATGTCGAACCACTGATCATCACCATGACGAACCAACGGGCCAAGCGGCTCTTTAGACATGGTTTCGTCTAAGATAACATGATCTTCTGGAGTGGCGAGCAAAATTTGTTGAGAAACCAAACCAGATTTATCGGTGGTGAAGCCATCACAACGACCTTCATCATAGGCGTTTCGAGCGTTTTCAGCAGATTCCGACACAACGGGTTCATAATCGAGACCGAGTGATCGCATCACGTCGGCTAAGTTTTTCTCGGTGGTTGTTCCTTGTTGCACACATATCGTCGCACCGGCTAAATCATCAAGCGACGTGACACCGCTGTCTTTACGAACCATCATGCCTTGCCCATCATAGAAGGTCACGCCGACAAAGTTGAAACCGAGGGAGGTATCGCGGCTAATTGTCCAGGTGGTGTTTCGGCTGAGTACGTCAACCTCACCACTTTGTAACACCGGGAAACGTTCTTGAGCCGTTAGCTGGCGAACTTCAATCGCTTCTGCATCGCCCAAAACAGCGGCGGCAACGGTTCGACAAAAGTCGATATCAAATCCGGTAAACTCTTGGGTATCTGGATCAAGATAACCAAAACCCGGCACGTTGGCATTCCCACCACAGTTTAAGATACCGCGTTCTTGCACAATCGACAAGGTGCTACCTTCTTGGGCCGCAGGGGCGGCAGTTTCTTCAGTAGTTTCGACTGCTTCGGTGGCTTCAGCTACTGGCGCGGCTTCTTCTGGCTCAACTTGAACTTCAACGGTCACTTCTTTAACGACCTCTTTTTCCACTTCTACAGTGACAATCTTCTCAACTTCTACGGTGACGACTTTTTCGACCACGGTAGTTTCACCACCACACTGGGCGGCTACACTGGATAAAACTAATAAAGCAACAATTGTCATCATAAAACGTTTGCTAATCATCTGTTTTCTTTCTCCTCTTTCATTAGATAGTAAAAAATTTTATTAAAGGTTGATATGCGTGTATCAATCTTGTTTGCATCGGAATAATCAGATTTATAACTTACACCTTCACGAGAGCTTAGAATTTTCCATTGGCATAAGTTATGTCATCCATTCCCTACGGTAATCGGTCAATGATTTTAGCGTGAATGGCACGTCTGGCGACTACTCAGGTCGAGTTGATGTGCCTTTTTAATTGTAAAACATGCTACTCCTCACATGTTTTCATAGACCAATATGTTTTGTTTTACATTAATGGGTCATTAATAAAAAACATCACCTCCTTAAAGTACAAATCATTTAGTAAAAGGTTTAGTTATTATTGTAGTGGTCAAGATGATGTTGGAGTGCAATGGGTTCAGCCATTGCCTGTAGCAACAGCTTTAGCTGTTGCACTCCGTTTTCAACATCAGGCTGACCACCACAATAACACATAGATTCCCACCCAAAACATACGGGAATGATATGTTGATAAAAGTGACAATTTAGAAATGAAAATTACTTAAAAAACTCTAAGAAAATAGCATTATAGGCAGTTCCAGAAAACCAAAAAGCGTTGGCTGAGTTTGTCGAAGCCAGTTCCCTTCAACAAGTTCAGGGAACGTTGGAAGAATTTAAAAGCTGGAACTGCCATAAAAATTGTGCATATTTACTTAAATTAAATAAATAATAGCTATGAGGTTAACACTCTTCGCTGAGATGTGTAATTATATAAAATTAAATATTAAAATTGGTATCGTTGTGGTAAGAGATGTGGTTATATTAAACTGATAAATCCGAGGTTTTAGGCCAAGCGAATGATTAGCTTAGCCTAATATCCGACGATTATATCAGTAAAGCCATGTTTGGGCAACTGGCTACAGTTTTTTTGCTTGTACAAAACGTAGAAGATCGACTAACTCGCCATGTTGGTCATAGCTTGGCGAATTTTCTTCGGCTCTACCATTAGGAATCCACCACGTTTTGCATCCCAAAGTGTGAGCCGGTTCAATATCGTGGCTTAAATTATCCCCAACCATCCAACATTCATGGGGTTGACTGTTAACCGTTTCCAGAATCGCTTCGTAATAGACCAATTGGGGTTTGCAACTAAAGCTGTTCTCCATAGTTGTCACTAAGGGATAAGGGAAATCAGCGATACCTGCCCACTCAAGCCGTTGCTCAATCGCTGTTTGGGGGAAGACTGGATTGGTAGCAATCACGACTTTGTAGCCATCAGCAAGCAACTGTTCAATAAGCGGGTGAGCAGAAGGCCGGAAGGAGGTGTATTGTTGCAGAGTGGGGAATGTTTCGGCGTAAAACTGGATCAACAAAGGCTGTAACTCAGTCACTGGATAGCCAATCTGTTCGGCAAAATTATCCATAAACAGAGTGTAGTTATCGGCTGAACTGGTATTATTAGTAATTAATTGCACGCCTTGGCTGAGCATGTGGGGCAACGATTTATCGCCTAGTCGGTTGCCTAAGTAGCTTGCTAATCCGGCAAAATAGGGGGGTAAAAAATCGTTCATGTCGTTGCCGATGAGGGTGTTGTCTAAGTCGAGTAATATCGTGGTAATCATTGTTGGTCTCCACCGTTGAGGGCTTGTATAATAAGAGTTTATCGATGCAACGAACTATAGAATTTCAAGAGACGGGTTGTCCCAGATTTTCATGTACCCGACATCTTGAGTAGAGAAAAGATTTTTTCGACAGGATTAACAGAATTGACAGGATTTTTTGCTTTTAATCTTATAATTTTATCTGATTTTATTCTGTAATTAGTCTGACTAAACTTTTTGTCGGGTAGTAAATAGTGGGATATTTGGGGCTTTCCGTGCAAACATCATGTTTGTATCATCATCTTCCTGCAAGTTTTAAACTTGCGGGAAGATTGCCTCATCAAAGTATCTAATTCAGGGCACTGTTTCGAGTTGCACGGAATCTACCAGAGAATCGTAAATAGTGGTCAAGATGATGTTGGTGCAAAATGGGCCATGCCTAAAACGGCTTCCACTGAAAGCCCGGCTCATTCTGTATGGTCATCAACCCATCACCGAGAGCCAGCACCACCAACCCATGTTTGCTGGCGTATGTGACCAAACTCGAATCGATATGAAACGAAGAGATTGCCCCGATGATTTGATAGTTCGCAAACTCAGGAAAGTAGGTTTTCGTTAGCTTGAGATTCTCTAAAAAACGGCTCACATGCTCTGACCTAAGAGTACTCTTGGTCTCATTGATGAGCACATACCGCTCAGCTTCAGCCATCGCATCAAACTCAATCATTTGCCGCTGACCGTTTTGTTTGCCATTACTTCGTAACCGGCGTTTTACCCGTACATTCACCACAATCTCCTCCTCTTGGGGCAAGTTGGCTAACTGACGTAACACTCGAGGCATATCCGGCACCACAAAATCCTCAACCATCGTGCCCATCTTGCGAGACAAATCACCGAGTTGTCGGCGTAGGTCGGCTCGTTGTCGGTCAGCCTCCTTTTTACTTTGCTGGTTTTCCAACTTCCACACCTCAAGTTGAGCCTCTTGCCGCGCTAGGGATTTTTCTTGCCGTGCTTGAGATTTTTCTTGCCGTGCTTGAGATTTTTCTTGCCACACCTTAAGTTCTTTACGGTTTTGAGCCGAATATTGTACTAACTCATACAATAGTTCACGGGTGTCCTGTAATAGTTTGTCGGTCATGGGTCAATTCTCCTGTTAAAATTGGTTTGAGCAACATTGTACTCATTTGTTCGAGGTGAGTCAATCACCGATTTGCCTGCCTCCGACCGTTGTTAATCGGTCTTCTCTCTCAGTGCTTAAGGAATCGGAGTTCTATGGGATATTCCGTGCAAAACAATTCTTGATTTTCTGTAGTGGTCAGCTTGATGTTGAAAAAGATTATGTCGCCCTGAGCGTTTTGTGCGAAGGGTCTCTCTTACCCGAATCTAGGGAGATTCGGGTGAGTGAGACCCTTCGCCTTCGGCTCAGTATGACATGGTTTTCAACATCATCTTGACCACCACACTTTACTGAACTTTTACATTCATCCTGCGAGTGACAATTCGCGGGCTTTTTGATTGGCGGTCATATCCCCCCGAACCGTTCCCTGCACCCGGAAGCCGACGCGCCAAATTAATCCCGATTCCTAAGCCCAATATGACCGCCCCTTAGCCGCCGAGAGCCACAGAATAAGCTCCGGCAGAGGAGTCTCCACCACCCAGCGCAGATGAGCCACATCATCCCGACAGAAGTCATTTTCAGACACAAAGGCTTGATAATGACGCAAGCAGGCATGCCGATTGAGCCGTTGTGTGACCAGATCGTATAATGTGGCGTAATCTTGCAATAGACCGGCTTTTTCGGCTAGTACGACAGCCAAGGCCCACTGCACCGTGGCCTGAAAGTTGGCTCGGTCGGCCTCATCCAAAAAGGAGAACTGCACCGTTAGGCCATACTTAACCGGCCACAGGTCGTTATCCAACAGAGCAATAACCCGCTCGGCTTGGCGTTTACTGGTGGCGAGATAGGTCTCGTTTAAGATAAACTGATTGTCGAGCTTGAACATGGTAACATAATCAATCATGATTCGGTCTCCTGTACGATGAGGCTTGACAGGTTTTTAAAACCTGTCAAGCCTTTGTAATGTAAAAGTTCAGTAAAACCACCCTAGAAACCCGATTTCTCAAAGAAATCGGGTTTCTGACGTTCCTTCTGGTGAGTTCACTGAATATTTACTTTGTAATAGCCAACAAAAAACGACCACCCCATGTTTTGAAGTGGTCGCTGTGGTCATGTCTCGCACCACCTCCGAGGTCTGGTTTTGACCTCGGAGGTGTCGTTGTATCGGAGATGTCGATTCATCCGAATCATGTTACAATAGCCAAGCTACCCGACTGTGTAGTCAGTTTGGGTGGTTTACCCGCCGCTGAGTTTAACTAACTCGGTGGCGGTGTAATTGTTGATTGATAATAGATTGTTAAAGATTATAAAGTGGTTCTATTTTAGCCTATGACGGTTTGTTTGTCAAGGATGTTTTTCATCACTCGTCAACACGGCTATAATCTTTGTTTCGGCCAATCTTAGAACAGGATGCGTGGAATGACACTGATTTTGGCATGATTTAATCAGTGCCCCTTCGGGCCGCACATCCTGTTCTTATGGCCCAAATGAAGACCAACACCGAAAATTACTTATACGGGCAATCTTCCCGCAAGTTTAAAACTTGCGGGAAGATGATGACACAATCATGACGTTTGCACGGAAAGCCCCAAAGAGCCACATAATCGCAACAATCAGGAAAATACACCTTGAAGCTAACCCGTCTCGACCTCCTGCTCATGCTCCTATTGGCCCTTTTACCCCTGCTCTTTTTTTGGCGACTGATTACCCCCAACCCTGCCGACCGCATGCAGATAACCAATGGTGATTTCACCGAGCAATATTTTCCATTGCGAGCCTTTTCTGCCCAAGCATGGGTACGTGGTCAAATTCCCCTGTGGAACCCCTATCTGTACGGCGGACAACCAGCCTTGGCTGATATTCAATCGGGTGCGCTCTACCCGCCCCATGTTTTGCAAGCCCTTGTACTTGGTTGGGGTGGCCCATTTTTATTTGGGCAAGAGATTGGTTTTCCGGTGTCGGCCTTACAATGGCAGGTGATCCTCCATTTTTCCGTGGTCGCGGTCGGCATGTATCTGCTAATGAGACGACTCGCCCTGCAACAAGACATTCCACCTCACCGAGCCAGATTCGGCGCGTTGGTGGCCTCGCTCACCATCACCTATAGCGGCTATCTGACCGGCTTTCCGGTGCAACAGATGACAATTCTGCAAGTCAGCGCTTGGCTCCCGTGGGTGATGTTGGGGGTTGTCGATGTTACCTCACCGACAAAGAAAAAGTCACACCTCGCAAGCGGCATCCTCATTGGCGCACTCGCCACCGCCCTCGCCCTACTCGCCGGACACCCTCAAACTGTGCTGTACATCGTCTATCTGGTCATGGCCTATGCGCTATTTTGCACCATTCGCCATTCGCCCATTCGCCCATTCGCCATTCGCAAATTCATCCATTCGCCATTCGTTATTACCCTGCTCATGCTCCTGCTTGGCGGGTTGATGGCCTCGGCTCAACTCCTGCCCACGCTTGAGTTTATTCGCCACTCTGTCCGAGCCAACCTCGCCTACGAGGCGGTCTCACGCGGGCTACCCCTGACCGAGATTGTGGCCGTCACCTATCCCGGATTCTTCGGTGGTTCGCCCCAATATATCGGCCTCGTCTCGCTGATGTTGGCTCTGCTGGTATTGTGGGTACGCCCCCATGCCGAGGCGATATTCTGGGCTGGAGTCGCCCTCATCAGCCTGATGCTGGCCTTTGGTGGCAACAGTTTTCTCTATCCCTTGTTTTACCTGTTCGCGCCCGGCTTCGAGATGGTGCGCCAACAAGAGCGAGTTTTTCTGCTCTACAGTTTTAGCATGGCGATTTTGGCGGGCTACGGAGCTATCCTGCTCGTCAGCCCACTTCCGAAACCTGTTCGGAAACGGTTCACCCAGTTTGAGCATGGCTTTCGGCGGCTTCTTATCGGCTGGCTGATTTTGCTCCTGATTTTCATCTACGGCTCTACCGCCTCAACCGCACGAGGCGACGAGGTCAATCTATTTTTTGGCCTTCTACATCATCATCTGTTTGGCTTGCTGATTTTGACTGGCCTCGGCATCATCTTGCTTATGCGACGACGACGCTGGTTACGCCGTTGGTGGGGCATGGCGATTCTGGTGAGTTGGCTGGCCTTTAATCTGTTTACCGTCAATTGGCAATTTAATCTGGAAAAACCCGCCGACCCACCCCCGTTTACGCCCAACGGTGTAACCAGTTTTTTGCAACAACAAACCCCGCCGAGCAGAATCGTCAGCGGTGGCCTTTTACCCAACGGCAACAGTTCGGCTTCGGTGTACGAACTACAAGACTTAACCGGCAATACCCCGCTCCAACTGGCTAACATGGCCCAATTTTTGACCGACATGCCCGCATGGAGATTGTGGCAACTTCTCCATGTGCAATATATCCTTTCTGACCGAGACATCGGCGACGCGGGCTTGATTCCCGTGTTTGCGGAGGGGGAGCAGACCGTTTATCAGATGGGCGACCCGTTTGACCGAGCATGGCTGGTCGGCGAGGTGACGGTCATCAGTGAGGCGGAACAAGCGATTGCCCATTTAGCTGATGACACCGTCATGTTACGCCAACAAGCTGTTGTCGCCGAACCATTGCCAGTCAAGCTTGATTCGACAGTGCCCGCCGGTTCGGTTGAGTTAGTCAGCCAAACGCCGACCATGCTCCGGTTTAAGGTGGTGGCACATGGTCAGCAACTGCTGGTCGTTAGCCAGACTGACTATCCGGGCTGGCAGGCCAGGCTCGATGCTCAAGCCCGACCGCGTTATCCGGTCAACGCGGTACAACAGGGGATAATCATTCCTGCTGGAGAGCATACCGTCGAACTGGTTTATTGGCCGTGGAGTTTCCGGCTAGGCATGGTCATGTCAGCTTTGGGGCTGGCGATTTGGTTGGTGTTGTTAGTGATGAGTTTTTGGGTGCAACAAAAAAAGAGGGGTTCAAAAACCGAACCCCTCTTGCCTTCAACTCCGAAATGGTTAGGAAGTCGTAAATATTCAGTGAACTCGCCAGAAGGAGCGTCAGAAACCAGATTTCTTTGAGAAATCGGGTTTCTAGGGCGGTTTTACTGAACTTTTACTAGGAGTCGGGATTAATTAACTTGTGCAGGTCGTCATGAGAGTGGTTCAATCTCCAAGATTGAACCACTTTGGAGCATGCAACTTATTTGACCTCGCTCCTTATCTACTTGCCAACAGCTATCAACACCTGTATTATATTCGTATTATCTGGGGTTGGTTCAGAACGTGGGTGCTCCCTACTTGCGCTGAACGTTCCCTTTTTGCGAGGAGTGAATCATGAAAACAGGACATTATGTATTACTTTTGCATCTACATCAAAACGAACACCTGACTATCGGTAAATTGGGCAGTTTTGAGTTCCCTGCCGGTTGGTATACTTATGTCGGTAGTGCTTTTGGGGCGGGTGGAATAACCGGACGGCTCAAACATCATCTTAAACAGGTAGAGAAACCGCATTGGCACATCGACTATCTTCGGCAGGCTGCTAAGTTGAAGGAGGTATGGCTTTCGCCGGGCGAGGGGCGGCAAGAGGAGGCTTGGGTCGAGGTGGTACTGTCGATTCCGGGCGCGATTATTCCTGTGGATGGTTTCGGCGCGTCCGATTCTAACCAAGACAGCCATCTGATCTATTTTGATGTTCAGCCAACGATGGAGGATTTTTCGGTGGCGCTTCGTAGTCGCTTCCCCAATATGACGGTTATACGGGTATTTTAGTGGTTGTAGCCAATCCATAGCCGTCAACTTAAGGCTCTGCCTTGGCTCAAAGCCCACCAACCTCGTAAATATTCAGTGAACTCGCCAGAAGGAACGTCAGAAACCCGATTTCTCAAAGAAATCGGGTTTCTAGGGCGGTTTTACTGAACTTTTACCCAACCTCAAGGGACAGAATTGGTTAGAGCGGACGGTGAAAATCTCGTTGTAGTAATACCAAGAACAAATTTTAACCTTTGGAGTCTGGCGAGTCATAGGGCTGTTCAGTTCTCCATGTTTGTCACGCTACAAGCGTGACAAACATGGCCTCATGTCTGACAAAGTTACTGTAGGTGACGCTTGTAGCGTCACAATTATGCCTGAACAGCCCTAGGCGAGTCATCATCAGGCAATTGGTCAGCTAGAAACTGCTCAAACAGGAGTACAGTTTCAATAGTAATGGCCTTTCTGTGCAAAGTTTTTAGCAAGGCTAGTTCGTTAAGTCGTTTAATAGTTTTGACCAACAGTTTGGGCAACTCACCAAAGCGGATCATCAATACTTCAATCACATCTTCTCTGGCTATTTGTAATATTTTTTGTTCACTTTGCTGAATTCCTTGCTGAATTCCTTGCTCGACACCTTGTTGAATTCCTTGCTCAACACCCTGCTGAATTCCTTGCTCGACACCTTGCTGAATTCCTTCCTCTATACCTTGCTGAATTCCTTGCTCGACACCTTGCTGAATTCCTTCCTCTATCCCATAGCGCACCGCACTAATTATGTAAGGCATTTTTTGTTCCTCCTCATATTGGTCTAATTGTTGATTAAATTGCAGTTCTAATTTTTTGGGTAAAGCCATGAGCCAATCAATGTAAATATATAACGATATTACCTGTTCTCGACTGTATTCCCGTTCATATAACATACGGGTCAATCGCCATCTCAGGTCATATCTTGTTTGGTGTTGATGTTTAGTTGCCTTTGTATGCAGATGAGCGAGTACTACAATTGCAAATGGATTGTCGCTTTGTTCCAACTCACTGATACTGTAATTCATCAGTTTGATAGAGGAGAAATTGAATCTGATTTCAGTTCCCCATAGTTTGCGTTTATATTCTTGTGGTTGCCATTTTTTGCTCTTATCGCCGTAAATAACCACTGTAACTACCGGTTTGTTGTATCGGTCAAACAGCCGATAGTTGTATTGATACATCCGTTTGGTAAAATCAGTTTCATGTTGACTCTGAACATCAATATGAAGCAACACCCAAGTTTCGTCCCCCGATTTTCGATGGACTTGTATCAACTTATCTACATGTTGCTCGGTTACAGAGGCTTGCCGGACAACCCTTTCTAGCTCTTTGTCCAGAAACTCATATTCCTTTGCCCAGTTGATATCGGCATGGATTTTTGGGAAAAAGAAGGCAATACATTCTTCAAAATATTCTTCAATTGCCTTTTTCCAAGGACTATCATACTGGTCATCTGGATTTTTTGTCTTTAATTGAGTCATGTCTCTATCTTCCAATCCTTACCCTACATTTTACCATGTCTTCGTGTCCACTCAAAACGAAGTCATCAAAAAGAGGCTAACTCTAGCATAGTTAGCCTCTTTTTGATTTAAATCTTATCTTGCTAAAAATCAGTACATCAATAGACTTGTTCGGGAATAACTTATCATCTCATAAAAACTCAAATTCGAGGTCTGCGGAGTGCAAAAGCATCTTGCTTTTGCCAGAGATAAACATGCAAAAGCAAGATGCTTTTGCACTCCTTTATTCCCGAACAACTCTAATACGTTGTTTTTTGATTACCGCTTTTTTCGTCTGATATACCGTAAACGCCGATGTTTCCGAATCTGCTTCTTGCGGATAATATGGCGTGGTTTAGGAACCAAATGTTTGTAGGGAGTAGACCTCAGCCACCATTGGGTTTCACCCGGTTTTTTGGCTAACATCACCACCAACGAACGCTCTTTAAGCAGATAAGCGCTCGGCTCTTCTAGCTCCACCTCTTGGCCGGGAGCATGGATGTCGTTGGGACTTTGCAGACCCGTATCAAGAGCCAAATGCCAGCGAGTCTTCTCCTGTGGAGGAGGGGGGATGTAGTATAGGTGGGGCGTAACATCGGCATTAAACATTATCAATATATCAACATCATCCTTATCAAAGCCGGTGTTTTCCTTACTTCCGTTTAACAGACACATCAACTCTTTGGGGTAGCTTTGCCAATCGGCATCGGTACCCGCCGGAGTGAGCCAGATATCTTTGTCGCTAAAAAATGCTCGCCGACGCAACACCGGATGAGCCTGCCGCAGAGCAATCAGGCGTTGGTTAAAACGGAGCAGTTCGGCATGTTGTTCACGCAGAGTCCAGTCATACCATGAGATGTCGCTATGTTGACAGTAGGCGTTATTGTTGCCTTGTTGGGTGCGCCGAAACTCATCACCCCCGTTTAGCATGGGCATGCCTTGCGACAACAGAAGAGTCGCGGTCATGTTTTTGGTCTGCCGAGTCCGAATCTCTTCAATATCGGGGTCATCGGTTGGCCCTTCATGCCCGTAGTTATAGCTCCGATTATGGTTATGCCCGTCTAGGTTATCCTCACCGTTAGCCTCGTTATGTTTCTGGTCGTAGCTAACCACATCATTCAAGGTAAAACCGTCATGGGCGGCAATAAAGTTGACACTGCGACTCGGTGGGCCTAAATGTTCGTAGATGTCAGAGCTTCCGGCCAAACGAGTGGCTAAAATACTGGTCAAGCCCACATCACCTCGCCAAAATTGTCGTACTTCGTCTCGATATTTGTCATTCCACTCTAACCAACGCCCACCCGGAAACTCACCGACTTTATAGGTGTCGATGTCCCACGGCTCGGCGATAATCTTCGCGTCCCGCAAAAATGGGTCTTGGGCGATACGGATAATCAAGGGGGGTGCTTCTAACAGTTGACCGTCATAATCTCGACATAGACTGGCCGCTAAATCAAACCGAAAGCCATCAACATGCATCTCATGTACCCAATAACGCAGACAATCTATCACAAAATCCTGCACAATCGGGTTGTTTACATTGAGGGTGTTGCCTACACCGGTGGGGTTCATATAGTAACGCGGGTCTTTGGCTAAAATGTAGTAGATGCTATTATCAACACCCCGAAAACTGACCGTCGGCCCCATCTGATTGCCCTCAACCGTATGGTTAAAGACCACGTCTAAAATCAGTTCTAGCCCTGCTTTATGCAACGCTTTGACCATCTCTTTAAACGCCAAAACAGCCCCACCCGGTTCAGGATGGTGGCTGTAGCTCTCGTGCGGGGCAAAAAAAGCGAGGGTGTTATAGCCCCAATAGTTGCGTAATCGCTCCCCTGTTTCGGGGTTTTCTCGATTTAGCTCCAATTCGTTAAAAAGATGAATCGGCAATAGCTCAATAGCGGTTACACCCAGTTTTTTGAAATGAGGAATTTTTTCGATCACTCCAGCGAAGGTGCCGGGGTGTTTGCTTTTGGCCGAAGGATGGCAACTCAAACTGCGAACATGGGTTTCGTAGACAATCGTCTCGTTCAGGGGCCGATTAAGCGGACGGTCGCCCTGCCAGTCGAATCCATCATCGCCATAAACCACACATTTGGGCATGCTCTTAAAGTCGGTTACGGTCGAGAAAGAAATATCGCCATCTTCATCTAGAGGATCATAGCCACAGGCGTTCGAGAAATCCCACTCTGAACCGCCCACCGTCGCTTTGGTGTATGGGTCGAGCAAAGGTTTGTGTTTGTTAAACCGATGTCCCATGTTTGGCTCATAAGGGCCATCCATCTGATACAGATAAAGTTGCCCATGCCCCACACCCAGCAGTTCAATATGCCAAATATCACCTGTACGATTTTCGGTGGCGGTTAGCTCAAACCGATGGGTGGGGGTATCGTCATCTCGCTGATTAAACAGCAAAAGCCAAACTTTGGTCGCATGGCGACTAAAGATAGAAAAACGTGTGCTAGTCGGTGTTACCAGTGAGCCTAACGGCATGGCTCGACCGGGCAACGTGTCAATAATAGGAGGTTCATCCTCTTGGAGCACGTTACCCGTTTCAAGAGTGTCGGTGGTTGAATAATCGGTCATAGTTGTATGAGGTACTGATTCAGCGAATCGCTAAGTCTCCGAAGCATTAGACATGTTCGGGAATAACTATAGATGTTCAGATAAACATTTTCAGTTGTCACCTTCCCGCAAGTTCAAAACTTGCGGGAAGGTTGGTCTTGAATTAAAAATCATTATCTGAAAGACTGTAATGGGTGTGTTTCAGTTTGGGGGTGAGTTTGCCATGTCACACTGAGAGAAACGAAGTGTCCCTCGAATCTACAAAGGTTTGGGTGGATTTTTCGGCTTTTCAGCCTCAAAATGACATGTTTCCCCCAAACTGATGAGATGCACCCATAACTAATCGTCTCATAAAAACTCAAATTCAAGATACACGGAGTGCAAAAAAGCTTCTTGTTTTTGCATGTTTGTTTCTGGCAAAAGCAAGAAGCTTTTGCACTCCTTTATTTCCGAACAACTTGCAGAGTTATTGAATCGCCAAACCATTGAATTTTATTCTAGTTCATGGGAAGTTTGACTGTAAAGCAGGTCTTGTGCGGAACCGAGAATAGCTCAAGTTCGCCACTATGCATCTGGTTGACGATTTTCTGGCTGATATGTAAGCCTAGCCCCATGCCTTCGCCGGGCTCTTTGGTGGTGAAGAATGGGTCAAACACTCGGTTTTGTAATGACGAGGGGATTCCCGGCCCATCGTCTTCAATTTCGACCACTATTTGATGGTCTTGTTGATAGGTACGAAGCGTTATGGTGCCTTGGTAGCCCATCGCATCAATGGCGTTGTCGATTAGGTGGACGAGCATTTGATTGAGTTCGTCAGGATAGCCGTGAACCGAGGGTAGGTTACGGTCATAGTCACGCTGAATCGAAACCCCCGCTTTTAGCTCTCGCCGGAAATTAAGGAGCGCATCCTCCAACTCATCATAAATATCGACTTCGTCAAAGGTCGCCTCTTCCATGTCAGAATAGGTCTTGAGCGCTTGCGATATATCGGCCACTCGACGAGAACCCTGTCGAATCTTTTCCAGCAGGCTATACATTTGATACGATTTGCTTAGCCAAATTAAAGCCACCATCAGTTGGCTGGGAGTGAACTTTTCGGCCAAGTCGTCAACTTGAGCCGCCGTATAGTTCAGGTTGACCAGCATGGGAGCGATGTTCATAGCATCAGAAATACCAAGGCCGGTCAAGGCATCCTCTAGCTGAATCTCGCGATCTCTCTGCTCGACCTCATCCATTTTGATCATGCTACTTGCTTGACGATGAAGGCGTTTTTCCAGCGTAAACAGGACATCTAACTGCGGGAGCGATAGGCCGATTTCATATAGCCGTAAGCGTACTGGGCCAAGTTGATTCATAACCTCCCGTAACTGCTCCGCCCCTTTTTGAGTGCTGGCCGCGGGATCATCTAGCTCATGAGCAACACTGGCCGTAATCGTACCGAGTTGAGCCAATTTTTCGCTCTCTCGTAACATCGACTCGGTCGAACGCAACCGTTTAATAATCGTCTGCAAAATGCCCAAGGCCGCGGCAGAACTGGTTTCTAATAGTTGGTAAAAATGTTCGCGACTAATAGCTAGTAGTAAGCTGTCGTTTCTGGCTCTTGCTCCGGCGGTTCGAGGCCCTTTTTCTACAAGGGACATCTCGCCCAAGATTTCACCCTCACCCAATACAGCTAAGACTTTCTCACCTTCGGGGGCGGCCTTAAACACATCAATCTGTCCATATCGGATGACATAAGCATGATCGCCGCTACTGCCTTCCTTGAACAGTTCGTCCCCCTCTTCAAGATGTACTTCCTCAACCATTTGGGTAAGGCTAATCAAATCATCGCCTGACAAGCCAGCAAAAAGTAACACATTGCTTAAAAAATCTTGGTGCATGGTTACGTTGCCTCCTTATTTATATGGGATATTGCAAGATGATAAACTGACTGGTTCAAATCCTGATGTTCCCATACGTCTGTTCGTGAAATTTTGAAAAGTTTAATGTCACTTCCATTTTAACTGCTTGTCAACCTGACTGCAATAGGTAAAAAATCCACCTTTGTTAAATTAGGATATAGGTACTTATTGTCTGTGTCTGGATGAGTCTAAATTTTACAGAAGATATGACAGGTACAGTCTTTCAGATAATGGTTTTCAATTCAAGGCCAATCTTCCCGCAAGTTTAGAACTTGCGGGAAGATGATGGTTGGAAATATTTATCTGAACATCTCAAAAGTTTGTCGTTTCATTCATAACCTGACATGTTGATAAAATCAAAATCATTTTTCGACAGGATTAACATGATTTTTTGCCTTTAATCCTGTCAGATATTGTTTTAGTCATGTTGAAATGATAAACTTCTGAACATCTATAGGTCATGTCTAAGTGTTCAACTTTTCTCTTGCT
Organism: Anaerolineales bacterium HSG25; assembly: GCA_030377865.1. Taxonomy (GTDB): domain Bacteria; phylum Chloroflexota; class Anaerolineae; order 4572-78; family J111; genus JAUCGB01. The sequence goes on along the minus strand of JAUCGA010000029.1, from coordinate 29,946 downwards.
AAATCACTCTGTCTGAGACCAGTTTTTTTCGAGAACAAAGTAGTTACGGTCACGGTGTCGTAACAGGTCCGTCACCGTGTATCCAGTCTCAAAGGCCGTTTCAAATAGATAAGCAATCTGTTGTTGCCATTGTCGAGCTATCGGCATGGCTGTTAACATGTTCATATCAGCCGGAAGTTCAATGAAACAGGTTTGGTCGGTAAAGGGGACGGTTTGCGGAGACGGAAGAAGAAATCCGTCGGAGGTCGATTCGGTGATGGGGTTGACAACTGTATAGCTTGACGGAAACTGATCTGTCGGTTGGTCAAGACGATGTTTAACATGATCGCTATCAAGCCACCACTCTACCAGAAATCGGTCGGTATCTAAATCGCCATTAAAACCGTCGTTCATGTTTCCGTATATATTACGGTAATAGGTTTGGCTAACCGCACCTAGTTTATGTAAATTTAAGCGTGCATTGCGACCTTGAAGCGGGTCAAATGTCCAAGTAATTAGTTCGATACCCCGCGCTAAGGCCATGTCTCGTTGGGCCAGTTTAATTTGATACCCTAACTGTTTATTCTGTTTGTCTGAAATAACACCCACTTGGTGCGAGGCCAATTTGAGCAATTGCTTATCATGGCTGAGGTGTTGTTTGTTATGATGAAGAGCCAAAAAGGCAATGATAAATCCAATTACCTCATCCAATTCGTCATAAACCAAACAAATCATGCCTGATTCTTTGGCGATAGTAATTAAAATATGACCGGGAATAACGTCTGTATCGTCACAACCCCATATTGATTGTTGGAGTTGCTCGACGATGTGACATTCTGCGATTGTGGTAACTGAGTGAACTCTAATTCCCATGGAACAGCCTCTTTAAATAGGTTGGGTCTTGCATGTTACTATGCGTTCCTTACGATTTTAACACTTTGCAGACGTTTCGCCAAGTTACTAGCCCATTTCAGATAAATGATTTAACTTATTCGTTGACTAATCAGCCTATAGATGTTCAGATAAACATTTTTAGTTGTCACCTTCCCGCAAGTTTTGAACTTGCGGGAAGATTGGTCTTGAATTGAAAATCATTATCTGAAAGACTGTAGATAGGCTCGCTATCGTACTTTGAACCTATCAAATATGTAGGGCAAGCACGATTTTTCCATGTCAACAGGTCGGTGAAATCCGATTCAACATCAAGACCGTTTGTCCGATGTTAAAAAGGGCGCATAGAGTAGTTGGGGTGCAGAATATAACCGCTAATTCAGTTGACGCGAATGAGTCACCTCCGACAACAGACCTCTTTTTGACTCAAAATTCATCCTGCGGATGACAATTCGCGGGTTTTTTGATTAGCGGTCATATCCCCGAACCGTTCCCCGCCCTGTTAAAAATCTGTATTTACTTTACATAATCATAGGTTGCTATTTATTCTGGATATGGGTATAATGAAGTGATTTATCTCGGTGTGAGTTGCCGCTTGGAACGAGCCTTAAATAGGTTGCGTGCTCTAGGGCGTAATGCCGCCCTAGAAACCCGATTTCTCAAAGAAATCGGGTTTCTGACGCTCTTTCTGGCGAGTTCACTGAATATTTACCTAAGAGATGACACATAAAATCAGTTTGACCTTTATCGTTATATTGATGGTACTGTTAGGTGGCTGTCGTGATGAGCCAACCAATATAACAACCGTAACCATTATTCCAACCTCAACAATGGAGCCAACCCCATCGTTGATCCCATCTCCGACTACTGCACCGACCGCCACGCCCGACCGTTCTGTTGAGAATGGCCTACCTGTAGTCGCCAGAGTCAACGGCCAACCTATTTTTAAGGAACTGTATGACCGTAAACTCGCCGAAAAAATCCAACGGTTAGAGCAAGATGGAATTGACCTGAATACGACTGATGGTCAGCGGGTTTTGGTTCAGCATCGCCAAATGGTGTTGAATGAGCTAATCGACCAGTTGGTTATTGAACATGCGGTGACTCAACGAGCCATTACAGTTACAACAAATACCCTCGACGACCTTATTACGGCCTTGAGTAATTCTCCAGAATCACCTGATTTTGAAGTGTGGTTGGCGGAAAATAATCTATCTCTCGATGCGTATCGTGAATTATTACGATTTGAGTTGCTTAGTCAGCGTCTTAAGGAACAAGTTATCTCATCGGTACCGGATATAGCTGACCAGATTCAGCTACAGTATCTGATTATTGCTAATAAAACCGAAGCGGCTACTATTTTTCAGCAGTTACAGCAGGAGGATGTATCGTTTGAAACGTTGATTCAGCAGTATCCAAATCAACAAGCTGGCATATATGCGACGACTCGTTGGCTCCCCGCCGGTTCTGGTATTTTGCCATCGCATGTTGAGGCAGTAGCTTTTTCTGGTGAACTCGGCCATGTTAGTGAGCCAATCAGCTCAAACAGTGGGTTTTATATTGTTAAAGTTGTTGATAAACAGCCAGACCGTCCTTTAACAGAGGTCTTAAAACAACAGTTGCAACAACACCAATTTTTCGATTGGCTGTTGCAACAGCGAAGTATTGTAGCCATTGAACAGTATAATAAGGATTAAAACGTGAATATGGCAGTTCCAACTTTTAAAATCTCCCAAACTGATTAAATTCTCTATGTCATTCCCGCATGCTTTTAGCGGGAATCCACATTCTGCATACAAATGGATGCCCGATAACAACATTCGGGCATGATATTTGGGAGGTTTATTTTCTTGGAATTACCTATGTAAGATGTATCATGAATCCTTAAAAATGGCTGAACCTTATGCAACCACAAAAAAAAAACCGTCCTGTTTTAGCAATTATCATTCTAGTTAGTTTAGTCGCAATCTTTTTGTCGATTGTGCTGACCGCAGTCCTGATTTTGTTTGTAACTAGTCGTCTGGGAGAGACTGAAACACCCCCCTCGCCCGCGGAGTTAGCCGAGCGTCCTTTTGGTATTTTAGAGGTAGATAAGATTGACCCGGCTTTAGCGTTGATTTCACTCGGCGGCGTGCCTGAAGAACAGATTATCAACAACGCTCTCGAAAAGTCTCGACCTGAAACCGCTCTGTCGACCTTACTGTTTGCCCCGTTTCCGGCTGACCGCGAAACTGCCGGGAACTATATTCGGTTAGCTGACATATATCAACAAAACAACGAGCATGGCAAAGCAACGTTTGCCTATCAACAAGCGGGTGACATTGCCATCATTGCACCTGATATTCCCGATAATATTCGAGCCGATATTATTCTGCTCATTGGTGAGGGACTGGTAGCGAATCAGGATGTTGAGTTGGGTAAACTGTATCTGGAGCAGGCCTTTAATTTGGCCTCTTATAGTCCTTATTTGCAAGCAACCCAACGACGAGCTATTTTTGAGCGGTTGAACAAAATCTATCTTGACATGGGCGAACGTGCCTTGGCTCGGCAAAGTTTAGATTTAAGCGCTAATCCACCCTTGGTGGCCTCTTTAACTCGAACAATCTCCCATTTGCCGCCGATTGAACCAAAAGCAACATCGACCACATTCCAAGAGGTAGAAGCGAATCGATGGCAAAAAACGCAACAATTGGCCGCCCTGTTGGTTGAGCGGAGTGGAAACGCCTCTGATTCAGCCTATAATGATTTACGAGAAGCACTGCTAAAAGAGGATGAGCAAAAACTACTAATTCTTGAGGATGAGTTGGCCGCAACGACACAGGTTTCGGAACAAATTAATATTTTAGCCGCTCAAATTCAATGGCTAACCATTAAGTACAAGGTCGCGCAACATGGGTATGGGGTTGGTTTGGTTCCAGAATGGGAAGGCCAAACTGCTCAAATTGAAAGTGAACTGAACAATAGGTATGCCCGTTTGTTTGGTTTGTATGATGATTTGATTGTCGCTTTACCCGACATCTCACAAATCAACGAAGCCAATCAAGAGAAATTACCTTATCAGATTTTATACGGAGAGCTAGGGCTATACCCAAACTATCCGCAACAACTCCTCCGTCAGCAGTTGATGGAGGCTGTCGATCAAACTGTGGCCGATCAACCAGATTTAACCATACGGCTAACGACCAAGCTGGTAAATGATCAAGAACGGTATATTTTTGAGCCGGTAGAGTAATACGCATCAACTTCAAACATTAGACCTGACAGGTTTCTAAAAGCCGTCAGATTTGGACAGCCTAAAAAAGGGGTAGTGTTGACTGATAGCCTTGGGCTAAAGCCACAAGGCTAAAAACTCAAGACCGCTAAAAGTGGCCTAAGGCAGTTCCAGAAAAATAAATCTCCCAAACAACCCACTGATTGAAATCAGCGTCTTAAACGAAAAACCTGCTTAAGCAGGTTTCCCGTATTAGCCTGTCACAGGGCAAGGCCAATTTTGGGAGGTTTTAAAAGTTGGAACTGCCTAAATAGCTGGCTTTAGCCTGCTTTAGCTATCAGCATTGGGATTTATTCCGATGTGTCATCAGTCAAGATAACAATATTACCAAAAAAGGGAGAAGATTTTTATGGCGAGCTTAGATGACCGATTAGCAACAGTATTAATATCGATGTTTTTAGGTTTAACCGCTTTGTCTTGTATGTGTTATGCAGTAATATTCCTTCAACCCGATATTCCGATAAACCCCCTTAGCCCTCAACGGGCAACGGCCGCGGCCGCGAAAATAACGGTTGCCGCTCCCACGCCGACAGTTCCTCCGCGCCCCACCGAAGAACCGTACCCCCCAACATGGACACCCTCGCCAACCAACACGCCGGGGCCAACCAAAACCTCTACCCAAACCCGTACCCCTACTCCAACCAAGACCGATATACCGACTAAAACATCTACTCCGACTAAAACCAATACACCTGTTCCACCGACGTTGCGACCACCGCCTACTAATACGCCAACCCCTTATCCATTTGTGGTCAGCTCCCATAGTAGTAAAAACAACTGTGCCGATTCTGGTTTAGAAGGTGTAATTAACGGGGCTGATGGCTTGCCGTTAGCGGGGGTAACAATTGAGTTTGGTGAACTAGGGGTTTCTGGTAGTCGTTTCCAGAGTACCACCGACGGTAACGGACGCTATACAGGACTGTTGATTCGGGGTGATGGACCAAACGCCTATTATTCGCATGATTGGTTTGCCTATGTAGTGGTTAATGGCGAACAAGCGAGTCAGCCTTTTACCTTTACTACTGACCCGATTTATGCTCGTAATCGAAATGGCTGTGATTTGACGGATGATGATGATAGCAATGACGCGGGGTGTATTGAAGACCCATGTCGGGTGAGTGGAACGGTGCAGGTTAAGGTTATTAATTGGCAGTTACAGTTGTTTAACTAGCACAAGACGGTTAAATCTTCTAAATTGCTGTCTTATATCATGTATACTCAATTAAAACGCCCTTGGTGATATACCAAGGGTGTTTTGGTTAGGGAGGTCATGAAAGCGGTTCAATTTTTAAGATTGAGTCACTTTGGAACGTGTCTTAGTTGTCACCTTCCCGCAAGTTCAAAACTTGCGGGAAGGTTGGTCTTGAATTGAAAATCATTATCTGAAAGACTGTATTACTTTTAGGCAAACCTTAACTTGGTTGTCAGTAAGCAAATTTTGTGGTATCTTAGGGTATTACAGTTGGAAGGGAATAACTCATGAAACAAGTGAAACGAATCAACCTAATAATTTTAGATAGTGTTGGCTGTGGCGATGCACCGGATGCCGCGGCATACAATGATGAAGGAAGTAACACCTTAGGCAATATTGCTCGGTCAGTAGGAGGTTTAAATTTGCCTAATTTGGGCGAGTTGGGATTAGGAAACCTGACTGAGATTTTGGGTGTGCCCCCAACCACATCTGCCAAAGGTGTGTATGGACGGCTGACCGAGGTTAGCGCTGGAAAGGATACCACCACAGGGCATTGGGAGTTGGCTGGTGTACCGTTGTTAAAGCCATTTCCCTTGTATCCTGACGGTTTTCCAGCCGAGGTGATGGATGCATTTGAGACTCAAATTGGTCGAGGCTGGCTTGGCAACTATCCCGCTTCTGGTACGGAGATTATCAAAACTTTGGGGGCTAAACACATGGTCACTGGGCAGGTCATTGTCTATACTTCTGGCGATAGTGTGTTTCAGATTGCCGCTCATGAAGAGGTCGTCCCGTTGTCGGACTTGTATCGATATTGCCAAATAGCTCGCGATTTGTTGACTGGCGACCATGCGGTTGGGCGGGTCATCGCTCGCCCCTTTATTGGTGAGCCGGGGAGCTTTACTCGGACAGAGAATCGGAAAGATTTTAGCCTAGAGCCGCCGAGTGATACAATTATGGATGTGGTTAAAGCTGTGGGAAAGGATGTGATAGCTATCGGCAAAATCGAAGATATTTTTGCCTATCGAGGAATAACCCACAGTAACCATACTGGTAATAATATGGCTGGTATTTCTGCCATCATCGAAACTTGTCAGCAAGATAATGAGGGGTTAATCTTCACCAATCTGGTCGATTTTGATGCGCTATACGGTCATCGTAACAACCCACGTGGTTATGCCGATGCCCTCGAAGCCTTTGACCGTCGTTTGCCCGAAATTTCAGCGGTCATGCGTCCCACCGACATAACGATTATGACTGCCGACCACGGCAATGACCCCACCACACCGGGTACCGATCATTCACGCGAGCGAGTACCGATTCTGATATTTGGTCAGCCTGTTAAGACCGGAATCAACATGGGAACGCGAGATAGCTTTGCCGACCTTAGTGCTACCATCGCCGAACTGCTTGGTATTAACTGGTCGGGTGCAGGGGATAGTTTTGCCGACTATCTGCAATAGAGTAGCCTCAGTACCCGACATGCTGATTAAATAAAAAATTTTTCGACAGGATTAACAGAATTGACAGGATTTTTTGCCTGTAATCTTGTTAATCTTGTTCGGCAATAACTTATCATCTCATAAAAACTCAAATTCGAGGTCTGCGGAGTGCAAAAGCTTCTTGCTTTTGCCAGAAACAACCATGCAAAAGCAAGAAGCTTTTGCACTCCGTTATTCCCGAACAACTCTGTTAATCCTGTCAGATATTCTTTTTTGTTTAGTTAAGACTAAAAAGCCTTGTCGGGTAACAAGATAGAATAGCCCAAATAGATACTATAATCACTATCTTCACTATGATATAATGTGACTGGAACAATCAACCATGAACCGAGAACAAGCTTGGGAACTCGTTTGCCACTATACCGAAAGTCCTCATTTACGACGACACATGCTCGCAGTTGAAGCCGCAATGCGAGCCTACGCCCGCTTCTTTTCTGCGGATGAAGAAGTTTGGGGGATTGTTGGCCTCCTGCACGATTTTGATTATGAGCGTTATCCTGATGTCTCCCAACATGGACATCCAAATGCCGGAGTTCCGATTCTCCGCGAGCAAGGGGCTGATGAGGAAATCATCAGGGCTATTCTCTCCCATGCTACCGAGGTTACTGGTGTAGAGCGTCAATCGCTGATGGAGCATGCTTTGTACGCGGTAGACGAATTGACGGGACTGATTATCGCGGTGGCCTTGGTACGTCCCTCAAAAGATATTCGGGATGTTAAGCTGAAATCAGTTCGTAAAAAATGGAAAACAAAGTCGTTTGCTCCAGGAGTTCATCGGGAGGAAATCGAGCAGGGCGCGGCGGCCCTAAATATTGACCTGTCGCAACATATCGAAATTGTATTGCAGGCTATGCAGGCAGAAGCTACCATTTTAGGGCTTGATGGAAGCCTAGTAAGTCAATAAGCACCTTAAAAACTGAATGAATTTAGAATATTGTGTGGTGGTCAGACTGGTGTTGAAAATGGAGTGCAACGGGTTTAGCCGTTGCCAAAATCAATGGCTGAACCCATTGCACTCCAACATCATCTTGACCATCACAGAATTTAGAATATTGTCGCAATAGTCGTTTGAAACGACTTGCATGCAACAGTTATCTGTCCTTAAAAGGGAGAACAGCATCATGACACCTTCAAAAATTTTACATGACATCGTTAGCCAAAGTTCCACCATTTTGAGTATTTTACAAATGGCTCAATTTATGTACGAACTTTCGGAGCCAATGGAAGAAAAACTCGAACTTATCATGGACACTGCCCATGAAACCGTGGATTTATCAGGACAGATTGGTCTCATATTTGATGCCGCAGAAGAAGGCGAAGTACTAGATAAAGCTACTGTTGATCCGTTATTAAATCAACAATTATTTTCTGCAACAGCAAAAATAAAAGAAACTAGCCAACAGTTTTTGGCGCTTGATGGCCTACCTGATGAGATGAAGGAAGACCTTAATCGGATTATCGAAGCAGTTGACGAGACGAACGATTTAGCAGAAAAATTAAGTAAAATCCTTGTTGATGCGTAAGCTCATTATGTTTTAGAGTTGTAGTCATAAACACAAAACCCTACAAGGAATCTTTGTCTTATCGTGCCTTCTGCAAGCCGTGCCTATTTAATTCTGGCGATAATTTTGCCTGTATTTTTGATTGCTCCTTTATTTTACCCCGGTTATATCGAAACTCATGTCGGTTATATTCCACTTTGGAATATCGCCGATTTAAGAGCAAATATGGGGAATCTATTCTGGCACCCCCATGTTGTCACCGATGTTTCACTGTTTCAATCGGGTGGTTTATTGCCCTATTATATTGCCGCACTGCTCCCCGTTAGTCCTTTAGTTGGTTTTAAACTGGTCATTGCTCTTGGTTGGGTATCTGGTAGTGTGGGCATGTTTTTGTGGCTAAAAAGCTGGTTTGGCGAAGCAGGCGCGTTAGTAGCGGCACTGGTCTATTGCTATCTACCCTATCAAATTGCCACGGTCTATGTGCGTGGAGCTTGGGACGAGTCGTTCTTTTGGGGGCTACTTCCGGGGGCGATATTGGTCAGTACTTATCTTGTCACCTCACCAAAATGGAAACTCCTGCCCATTGCCGCGGTTGGTTGGCTGGCTTTAGGATTAACCCATTTAGGATTAACTCTGTGGGCTTTGGTTTTTGTAACCACCTTGCTTATCGTCGCCCATCCTCGCCAACTTTTTCTTCCCTTAATTTCTATGCTGATGGGTACATTTATAGCTACAACCCTATCATGGTTGATACTATCCTCGACCAATGTGAATAATGTCCTATTTGTTGAGCATTTGCTTCATCCATTTCAACTCCTTTCTGCATCATGGAGCAACGGAGCGAGCTCATCCGGTTGGGCAGATGGACTATCTTTTCAACTAGGCATGGTTTCTGTAGGGCTGACGATTCTGACCGTGACCATGTGGCAAACTCAAATAACCCTTCCCGCAGACATCAGCCGCCGTGACCGCCGATTACTGTTTTTTCTGATAGCCGGACTATGTTTCATCGGGCTGACCTTAACCGTAGCTCAACCTGTGTGGCAACTACCGCTAATCGGGTCACTATTGAGTCAGCCTCTAGCCTATCCGTGGCAACTACTTGGTTTTAGTGGCTTATGTTTAGCCGTAATCTCCGGTGCGGCTCTTTGGGTAGAGCCACAATTAACCCAGTTGCCTCTATTAGCGAGCATCATTCTCATGACGGTTTTAGGTAGCTATACCTATCTTGAACCAACCTTTATTCCAGCCAACCAGATACCTACACTTCCAGCGGGAATCATTGGTAATAACGAACTACTATTACTTGAGCCGAGTTTTACAGTCAAAACAACCAGCGACACTGCTGGTCTGCATACAGGTGAGACCTCTCTGCCACTAGCTGTGCATGGAGATTTAGCACCCCAAGAGACCCTATACTTTAACTTGACATGGCAACCGTTGACCAGTTTTACTCAAAACTGGAAACTATTTATCCATTTGGTTGATAGCAATGATAACGTTTTAGCTCAGTTTGACGGTTATCCTCAGTTTGCAAAAGAGCCGAACATAGAAAACTACCTGACTGCCCAATGGATACCGGGTCAGCATATTACAGACCGTTACCCACTCCAACTACCGGTAGAACTACCGCCCGGCCCTTATCGAATTTATGTCGGATTATACGATGAGGCCACATTTGCTCGGTTGCCGGTCGTGACCGATTCTAACGGGAGGGTCATTCTTAACGTCGAGTAGTTCGATATATATAATCACAGCCATGTCTAACTTTATGCCCACTTTTTTACGAGATCGCTACCTGTGGTTAACCCTGTTACTTTCGTTGCCCATCGTTGGGCCGCTCTTACAACCCGGCTACTTCTGGGGCGGGCATGATGCTCGTCACTCGGTTTATTTTTTGCACCAGTTTGACCAAGCCATCCAAGATGGTATTTGGTATCCCCGTTGGGCTCCCGACTTTGCTTTTGGTTATGGCTATCCGTTCTTTAATATATATGGCCCGTTATCATCCTATTTGGGCGAAATTTTGCATCTATTCGGACTAGACATCGTCAACGCGGTAAAATGTGTGTTCGGCTTGTCGGCGGTTTTATGCGGTCTGACCATGTACCTTTTTGTGCGAGACATGCTCACACCCAAGGCTGGAGTCATCTCCGCCTTGACCTACGTTTATCTGCCCTACCATCTGTTTGACCTGTATGTGCGAGCCGCTTTGGCCGAATCGGTCGGTTTTGTATTTGTACCACTCGCCATGTGGGGCTTTTTTCGGACAGTTACCCGTCCCACTCTGATGACCATTTTAGGAACAGCAGTCGCCTACGCCCTCATCATGTTCACCAGTAATCTTCTGGCTCTGATATTTACACCCATATTGGGGCTGTATGTCGCTTTTATGATGATATGGCAGTTCTTTAGAGACCCCATCATCACGGCGCGTACATCAGTCAAACCAACCAGTATTATCGGCTGGCTTACACCAGCTATCGACAAATTACTGGCTAGACCGAATCGATATATCCGTTTTATTCGTACCGGATTATCACCCCTACTAGCTCTTTTTTTAGGATTAGGCATTAGTGGCATCTTCTGGATTCCGGCCTTTCTTGAATACCGCTTTGTTCGAGTTGACCAATGGATTGGTGGACGGTTTGCCTTTGGGGATGATTTCGTGGCCCTCCACCAGCTTTTTTCACCCGCATGGGGTTTTGGAGCCAGCATCCCCGGTCCAGACGACGAAGCTGGTTTTCAGATTGGGGTGGCGGCCTTGATTCTCTACATCCTGTCATTTGTGGTAGTACCACAATTGACTGACTCACTTACACAGCGAACACTCTACTTTTTTCAGGGTTTTACCGCGCTAGTAATCTTTCTGACAGTGCCTATCTCCAGTTTGGTGTGGACGTATCTACCCCTATCTAGCTTTGCTCAATTTCCGTGGCGACTGTTGGTTGTGGTTGCGCCATTTATTTCGGTCATGGCCGGAACAGTGCTGGCTTTACCTGTTGAATCAACGGTTGACTCAACCTCAAACAAGCCTACAATACTGCCCTATAGCCCACAATTACCACTTGTAATTTTATCAAGTTTGATTATCCTATCTAGCTATCCATACCTTGAGGCTCAACTACGCGACCCCAAACCGACCGAAGGGCCTGTCAGTCAGGCATCCTTATTCCGCTTTCAGCAATCATCAGATGAAATGACCGGCCAAACCGCCTGGACGCGTGAGATTCCAAACTGGTCTACGTTAGCCGAGCAGGTCGAGCGAGGCGGGCAGATTACCACCAAAGTCAACTACACCGCCTTGCCCAAGGATGATAGCGTGGGTGTTTATTCTATGGAGATGGATAGTATTCACGAGTTGTTATGGGTAGGGACGGAACAACCAAATCAACATGTAACATTTTTTATTCCCTATTATCCCGGTTGGAATGCCTATATTTATGAAGATTTAGGGCCGCATGACGGTAATCTTGACAAATCTGTGGGAGAAGTACTTCGAGTTGGTTCAGTCATTGACCGTCCATCAATAAAAACTACTAATCGAGAAGGCTGGATAATGGTTTCGATTCCCACAGGGTCACATTTCCTAGAAATTCGATTTGAGGATACAATAGTAAGGGTGATAGGGTATTGGGTATCAATGCTATCGCTTGGAATTTTAATTATAGCAATCATATTGAATTGGAAATTCAAACAGAGTTCGATAAGCATCTCGTTAAAAACCTGAACACCTCAGAGCAACACATAAATTAAAATTTCTTAAAGGGGGAGCAGTACGGTGAGCAAGCCTATTATTATGGTCGTAGACGACCAACCAGATTTAGTTGATGGTGTAAAACTGATTTTAGAAGTAGAAGGGTACGATGTGTGGACCGCGGCCAACGGTCAACATGCCTTGGACAAACTGGAATCCACATTTATGCGGCGTAATGAACAAGATGGATCAAGAGCATTACCAGACCTTATTTTGGCCGATATTATGATGCCAGTCATGGATGGTTATACACTTTTTGAGCGAGTTAAAGCCAACCCATATTTGCAAAATATACCGTTTATCTTTTTGACCGCCAAGGTTGACGATGTTGATATTCGCCGTGGTAAGGAGTTGGGGGTTGATGATTATCTAACCAAACCGGCTCAACCAGATGACCTACTATCGAGTATCCGAGGGAAGTTGAAGCGAACAACCAGTTCTGGCCGTCCTGGAAGTGGTATAATACCGCCGACACCAACCCCACCGGTCACAACAAGCCAAACGTCTCAAGGTGGCGGAGCGGGTGGTAGCATTATTCTTATTGTTGCCATCGTTGCGATTCTAATTGTTTTAGCCGTTGTGATATACACAATGAGCATGTAATAGTCTGAGATATTGGTATAATATTACCTGTTTGCCCAATATGTTTCGGATAATACAATTACTTCAAATGAAAGAATATGTCAATTTTCAAGCTAGGAAGCCTTTTTTAAAGGGGATAAGGTGTTGACTGATGTTAAGTCAACGCTGAGATAATGTTATGGAAGAACCAAAACCAGTCATAATGATTGTGGATGACCAGCCCGACCTTATTGATGGAATCAAGCTGATTTTAGAGCAAGAGGGGTATGAGGTTTGGACGGCAACCAATGGACAGATTGCCCTAAACAGGTTAGAGGAAGCCTTCTTAAAGCCTCATACACCTGACAATGTTGATAAACCATCTAAAATATTACCTGATTTAATCTTAGCCGATATTATGATGCCCGTGATGGATGGTTACGAACTTTACCAACGAGTTCGGGCCAATCCTTACCTAAACCATATTCCCTTTACTTTTTTAACTGCTAAAGTGGATGCTGGTGAGATTAGAGAAGGGAAAAAATTAGGTGTGGATGACTATCTAACCAAACCATGCTTACCCGATGATTTATTGGCTAGTGTTGAAGGAAAACTAAATAGAACTCAGCAACGACGTAGTTTACAAGCTCAATTTACTGATGACATCGGCAAAACTCCTGCGGCGGGGATTATTTTTTTAATTGCCTTGATTGCTGTTATTATACTGGTTATTGGAGTAACGGTGATGTTAACCTTAGCCATAGCTGGTTAATTACAACTGCCATTTAAGAACATCTACTTGTTACGATTGATATGTCCTCAAAACCAGTTGTAAATAGTTGGTTGATTGTTGCCCTGTCGATATTCGCATGGTTTCCACTTTTAACACCGGCTTATTTTTTTAAGGCTCACGACGCACAACACAGTATCTTTTACGTTGTTGAGTTTGCTCAAGTTTTACAGGATGGCTACCTTTGGCCACGCTGGTCGCCCGATTTTACCTTTGGATATGGGTATCCATTATTTAATATCTACTCTCCGTTAGCCATCTATTCTGCGTCGGTACTTTATCTTTTGGGCCTAAAGATTACCACCGCAGTCAAAACCGTCTATGTGTTCGCCATGATTGCCGCAGGATTGGGCATGTATGGTTTTGTTCGACGTTTATTTGGTGATAATGCCGGTCTCCTCGCCGGACTGGTCTACATTTATGCCCCGTTTCATCTGGTAGATATTTTTGTACGAAGCGCCTTCGCTGAGTTTGTAGCCTTAGCCATCATCCCCTTTTTATTTTGGGCTTTCACCGAACTGGTCGCCGCTCCCACCGGAATCAAAATCGCCCTCGCCGGTTTAGCTTATGGTGGGTTAGCCCTAACCCATCACTCCTCCTTTTTTACCTTTACCCCTTTTTTGATGATCTATATCCTCTATTTAGTCCTGCATGTGACCTATCGAGCCGCGCTCCAAAACGACTCGACCTCGAATCGACTGCTCAGTTATGGTCGGCAGTTTGTTTGGCATGCCCTGCCCCCTTTTTCTGCGGGTGTACTCGGCGTGGCCTTGTCGGCCATCTACTTGATTCCTGCCTTAACCGAAACCAAATATATTAAAGTGGAGCAATGGACAAGCGGCAGTTATAGCTATCTGGATCATTTTGTCTACTTCTCACAATTTTTCTCGCCTATGTGGGGGTATGGCTACGCTGGAATCGGTACATTGGATGACTTCTCCTATCAACTTGGTATCTTACCTGTTATCTTGACCTGTTTTGCCTTGGTTACGATTGTCAGCCAACATTTTCCTCATCATGGTACCGCGATATTCTTTTTTGTTTCGACCATTGTCATTATTCTGCTGATGTCTCCGCTCGCGGTCTGGGTGTGGCAGGTGGTTCCCTTGGCGACGCTGGTACAGTTCCCGTGGCGACTGCTCGGTATTACCGCTTTTACTATGGCTGTGGTTTCGGGGTCATTGTTAGCTCAGTACGATTCTGATGCACAAGGGCAAGCACCTGTCTATCTGTTGTTGCTCGTCGTCGTGTTAGGCTCTTTTCCCTACACCCTGCCTCAATATACTGAAATTCCCGATTGGGCAGAAACCCCCTTATCGGTCATTAACTGGGATCGGAAGTCGATTGCTGATCGGGTGGGCATGGTCGCCGTGACGGACGAGCAACCTCAAACTAGCCCTATGGATGCTCAATATGAGAACAACCAACCACTGCAAGTTGCCGGAATCATCGTTGGAACGGGGCAGGTAACAACCCTGCATCATGGCGGCTCATCTGACCGGATACAGGTCGTTGCTGAAACACCAGCCACCGTACAGTTTTATACCTACGACTTTCCGGGCTGGCAGGTTAGCCACAACGGGCAACCGCTGACCCATCGGCATGAACCACCCTACGGCTTGATTACGGTTGATGTTCCCGCCGGAACACACGAGCTATACCTCTCGATGGGCACGACATGGCCGCGCACCATTGGCACGTTGATGAGTGGTCTAGCTTGTTTAGTGATTGTGGGGTTGATTATGATGGGGAAAAAGATGAGAGAATTGTAAATATTCAGTGAACTCGCTAGAAAGAGCGTCAGAAACCCGATTTCTCAAAGAAATCGGGTTTCTAGGGCGGTTTTACTGAATTTTCACAGAGAATTGATATAAGCTACAGGAGCAATTTTTAAAGGTTTTATGTCTTCTCAACCAACTGACTCTAATAGGCCGCAGTGGCATGATCGGCTCCATGAAATAATCTTTGAGGCCGATACACCGGCTGGTAAACTGTTTGATATCGTCTTAATTGGTAGTATTGCTTGCAGTGTAGCTGTGGTTTTACTTGATAGTATCGCTGAGGTACAAGCCAAATACGGAGATTTTCTGTACGCAACAGAATGGTTTTTTACCATTTTATTTACGATTGAGTACACTCTGCGACTAATTAGCGTCCGCTCACCTTTAAAATATGCTACTAGTTTCTTTGGGGTGGTCGATTTGTTGGCAATCGCGCCTACATATTTAAGTTTATTCTTACCCGGTGGTCAATACCTACTGACTATCCGAGTTTTGCGGTTGCTTCGTATCTTTCGGGTATTCAAACTTGTGACCTACATCAATGAAGCTCAGGTAATTATCACTGCCTTACAAGCAAGCCATCGCAAGATCAGTGTTTTTTTATTCACAGTTATGAATATCGTCATTATCATTGGCTCGGTGATGTACGTTGTTGAAGGTGCCGAGAACGGTTTTGTTAATATTCCCACAAGTATCTACTGGGCTATTGTAACCCTAACAACAGTAGGTTATGGCGATATATCCCCGCAAACAGCCTTGGGTAAAATGATCGCCTCAATGGTAATGATTATAGGTTTTGCCATTATTGCCGTACCAACCGGCATCGTAACTGCGGAGTTAGCTCAAGCAATGAAAAGCCAAATATCAACCCGTGCCTGCCCATCTTGTAGCTTGGATGGACACGACCATGATGCTATATATTGTAAGTATTGTAGTGCCCTCCTGTAGAAGCAGTAAAACGATTTTAGAGCTGGTAGATTTTTCCTCTTTCGTTTCGCTATACTCTGCTAAAATTGAGATACGCCCAAGATACGTCGAGTTGTTGTCTACTCCCACAAAATATAGTATACTTTTAGTCTTAATAACGGTGTGAATAAACGCCGTTATCTTTGTATTAAGGAATGGGGATTAAATAAGTATAGATTCTGTAGTGGTCAGCTTGATGTTGAAAAAGATTATGTCACCCTGAGCGTTTTGTGCGAAGGGTCTCTCTTACCCGAATCTAGGGAGATTCGGGCGGATACTTCGCCTTCGGCTCAGTATGACATGGTTTTCAACATCATCTTGACCATCACAAATAAGTATAGATTCTGCGATGGCACACACTCATGCTATCCTGTAAAATAAATTTCAAGTAATTTAACTGCTTAGAGAAGAGGCTCAATTGTGAAAGTTTCATGTCTGCAAGAAAACCTAATTAAAGGCTTAAGTACCGTTGGGCGGGCTGTTGCTAGTCGAAGTACACTTCCCGTCTTATCAAACGTCCTGTTATCTACCGATAACGGACAATTAAAGTTATCTGCTACGAACTTAGAGATTGGTATTAACTATTGGCTTGGCGCAAAAGTGGAGGAAGAAGGTTCGATTACAGTCCCCGCTCGATTATTGACCGACTTTGTCAACTCTCTCCCCGCAGAACGTATCGACCTGAATTTGGACGTGGAAACCCAAACTCTGAATGTGAGATGTGCCAGATTTAAATCAAACATCAAAGGTATCGACTCGCAAGAGTTCCCAATTGTAGCCACTGCCGAAGATGGCGCGAGTTCCCTTAAACTGAATCCTGATTCATTACGGACGATGATTGAGCAGGTGGTATTTGCCGCCGCAACTGACGAAAGCCGCCCGATTTTGACCGGTGTATTGGTTCAATTTAACGAAGATAATCTGACCATGGCCGCGGCTGACGGGTATCGCCTATCGGTCAAAAGCGCGCCTTTGTTAAAGAACGCTCAGGATATGACCGAAGTGGTCATTCCGGCTCGTGCCCTAACTGAGTTAGCCCGTATTTCGGCTGACCAAGAGGAGCCGGTTGAGGTGATTATCACCCCGGCTCGGAAACAGATACTATTCCGACTATCCCATGTTGATCTCGTATCGCAACTGATTGAGGGTAAATTCCCCGATTACAATCAGATCATTCCCGACGGTCATACCACTCGTAGCCTCATCGACACCCAAGGCTTCTTAAAAGCCGTTCGAGTGGCTTACCTGTTCGCTCGCGATTCGGCTAACATCGTCAAGTTAGAAATTATTCCCGGCGAAGACCAACCAACTGATGGTCAACTGTCCGGTGGTCAGATTCGTCTCTCGGCTAACAGCGCCGAAATTGGTGACAATGCCTCCGAAGTAGACGCGGCCATCATCGGTGATTCGGTTGAAATTGCCTTTAACGCCAAATATATGATCGACGTTTTGTCGATTATTAACGCCCCCCAAGTTGCCGTCGAGACCTCTGTCGAATCGGCTCCGGGAGTCATCAAACCAATTGGTGATGATGTCTTTACCCACATCATCATGCCGATGCACATTAACCGATAACACCCCATTTTAGAACAAAAAGGGGATGCAAGTAATCTTGTGTCCCCTTTTTTATGCTGTATATCCTATGACAATACGACTTTCTATCTGGTCGGGGCCGCGTAACGTTTCGACCGCTCTCATGTACGCTTTTGCTCAACGAAACGACACTCGCGTAATCGACGAACCATTCTACGGGCATTATTTAACCGTTTCTGATGCAAAAACCTTTCACCCCGGCGCAGACGAGGTCATGGCCGACATGGATTGTGACGGCCCACGGGTTGTGCATGATGTTCTGCTTACCCCAACCGACAAACCGGTTCTGTTCTTCAAAAACATGACCCATCATCTGGTGGAGCTAGATTGGGGATTTTTAAACCAATTAACCAACGTGATTTTAACTCGTGATCCAGTAGATATGTTGCCCTCACTGGCAAAAAAATTCAGCCCAACCTTACGTGACACAGGATACGATACTCAAATTCAATTACTGGACTATTTAGAGCAACATGGTCAAGCACCCGTCATTATCGATTCGTGTGAACTGTTGACCAATCCATCCCATGTATTAGGGCAACTGTGCCAACGAATCGACATTCCCTTTGATAAAAACATGCTCCAATGGCAGACTGGCGCACGACCAGAGGATGGAATTTGGGCGAAACATTGGTATCATAGCGTTCATAAATCGACCAGTTTTGCCCCGTATCGCCCTAAAACAGCCCCCTTTCCAGAGGCACTTCGTCCCCTGCTAACCGAATGTCAGCCTTATTACGAGCGACTGTTTGCTCAAGCGCTTAAGGCTAAGGAAGCGACCTTAACCACCCAACGTGATGGGATATACCTTGCCCCATCAGCGACCTTAACCGAACTCAGCCAAGAGCCGTTACTTGACGAGTACGCCACGGGCTTAATTCCCCAAGCACTTGCTCAACGAAACCCACATGACGATGGGCAGACAACACTCCAAAGTTATCTGTTTCAGGCAGAGGCCGGTAGTCCGTTATTCACCACGCTGATAAGCCTTGATGCAGAGCTAAAAACTGTTGTCGCTGGTAAAGTTCGGATTTTACCTTTGCCTACATTTCTCAGCTACCGAGCTAAATTAGCCGCCGATGGAGTCATCATTAACAATCTTCGTCTCCCTCCCCTAAACTATGGGGGACATTATCTGCTTAAAGTGGATGAGACGCAACTCTGTTTTGCGGTACGGATGGATATTCAATCTGAAAAGCGACTAGCTGGTCATGTGCGAGTCGTCGTTAGTAGTGCCGAGCGCCCGGCCACCCGCTTAGAAAATACCGAACGGCGTTTAACATGGCAACCCTTAAATCAGACTCTGATTGAGGAAGCGATTGAGTTTGGTAATGCCGATTTGAGTTTACCACTAACTGCTCAAGAAAAACAACGACTGCAAGCTCTGCTGGTTGAGTTGATTCCTTAATTCAAATGTTTTAAGTTGATAGCCATTTTCCGGTTATCATGTAAGGGCTGTTCAATTCTCTGAAGTCTCCGCATAATTCAAATAGTCTACAGTATTTACGCTGTTTAGAGCAGAATTTCAAGAATAAGAGAATAAAAATTCTCCCATTCTTGAAATTCTGCTCTAAAATAGCCATTGGATGAGTTCTGCGTAGTTATCAGCAATTCTAATCCATGTGGGCATAATTGTGACGCTACAAGCGTCACCTACAGTAATTTTGCTGGAGATGAAACCGTCACAAGATGGAACTGAATAGCCCTTGTTATCATGTAGTGGTCAGCTTGATGTTAAAAATAACGAGTTTACGGCGCGTCGGCAGACAGCCGACATGTTGACTGTCTGCCAACACGCCATATTCAATATCATCTTGACCACTACAAAAACAGAGAGGTTACGAAGCAACAAAAAAGGCTTCAATCATCGTAGATCGAAGCCTGTACAGATTTAGTCACTCCAACTCAACTGTTCATGCCACCACTCCGCCTCATTATCAGGATGAGCAATGGTCAGCAGGCCAAAATCGTAAACCTGCTGAATTTGCTTACTCTGCACATGCAGTACCCACACCCCCCAACTATTGCCACGATGAGAGAAAAAGGCCAGCCATTCGCCATCAGGCGACCATGTCGGGGCACCGTCAGAGGCTGGATCAGTTGTCAGTTGGTCGCGATAACTGCCTTGGCTATCGGTCAGATAAATATTCCAGTCGTCAGCTTGTTTACCCATGTAGGCGATGGTTTCACCGTGTGGCGACCAATCGGGGGCTTTAGCTTGTGTATCAACTAAAAATGGTTTTGCATCGTACTCACTATGTTCTAAATCGGCCAACCATAAACCGCAAGAGGCATGCTCATCTTGTTGGTCACAACTCTCAAAGGCAAAGCGATACCCATCAGGAGCAAACGTGGGCGACTTTCCTTCACGGCGCAAATTGTACTCCATAGAGCCGTCGCCCCAGGCGGTGTATAACCGCCATTTGCGGTCAGTCTCTCGTTGTGAAGCAAAGATAATCCGCTCCTCACGCGGCGACCAATCGGGCTGAGCATCTTCCCAAAAATAGGTCACTTGATCATGCAGTTCACCATCTAAACCACTACTCAGCAGGGCACGAGTCGGGTTGCCCCACGCTCGATAGGTCAACCTGTACTCGATTCCATCTCGACGCAGAGTCGGTTCTGACACCCCAGAAACAGGAAACTGGCTGATACTATTTTCATCAAGATTTAATAATTGGATTCTATATTCACCTTGGGTGGGATCAAATACAGCAAAGGCGACTATTCCTGTTGGTGAGGGAATTTCTAGTTTTGCGGGGATAACAGCTTCTTTAGGGGCTGACTTGGGTTGGTCAGGTTGATAAGTCAACCGTTTTAATAAAGTAGGCATATCTGGCTCGGCATGACTGGCGAGGGAGGGGGCAGGTATAACAACACCTAATTTGGTCGCCGCCGAGCGAGCCAAGGGAATGGCTTCCTGTAATGCTAAATTTGGCTCTAGTTGATTGGTCTCTGGAAGCGTACTATGTTTCTGGCTCAACTTTGCTGAGGGAGCATCATTACTCATCAGAACTGCATTTTTTCCTGATGTGCGGGCCACTGTTTGCAGTTGCAGGAACGGTGTTGCCGTCACAACGACGATGGCTGGCTCAGAGTTGTTCACATTTTGAAGCAGTATCACCAAACTAATCACCAAAAATGCAGTTACAGCCAAGGTCCCGGCATGGCTCAGAGTCTGTTTCGGAAAATGCCAAAAAAAATTATGGAACCACCCCGATTTAGATTGGGCTAACTCCCGCCGAATCTGGTGTTGCAATTGAGCAGGTGGAACTGGGTTTCCTAAAGCCTGTTTCATAACCGGCTCAATCTCGCGTCGCACTCGCCGCATGCTAAAAAAATAGCGGGTACAAGCTAAACAGGTTGACAAATGTTCGTCAACCTGTTGTCGTTCTTGCAACGAGAGTTGGTTATTAAGATACGCTTCAGCAAACTCAGTAACATGTTTTTTAATGGGCATTTAATGGCTCAAGTCGTTCGGTGCCAGTGACCCCTTTTGCTGTCAACGATTTGGCGAGTGCTCGCCGAGCGTTGTGCAATCGAGAATAGATGGTTCCCTCGGGACAGCCTAACATCTTGGCAATTTCAACTGCTGGAATCTCCATATAATAATGCAAGGTTACGACTTCTCGTAAGGGAACACTGAGGTTCTGCACAGAATCCCATAGGAGGCGACGATACTCACCACGTAGGGCATGCATTTCTGGCCCCGGACGACGATCAGGAAAGTCGGGGGTTTCGTTGTTAGCTGTCAGCCACGGAATGGTCAACAGCCGTTTGCGCCGTAGATGACTCCGGCAATAGTTTAGGGCAATCTGGTAAAGCCACGTACTAAAGCTGGCTTTGCGATAATCATAACGCAGTCTGGCTTTGTGCGCTCGAATAAATGTTTCTTGTACCACATCCTCTGCCGATTCGGCCTGTTGGAGCATGGCCCAGCCTAATCGGTAGATGGCTGATGAATGTAAGGTGTACAACTCATCAAACGCGTCGGGGTCATCATTTTGCCACCGCTCAATCAGCGCTTGTTGAGCCAATCTTTTTTCAGGTATAGGGTGTTCGTTCACTGTATGGTATGCCTCTCTCTTCAAATCCTTGACTTAATTCTAAAATTTTTCATAATAATAACATAGCTTAGAGAAAGTGTTTGTCCGAAAACCTACTCGATTCCAACGCTTTCCCTACGATTTGATAAAATATTGAAGCTATTCATATCAAAACGGGCTAAATGTTAACTCAAAACATTCATTTAGCCAACTTTCAGCCGTAACGATTAGCAAAATTTTACTGAATTGTACTTATGGGTGATAATAGATCAATACAGTAAAGGTTTGTTAATAATTGACAAGCAAAATTATGCTTAAGGAGATCGAATTAGATGGAAGATTCTTTTAATGATTTACCACCGGAATCAACTGGTGGGGGCGGAATGACAGCCAATTTTGGGGTTGCACTCATCGCAATTTTTTTGGTTGGTCTTTTAGCCGGATACTCGTTGCACCCGCTCGTTAATGGTCGAGCTAGTACAACGGTTAATGAGCGGATAGTCGAGGTGACGGTCGTTGTCACCGCCACACCAGATGCTCAAGCTATTGCTGATGCATCTGTGGTAACGGAGGATGGTGACAAAGAGATTGTGGTTGTGACCGCAACTCCCACCCCGACCCCCGATGTCATGAAGGATTTACTGGTGTCGGCTCGCCACTCGCAAGGGTTGGATGATGCGCCGGTGACCATTATCGAATTCAGCGACTTTAATTGATCATACTGTGGGCGTTTTGCCAACGACTCGTTGAGTCGTCTTCGTGAAGAATATGTAGATACCGGAAAAGTTCGGTTTATCTACAAACAGTATGCGATTTTAGGACCTGAATCGGTACGAGGCTCAGAAGCCGCCGAATGTGCCGCCGAGCAAGATAGTTTTTGGCTGTTTCATGATGCCTTATTTACCGACATGTATAGTTTGACCGATGATAAATTGATTGAGTTTGCCGAACAACTTGAGCTAGATACAGAGGCATTTAGTAGCTGTTTAGCTTCAGGACGATATAGTGATTTAATCGCCCAAGACCGAGCTTCGATTCAGGAATTAGGGGTACGCGGTACACCAGCTTTCCTAATCAACGGTATTTATATTTCTGGAGCGCAACCTTATGAGGTGTTCCAAGAGATAATTGAGGAACAATTGCAGACTATAAACTAATCGTCACACGTCGTTTAAAATTCAGGTTGTAAATACAGTCGTTCAGATAATGCTTTTCAATTCAAGACCAACCTTCCCGCAAGTTTAGAACTTGCGGGAAGGTAACGGCTGAAAATGTTTATCTGAACATCTATAGAAAGACCCAAAGGAGTTTGAGTTCCTTTGGGTCTTTTGTAAAAACGGGAGGATAGTCTATTGTTAGCCTAACAATTGTGCAATGTCAAACTGATGCAAGCCTTACCCGACGAAGAATTGTAAATATTCAGTGAACTCGTCAGAAGGAACGTCAGAAACCCGATTTCTCAAAGAAATCGGGTTTCTAAGTAGTTTTCAGAACTAACTTGTAAAAAACAGACGTGTACCATAATAGGCGGGTATATACCCGCCAAATACCCGTTGCGATTACATAATCGCAACGATCAGGAAAACAGGAGTGTCAAAATTGTATTTTGACAGCAAGAATGGAATTCTTGCACTCCGGAAAAAATGACAACTTAGAAATGAAAGTTACTTAGGGCGGTTTTACTGAACTTTTACTACAAAACGGTCGGTTGGAAAAGAGAAAAAACAAGAGGTGGGCCAAGCGACCATCACCATCGAGATGGCGATTGGGCATATCGGGCAACACCTCAAATTTCCCCAAATCGTTTAACCTCATTAAAATAGTCCCCTTATGGACAAACAACCCCCACCAAAACGGCTGGCTAACTTTATTGGCCTGTCCTTCATTTTGATACTCTTTTGGACGCTCACCATCGCCCACAGCCTGATTGTGCCGATTACGCAGGGTGAGGATGAGTTGGCTCATTACCGCTATATCGCTTTTATTGCCCAAACTGGCCGTCTACCGATTAATCAGGCCGAACGAGAAGCGGCATGGTATCGAGCCGATTGGCCTCCACTCTATCATCTCATCGTCGGCGCAATAGTCAGCCCGTTAGACACCACCCGCCCCCACCTAAAAGATGTCGGCGAAGCCTCCCATCGGCGGCTGGTCGGCGAGATATTCTACCCCCGTCTCATCATCTACACCGAAGATGCCAACTGGCCGTGGCAAGATGGGATTCTGGCATGGCATATCGGGCGTTTTTTGTCGATTCTGTTCGCCAGCATGGCCCTCGTTGTCACCTATTTCACGGCCTATCAACTTCATGGCGAATGGCGAATGGCGAATAGTGGATGGCGAATAGCGGATGGCGAATTCGCCATGCTGGTTACGGCTCTACTGGCCTTTACCCCTCGCTTTATCTTCACCTCGGCCATGTTGGGTGATGATTCGTTATTTATCCTACTCTCTTCAATATATATCTGGATTCTGCTACGCCTGCTCTGGGGCAAAACCTTAAAAGTTTCTGACACCTATCTATACACCCTCTCTGGCCTCGTCATCGGTTTGTCGATTGCGACAAAATACAGCACCGGCCTGCTTCCATTTGCTATTTTGCCGGTCGTCTGGTGGCGCAGACGGCAAGCAAGTTGGACATGGCTCCAAGCTAGTAGTCGTGTCGCCATCCATTGGGTTTGCACCGTTCTAGGTGCGAGTTGGTGGTTTGGTTGGATCGCCTACCATTTCAACACCATTCAACAAGATGGTTTAGTTGTCGGCCTGCTCTACCCGATTTTAGGCTCCGGCCCCGATGTGAGCATGAACCGGATATTTGCCTTTTTGCAAGGCCAAACCTTTAGCGGTCAAGAGCGTCCTGACGCGATCGCATCAGGCAATTTTAGCGGCTGGTCAGTTTACCTATTTGAGACATTTTGGGGCGTGCCAGTCTTAGAGTATGACCCCGTGTTTCCGTCACTTTATATCGTCATGTTAGGCTTCATCGGTCTGTCCGGCTATGGTCTGTGGCGACTGTGGCGCATGGCCGATTCATCAACCCGCATGACCCTTGCCACCTTGCTGACCATCATCGCCCTGCTCATCCCCTTCCCGATTCTACGCTTTTTCCTGACCTACAACATCCTCGAAACGGGCCAAGGTCGCCATATCCTCTACCCCGCCGCCCAATCGATTCCCATTCTGTTGATGTGGGGCTGGTTGGTTGTGGTGATGAATAGAGGATGGAGGATGGAGGATGGAGGGACGAAGGATAGAACTGTTACCCCTCCATCCTCTATCCTCCTCCCTCTATCCTCCATCCTCCCTATCCTCCTCCTGATTTGGTCTGCCGGCCAACTCATTTACATGGCTCGCACCTATCCCGATCCATTGCCGATTCAAACGACAACATTTGACGAGAGTTTGGTTCCCTACCCTGTTTCCCATCAACTAACCGATTCTATTCGTCTAATCGGGCATAATCTCGAACCAAACCTACCATACAATGGCTTTGACCTGACCCTAATCTGGCAGGCTGATGATGTGAGTGAGCAGAACTATCGAGTTCAACTTGAACTGACAAATCTCGCTGATAACACCGTTTTTAGATGGTTGAGCCATCCGGTCAACGGCCTCTATCCGACCCGCGCTTGGGATGCCGACGATGTCATCTACGATACCATCTTCCTGCCTCTAAACACCCTCCCCGCCGACAGATACAATATCAAACTGAACCTGCTCCCCCAAGCCAGCCATGAGCCAGTATTGGTTGAGCCGATTATTTTAACCCAATTTATTTGGCTCAACACACCGTCAGAGCAAGAATCGACCCCGATTGGCGGCCTTCTCGATTATCGGATTTGGGGCAACACCGACGGCACACGGCAACATCAAACCATCGCCGTAGAGTGGGAGTCTCATCGGCCAGCCACCGTCGAATGGGGCATGCTGGACGAAAATGGCGACTGGTATCCGCCGACGCTGGTCAACGACAATTTAGCCTTGTTTATGGTGACACCCCATTGGCGACATGGGCAGTATCGTCTTGAGCTAACCTCAGAGCTAAATGACACCGGCTCAAGCCCCAAACTGACCCTTGAGACTGAACCGATTTTGACCGTCGCCGCCGAGCCGCGTCAGTTCTACTTTACCCCACCCGCAGACTGGACTCCGGTTGAGGCCAACTTTGCCAACCAAGTGAAACTACTCGGCTACAGCCTGCCGTCTCGACGGGTGCAGGCGGGAGGCGGCTTGCCGATTACCCTCTACTGGCAAAGCCTCGCTCCGGTGTTGGGTGATTACCATGTTTTTGACAAACTACTCGATGAGAATTTTGAGGTGTTTGGCGGCTATGACCGTCTACCGCGTGAATATTACAGCACCATTCTATGGGCCAACGAAGAAGTCGTCGAGGATGGCTTCGGGATTCCGGTTCAGCCCGACGCGCCGGATGGCATCTATCAACTCCATGTCGGGCTATACAGCCTAGAGACGGGCGAACCAGTCTCCTTGCCCATCATGCAAGATGGGCAAATCAGCGACATCAGCAGTGTGGTGATTGGCCCGATTAAGGTCGGTCACGCCCCACCCGATGTGACCACCGACGCGCCCAATCCGGCGGTGACGCTCAATCAACCGTTTGGCGACATGGTGACTCTACTTGGCTACACCCTCAACCAAACGGACGAGCAACTCAGCCTAACCCTATATTGGCAAGCCAACATGCCCTTGCCCCTCGACTACACCACCTTTTTGCACCTTCGCAACCCGGCCAACGAAAACGTAGCAGGCATGGATCGCCCCCCAGCCAACGGACGTTACCCGACCAGTCTGTGGGACGCTGGCGACATCATTGTTGATGAGATTACCCTGCCCCTAAACGATGTCCTGTCCGGCGACTACACCCCCACCATCGGTCTGTACGATCCGCACACCTTCCAACGCTTGCCCGTTGGCGACAATCCTGCGATGGAGTTGCGGCTTGACATGGTGACGATTCAGTGATTCAACGATTCGGCGATTCTATGTGGTGGTCAAGATGATGTTGGAGTGCAATGGGTTCAGCCATTGCTTTTGGCAACGGCTAAACCCGTTGCACTCCATTTTCAACATCAGTCTGACCATTACAGATTCGGCGATTCTACGACGCACTGGGTGAATCGCTGAATGTAAAAGTTCAGTAAAGTAGCTCTACAGTCTTTCAGATAATGCTTTTCAACTCAAGACCAACCTTCCCGCAAGTTCTAAACTTGCGGGAAGGTAACGGCTGAAAATGTTTATCTGAACATCTATAGAAACCCGATTTCTCAAAGAAATCGGGTTTCTGATGCCCTTTCTGGCGAGTTCACTGAGCATTTACGGCTTCCTAGCCGACTAACAACGATAACGATCCCATGAAACAATATAAATATATCGTCCCCCTAATATGGCTGGCCTTTTGGTTACGATTATGGGCCTTGCCGACCACTCCGCCCGGTTTATGGTACGATGAGGCTTATTACGCGATGGATGCGGCTTGGCTGAACGACGGTGGCCCGTGGCAACTGTTTTTTATTGGTAACAACGGCCGCGAACCGATATTCATCTATCTGCAAAGTCTGTTTATTGCAGTATTAGGGGCAAAACCCTTTACCGCTCGTTTGGCGGGTAGTTTTATCGGAGTTTTAACTGTTCCCATGATGTATGTATGGAGCAAACGCCTGCTCTATCCGATACAAAGCAAATCTCCGACCGACACAGTATTATTTAGCACCCTGCCTAACCTCCGGTCTACTTATCAAAGCTGGCTCCCATACATTGCCACATTTAGTTTAACCCTCTCTTTTTGGCATCTCACCCTCAGCCGAGGTGGGTTTCGGGGGGTGTTGTTGCCGTTGTTTACCTTGGCGGTGTTTTACTTCTTCTGGCGAGGCTGGCAACAACGGTCATACCTGTATCTGTTTTTGGCTGGTTTAATCCTTGGTTTGAGCCAATATACCTATTTGGCCGCCCGTTCTTTGCCGCTTATTTTCATCCTGTTCGCCCCCCTCGCGACAGGGATATATTGGAAACATCGTTCGATGATCAAACAGTTGTGGGGAGGAGTCATTCTCATGGCTCTGGTCTCGGCGACGGTGTTTTTACCGTTAGGTTGGATATTTTATCAAAATCCAACCCTATTTTCGGCCCGTACTGGTGATGTGCTGTTCACTCCAGACAATGTTACCGAGTTAATGACCCATGTTAGTTCAGCCTTACGTCTTTTTATTGATAACGGCGACCCTAACTGGCGGCATCATCTACCCGGCAGGCCCATGCTCGGCTGGCTCGGTTGGTTAGGATTTTTACCGAGTTTATGGTTTTGTGTCCGTTATAGCCGTCGTAACCTGCAATCGTTATTTCTGCTTACCGCTTTGGGAGTACTGTTTTTACCCGCCTTACTCTCAGAGCCTCCCGTTCATGCCCTACGCCTCTCCAGTATCTTGGCGATATACTATCCAATTTTTTCGTGGGGATTACTGGTGCTGGTCGCTTGGCTGGTTGATACCCTACCGTTCCCGTCCCGCTACCCCCCATATCGATGGGCACAACTATTACTGGCTCTGATTCTAGTTAGCGAAGCCAGCCTAACCATTTATGATTATCAACGCTGGGCCAGTCATGCAAAAACTTATATCGAATACAACACCCCCCTGACCGATTTGGTGACTGAGTTAATCAACCGCGCCGAAACCAGCCCGGTGCTAATTCCGTTACATCTTTATTTCCATCCAACTACGCGTTATCTCTTGCATGACCATTTTACCGAAACTAGTCCAGTCGATTTATCTCCACATTCGGTGCAACTGGTTCAACTTCCCGATAAGTTTCGGGTACTTAATGTCGCCAACATCCCCGATTTACCGGCCTACGTCTGGTTAGAAAAAATCGATACAGGCCAAGGTCATGCTTATGTCTCTCGCCCACCACGTCTGGACGAACAGAGTTATTTGGCTGATCTCACTGCCGAATCAGAACTTTATCATGACCAACTAGGGCAACCTTTAGCCCAGATTTACTCGCTTTCTGATTCAAGTCAGTTATTACCCATGTTTGAGCAAACATCACCACAACACACCCTCAGCCTTATTTGGGGTAACACTGAACCACTGGCCGAACTGATTGGATATGAGGTCACACCCAAGGTCGTTCAGCCGAATCAACCAATTACCCTTAACCTTTACTGGCGTAGTTTAACCGATCAGACCTTTGATAAACGTCTTTTTGTACAACTAGTTAACCGATCTGGAGAGCCGATCAATCAATGGGAAGGAGACGCATTTATGGAGGACATGTACCGCTGGCGGCCTCAAGCTAGTCGGGCGAGCAGTCAGGGGATATTAACCACGCAACATAGCCTATGGGTTGGGCCAGATACGCCCTTTGACACGTACCTAATCCGGCTCGGCTTTTTTGATGCTGACACCAAGAAACGGTTGCCCCTAACCACGATCCAAAATCAGCCGGTGGTTGAGCCGATTGATCAGGTACACATGGGGCTGTTTTATGTCGGATCTAACGAACTTGCCTCAGCGATGATCGCCATTGACCAAAACAACAACTTTGCCGACCAGATTCAACTCATCGGCCTGACAACCAGTTTTGATGACCCAACTCAGTTACCCGTCACCCTATATTGGCAAGCTCTCAATCCGACAGATAAACCATACACCGTCTTTCTACAACTGCTCAATCAACAGGGCGATGTTGTCAGTAACTGGGATAGTCAGCCGTTTCAGGGTCTGTATCCGACCAACCTCTGGTCGCCAAAGGAAACCTTATATGACACTTTCTCCATCCCCTTACCAGAAAATGGCCTGCCTGCTGGAGAATATCGCTTGATTACTGGATTTTATCAGTTTGAAACGGGGCAACGTTTACCGCTAACCAGTGGGAGTGATTTTATCCTTTTAATGAATTTTGTAGTAGATTGAAAAATTCGTAAATTTGTAGATTTACAGATGTAATACCTAAAATTTAGGGAATACATTATTAGAGTTGTTCGGCAATAAAGGAGTGCAAAAGCATCTTGCTTTTGCCGGAGACAAACATGCAAAAGCAAGATGCTTTTGCACTCCGCAGACCTCGAATTTGAGTTTTTATGCGATGATAAGTTAT
>JAUCGA010000028.1:39854-57662 GCA_030377865.1 Anaerolineales bacterium HSG25 | reverse complement strand
AGTGTAAGAATATGAATGCATTAGCGTTATTTATAGAGACATCCGACTCTATAGATGTTATGACAATTGTTATTAGTTTGTTGGGTGGTTTGGCTCTGTTTTTGTATGGTATGGATCAGATGACAGAGGCTCTGAAAAAGGTTGCTGGGGGGCGAATGAAGGATATGCTGGCCCAGTTAACTACAAACCGTTTTAAGGCGTTACTTGTAGGAACCTTTGTCACGGCTATTATTCAGTCGTCATCCGTGACAACGGTGTTGGTAGTTGGTTTTATTTCAGCTGGATTGATGACGCTCAGTCAATCAATTGGGATCATTTTGGGAGCAGATATTGGAACTACAATTACGGCTCAAATTGTGGCTTTCAAAGTAACCAAATACGCCCTTTTGCTAATCGCTATCGGTTTTGCCATGATGTTCCTTTCAAAAAGAAAAACCCATCGACAGTACGGTATGATGTTGATGGGGTTGGGGATGGTTTTCTTTGGCATGAATGTGATGAGCGATGCGACCAAGCCTCTACGGACGTATCAACCATTTATTGATGTTATGCAGTCGATGAGCAACCCGTTTATTGGTATCTTTATCGGGGCACTGTTCACAGGAGTGGTACAAAGCTCATCGGCCACTATGGGGATTGTGATTGTATTGGCCTCGCAAGGATTTATCACCTTAGAGGCTGGTATTGCTCTGGCCTTTGGGGCAAATATTGGAACCTGTATTACGGCCTTGTTAGCCTCTATTGGTAAACCCCGTGAGGCAGTGCGAGCCGCAGTTTTACACGTAATATTCAAATTTGTTGGAGTTTTTATCTGGCTTCCGTTTATTGCGCTTTTGGCGATGGTGGTGCGCGAAATATCGCCCACCGCCCCGCCCGATTTAGAGGGTGTGGCTCGGTTGGCGGTTGAGACTCCTCGTCAGATTGCCAATGCCCATACTATATTTAATGTTGCCAATGCCTTTATCTTTATCTGGTTTACCGGCCCCTTGGCTCAATTTATGGAGTGGTTGATTCCTGAGAAACAGGAAGATGATAAATCAGCCAGAAAATCTGTCTATTTGGAAGAGGTGTTGTTAGCAACACCCGATTTAGCCCTAGACCGAGCACGACTAGAGATTAACTGGCTCGGTGGACATACGCTACGAATGGTTCGGGTTTCTCTGCCGACGGTTTTTAATGGCGATGAGGATGATTTGCAAGCCTTGGAGAAAATGGATGACGATGTGGATAAACTTCATGGTGATATCCTGATTTATTTGGGGAAATTATCGCAGGAAAATCTGTTAAAAATACAGGCAGACCAATTGTATGACTATATCGCCATCGCGAATTATATTGAAAATATCGCCGATATTATTCAAAACAATCTGGTCAATATTGGACGTGATCGGTTAACTCGAAATCTGGTTGTCAGTGATGTTACCCAAGAGATATTAATTGACCTGCACG
This sequence comes from Anaerolineales bacterium HSG25, assembly GCA_030377865.1. Classification (GTDB taxonomy): domain Bacteria; phylum Chloroflexota; class Anaerolineae; order 4572-78; family J111; genus JAUCGB01. Next base: position 56,213 of record JAUCGA010000028.1, on the reverse strand, counting down.
ATGAAGTCTGTGCTATGGTTGAACTGTCCCTAAAATCACTGGAACAGGGCAATCAAGAGTTGGCTAGAGAGGTGATGGCTGAGAAGAAGATTATCAATAAATTAGCCAACAAAGTTAGCAACCATTTGGCTCAACGATTGGTTGCCGATGAACCAAATCGTCTAGCCACGTTCCAGCTTGAATCGGAGTTGATTGAGTACCTAAAACGGATGTACTACTTCGCCAAACGAATTGCTCGACTTGTGGCGGACAATGATCAACGACATGCGCTTATTGAGCCGGAGCCGGAGCCGATGGTTATAGATAATGATAATGTTACATAGGCAGGAACTGAGTCAAAATGATGAATTGCCTTCACCGATTTATTGACTGAGACCTGATATAAGTAACTTTCATTTCTAAGTTGTCACTTTTCTCGGAGTGCAAGAATTCCATTCTTGCTGTCAAAATGCAATTTTGACACTCCTGTTTTTAACAAGTTAGTTCTGAAAACTACTTATCATTAAACTAAAAAAAGAGCCGACACGTTATCGTGTCGGCTCTTTTTAATAAGAGAACCTTTCTTTCTCTAGCAAATTTCGGACAAGCCTTAGCGAGTTTCGGTCACCTTGCGAATCCCACGCGGGGTGTCGAGGGAGTAGTCACGGGTGTGGGCCAAATGCATGGCGAACAGTTGACCGGGGATAATCGAAACCAATGGTGATAACCATTCCGGTACGTTGGTTGGTAGAGTTAGTGGCACTCGGCTTAAATCTAACGTCTCTTTATCATCACTGATAGTGATCAACTCGGCCCCATGCTCAGTCAGCGTTCGCATGAAGGATTGCATTTCGGGCAGAACGACTCCCGTCGGAGCGACAATAATCACCGGAAAACCTTGTTCAATCAGAGCCAAGGGGCCATGCTGAAAATCGGCGCTACTGTATGGCTCAACAATGGTGTAGGTTAGCTCTTTCAGTTTAAGGGCTAACTCAAAGGCGGTGGCGTAGTTGTAACCTCGACCAATGACCACGCAATGTTCCATGTAACGATACCGCTCGGTACTACGGATAATTTCCGAAGACATGCCGAGTGTTGTCTCCACGATGCTTGGAATTTGACCAAGGTTTTCCCACATTTCGTCAGTGTCGCTCAAACTAGCACTCAGGGCGGCGATGGCTGTTAGCGAGGTGGTGTAAGTCTTGGTCGCGGCAACTGATTTCTCTTCACCGGCATTCAGTTTGATGACATAGTCAGCCTGTTTGGCTAAGTCCGAATCGGCAAAGTTACTAATGGCCGCGGTCAGTGCGCCCTGTTTACGGGCTTCGGCCAACACGGCCACAATATCGGGGCTTTTCCCACTTTGGCTGATGCCCATTACAAGGGCGTTACCAAATCGAGGCGGCTGATTGTAAATCGAGAACAGGCTTGGGGTTGCCAGTGTAACCACCATGCCGTTGACCGCGCCCAGCAGATATTTGGCATATCGAGCCGCGTTATCGCTAGTTCCACGAGCGGCGATAATCACATGGGTAATATCCCGCTCTTTAATGGCGGTAGCGAGTTGTTGTACTACGTCACGTTCATTGTTGAGAAGGGTTTGTAACACCTCTGGTTGCTGATGAATTTCTTTATGCAGATGAGAATTAATAGTCATGATGATTCCTTCTTATGATTGCTAAACCTGTTAGTCAAATTACTAATGTCTAACAGTATCTTCGGCAGAACTGACAATGTAATGTAGGATTGACAAAAATCCTGTTAATTCTGTGGTGGTCAAGATGATGTTGGAGTGCAATGGGTTCAGCCATTGCCTGTAGCAACGACTAAACCCGTGTAAAAGTTCAGTAAAGTAGCTCTAGAAACCCGATTTCTTTGAGAAATCGGGTTTCTGATGCTCTTTCTGGCGAGTTCACTGAATATTTACAAACCCGTTGCACTCCGTTTTCAATATCAAGCTGACCACTACATAATCTTGTTAATTCTGTCGAAAATTATTCTACTTCAATCAATATAGTTGATACTATGTTTGATAAACAATATTTCCTTGGGCAATCGTCATTGCCACCTGATAATCAGGGGTTAATAAGGCTAAATCGGCATGATAGCCGACCGCAACTTGACCGATCGTGTCGCTCAGGCCGAGTAAACGGGCGGGCGTACTGGTTATGGTCGGTAAGGCCTCTTTGAGTGAGCAGGCGGTGTAGGCGATTAAGTTTCGTAGCGCTTCATCCATCGCCAAGATGCTACCAGCCAACGTGCCATTGGCTAAACGAGCACTAGTCTCGGTGACAGTTACCTTGTAATCACCCAACTCAAATTGACCGGGGGGCATACCGAGCGCGGCCATCGCATCCGTGACCAAATTCAGTCGCTCTGCGCCCAAGGTTTGCCAAACCATGTCTACCAAACCGGGATGAACATGAATCCCATCAGCGATGAGGCCGACCACGGGGCGACTGTCGCTCAACAGCGCACCGGGCAAACCGGGGTCACGATGATGAAGGGGCGGCATAGCGTTAAACAGATGAGTTCCGTAACGCACACCCGCATTAAAGCTGGTTTTGGCCTCGTCATAATTCGCCATCGAGTGTCCGGCACTGACGACCACACCTCGCTCGACGAGGGCACGAATCACCGGCAGAGCATTCTCCATCTCTGGAGCCATGGTCACCAAACGTACTCCCGTTTCAGGCGACCAGTTGTCGGTCAGTTCAAAGTTGGGCAGACAGATGTAGTTTTTGTTGTGCGCTCCCTTTTTGGCCGGATTAAAGAACGGCCCTTCAAAATGGAGGCCAAGTGGGGTTGTACCTTGATAATCAGCCGGACGCTGTTCAGTGATGACGGTTTGAGCCAAGGCTCGTTTCTCTGGTGGGGCAGTGATGACCGTCGGTAGGAATGAGGTCACACCATACCGAGGTAATTTCGCCGCCACCTCCCATAAGGTGGTCGGGTCAGCGGTAAAATCAAGCCCAAACGCGCCGTTCAGTTGCAGGTCGATAAAGCCGGGTGTAATCAGCAAGCCATCTGCATCAACCACTTGGGCTTCGGCGGGACATGGTACTTGCTCTGCTGTACCGATGTCAGTAATACGATTATTTTCGACCAACACGACATGGTCGGTCAGTTGTTGTTGCGGGGTAATAATAGTTCCGTTTTTTATGTATAAGCTCATGATAATTTCCGATTTCTGAGAGTGCAGGCTTCCAGCCTACCGCAGACAAGATGTCTGCGCTCCAATTTATTACAACATGCCTCGATAAATACCGGGCGTAGAGCCTTCAATCTCTACTGCACCGACCACTTTACGATAAAAATCAGCTGGGCCAACCCCACCGATGATGGCGTAGGCGTATCCTTGGGCGGCCATGCTGTGTAAACAAGCTAGTAGCAGTACCTTGCCCAAGCCTCGTCCCCGTTGCGAATCATGTACGCCGGTCGGGCCAAAAATATTGGGACGAACCACATCGTAGCAGGCAAAACCAAGCAGGTTATCATCCTCGACGGCGATAAAACAGGTGGCTGGTTTACGAGCAATGGCGACTTCACATTCGCTGGGCCAACGGGGGTTAAAATGTTCTTTGACCCACGGAATAATAACATGTTTTTCGGGCGGTAAGGCTCGCCGAATATCAACCCCGTTAGCTGAGTGTTGGGCTAAAAGAGCTTCTATGGGGGGGATTTCATATAGCTTTACAAGCATATCAGGCATAATGATTTCCGATTTTGGATTTTCGATTGCCAAAGCAATCAGGAGTGCAATAGACTTGTTCGGGAATAAGGATTTGTGCGAAAAGGAGTGTCAAAATTCTATTTTGACTGGCAAGAATACAATTCTTGCACTCCGATAGCCCAATAAATACCCACCTTTCTTATTGCCGAACAGCTCTAATAGCTGAAACTATCGCTAGTTCATCTGGCTCCCAATCTCCAGATTGAGAACCAATCAACGTTCCGAAACTATCTATCCTTTCACTGAACCAGCTAAGATACCTCGGACAAAGTAACGTTGTAGGCGAGTTCACTGAATATTTACAAGACAAGGGCAAAACCAGTTTGGTGAAGGCGGTAAAATGAGATGCACCATCAATAAAGGCCAATTCCATGAGTTCCCGAGGTAGTTGCGAGATATAAGTATACAACAGGTAAACGGCCATCGGCAAACCAAAGGCGGTGTGAGCCAACCAAATCCCCAAAAACGTACCGTTCAGGTCAAACAGGGTGTAGAGACGTAACATGGGGCAGAGATGGTGATTATCTGACCGAAATTTCTAAACTTGCGATCAGATAATCACCATCTCTGCGAGAGTACCAATGTTAGGCAGACGGAAGAAATAAAACATCCCAATTGAGGAGTCAGCACCCGCTGTGCGGCACGACGCGTGCCTACTCCACGGGACAATTATTTTTTTCCACGTGCCTTAGGCCAGAGCGGGGAGACTAGCGGCGGCGATGGATTGTCCCACGCGACGGCTCTTCTCGTCTGGCAGTTGAATGTTCACAGTTTTGGCTAACTCAGGGAACTCAGCTTTTAATACTTCGTTGGCTCCGTCGAGGATCAGTTGCCCACCTCGACCAGAGGTACAGCGACCTAAAATAAGGACATGGTTGAGGTCATAGAACTCGGCGTAATGAGCCAAGGTGTAACCAAGATAGTAGCCCATGCTTTGCCAGATTTTTGTCGCTCCTTCATGATGGGCTTCCAGTTTCTTTTGAACAACTTTTAACCTTGCGGCATCGGTCACATCGGTCGGTACTTCGATTCCAGCGGCGGGGGCTAGGCGGAAAACACATTGTTGCGAGAAGTAGAGAGCGCCCACTCCTTTGTCACCTGACCATTCGTCAACAGGTGCATCGTCTCGATAATCGACCGGGGCAAAGGCTAACTCGTTCAGCCAGCCGGTAATCGTGCCTTCTTTTGAAACATATCCAACTGCCTCACTTGACCCCATAGCAACGCCCAACACACCATTTGTTTTTAGGGACATGGCTCCGGCTAGAGCAGTTACATCGCCATCATTGATGATTTCAAACGGAACACCGAACTCATCTCGGATGCGAAGGAACATGTTTTTGATTTGAGGGAAATCTTCTTGCGAAATACCTCGGTATAGTGAGGCCACCATGGGGCGGTTGTTGACGTAAACCCCGGCAGAACTTCCACCAATAGCATCGATTTGAGGCATTTTAGAAGCGGCAGTACGTAGGGCAGTCATCACTTCGTTATAGTGATATTCGGGGTTGAGTTGTTGACGAGGTTGCCAAACCACCTCTTCGCTGTAAATCGCTTCGCCATTCACCACGGCGGAGACTTTACGGTCAGAAGCGCCAAGATCAAAACCGATGCGATAGCCTTCTAAGTGACCGCCTAATGCTTGACCGATTTCGTTCGCTGATGGTACTTCTTGAGCTGAACAAACGACGACGGTAAATGGTTTTTCGTACACTTTCTCGCCCATGAATTTATAGTCAAAAGCTCGGTCGCCATCGGCAGAGTAGACATCTTTGATATGGTTGCCAATGCTTTCTGGGCCACCAACATACACCTTCCAACCACCACGTTGCCACAATAAAAACTTGACGATGCGTTCGACATACGGTAAATTGGCCTCGGCTTGAGCATGATCTTCAGGAAAAACGGTTAGCTCAAAGCGAGAGATAGAACCATCGGCTCGTTCTAGGGCTAAGGCTAAATCAACCCCATCACCTGATTCTGCGACAGCTTGCTTATAGGCTCGGTTGGCTAAAACGGCAGGACGATATCCTTCATCTAGCGGGGGAACAAAGTTAGGTTTTACTAATTCTAAATGACTCATTTTGAAAATCTCCTCAAAGTTATGTTGGTTAATATAAAGGTCTAGGTTAATCCTAGTTCATAAGTTAATAATAAGGCCGCCGCACCGAGTTTCACCACGTCATCATTCATACTACTGGTGACGATTTTTGTTCGGGCGACGATACTGCTTAAGGTACGTTTTTGTAGTTCAGCTTGGAGCGGAGTTAAGACAGCTGGGCCAAAATTGGCTACTCGACCCGCGATGACGATATGCTCAATGTTCAGCGCTCCGACTAAGTTGGCGATGGTCACGGCCAAGTAGCGACCCACATCAGCCAAAAACGGCTCTAATGATTTGTCGCCGTTGTGAAAAGCCTCAATGACTTGATCCATCGAAAGTTGTTCGGGTGAATCACCAAACTGATTCAGCAGTGACTGTGGGTTTTTCTGAGCAATGGCGATGGCCTCTTCCAATAAGGCTTGGCTACTAGCCACGGTTTCTAAACAACCATAGTTGCCACATTGACACTGTTGACCGTTATCAGCCACAACAACATGACCAATCTCACCTGCGCCGTATCCGTCGCCATAAAATAGTTGTCCGTTAATGACGATACCGGCTCCAATCCCTCGACCGGCTTTGACGACGATTAAACTGATTGCATCATCATGCTGACCAAAGGTGTACTCTCCCAGAGCGGCGGCGTGACTGTCATTAGCCAGATAAACCGGCAAATCGTATCGATCTCGTAACAGTGCGGCGAGGGATAAATTCTCCCATTTAAGATTGACCGCTTGGTGAATAATGCCCTGTAAGGGATCAATTACTCCCGGAGCGCCAATTCCAATACCAAGTAATGGACTGTGTGTCGATTTGACGAGTTGGTCGGCCAGTTGATAAACTAGCTCTAACGCGTCGTTACCACCTCGCCCATTGATTGGCACCGTAACTCGGTGACAGACTTCGCCTCGTAGATTAAATACGGCTCCTCGGAACTTGCCGTTGGCTAAATCTAAGCCAACCAGATGGTATGAGTCATCAACTACGCTGAGCAAAATAGGTGGTTTGCCGCCAGCGGATGGCCCAACCCCAACCTCAGCTACTAAGCCTTCATCCATCAACTCGCTGACCACGCTAGAGACGGTGGTACGGGTTAATGAGGTATAACGGGCGATCTCGACTCGGCTGACTCGGTCTTGGCTATAAATAGTATTAAACACCAACTGTTTATTATGTTGTTTGGTTTGTTCTCGAGTTGCTTTCTTAGAGTTAATCATTGATTGACCGTTTAGTTAGTCCAGTGAACTTACAAAGCAAGTATAACATAAGTTAATATCGTTGTCAACCCCCAAGTTTGATAAACTTTGGCTCAACACGAAAACGAGGGTGTATCCGATTTGTAAATATTCAGTGAGATCGCCAGAAAGAGCGTCAGAAACCCGATTTCTTTGAGAAATCGGGTTTCTAAGTAACTTTCATTTCTAAGTTGTCACTTTTGTTAGCATGTCATTCCCGCATGCTTTGGGCGGGAATCTAAGTGCTGTCAGTGGATTCCCGCCTAAAACATGCGGAAATGACAATTTACAAGTTAGTTTTGAAAGCTACTTAGGGTGGTATTACTGAACTTTTACTCCGATTTTGGACAAGATTAGTGGGGTTTCATGGCCGAGCAACCGGAATCCGCACCCCATCTTGGAGCGGCTCCGAGTCGTTGAGTTGCAAGTTGTGCCACTGCCCTGTTCCCTCGGTACGATAAACTAGAACCCAGAGTGTGGTTGGCGGCGTTTGGGGTGGGTGCGACAGTTCGTAAAAATCGGCCACTACCTCGCCGGTGTGCCATAAACGGGTTGGATAACTGCTCAACACCGGATGAACCGCATCCTTTTTGTATATCTCGGTGCCATGCTGATCGAGTAAGCGCAGTGACAGGGCGTAATCCCATTCTAGGGTGTGCAACGCTCGCCAGTAGAGAGTCACTTGTATAATCGGGCCAGCCTGCTCGCCGCCCGGTGTATCTTGAGGCACAATCTTGAGCCGATACCCAATCAGTTCTAGTTCATCCTCCAGATTGGCTTGGAGCATGGTGATGTCGGTCGGGGTCTCTAAGTTTGGCTCGGTTTGTAGATGAATCAGCGGGCCGACCATGCTCAAATAGGGGGTGCCGATTAAATCAGCGGTTTTACGCATGAGGTAGGTTGGCTGATCGCGCTCACGAGCTGTTTCGATTTGGCTCGGCCAGTTGTCGAGCGGGATTCGGGGCGTGACATCAGGGCGCTGACCGTCAATTAGTTGAGCATACATCAACGGGGTGAACTGCTCCCAATCACCCAGAATAAAGCTATTTGGCTCTACATAAGGCAGAGTGCTATCAACAAAGCGTTGGGCTTGCGCGCCGCGTAACAGTTGTCGCCAATCGTCCAACGGGGTGATAGATTGCTGATAAATCTGTTGCCAGTTCGGTTGAGCCAGACTGTAAATCAACAAACCGAGGAGCGGCACGTAACACAGTGCCAAAAGAGCATGGCTGATCAGGTGTCGTTCACGCGGTTGTGACAGGGAGGCTTCTCCATCGTCTCCTGAGCTTGTCGAAGGGGAATTGACTTCGGCAGGCTCAGCCAGCGATGAGGGGGAGAGGGCTGTTAAGTCCTGATTTTCAGACAGAGAGTCGGGTTTGACAACAGCTCTACCCCCCTCAATCCCCCCTACAAGGGGGGAAGTTTTGCCCTTGCGAGGTGATTTCAGGTAAGGTTGGGAGGGGGTAGAATTCTTGTCAAACCCTAATGCTGATGAGAACTTAACAGTTCTGGACAATGGGGGGAATTTAAACGTTGGAAGCAACTTAAACCGTTGTAGGACAATCAACCACAACCGTAAGACAACATTCACCCCTAATCCTACCCACACCGCAAAAATAAAATAGGCTGGCATGAGGTACCATGTCGGCGCTTCGGATAGATTCACGACTTCAAAGTCAAGCACAAATAGAAACAACAGTAGAACCAGTAGCCCCTGAAAGAGGAACTGTTTCGGTTGTCGCCAGATAAGCCAGCCTGTGCCGAGCAGAGCCAATAGGACACCGGGCCATGACAGTTGAGCCAGAATGTCATGCCATATAAAGGCCAGTCGTGCCCAGAAGAACTGCGGGTCAACATACATAAACAAGCCTGACGAATCGCTCGCCCCGACGAGGAACCAAAAACTTTGTAAATCTGTAATCGTTTCGTGGGTATAGGGCGGATTGTTGATGCCGCGTAGGTAGATAAATCCATATAGAGACAGGGGCAACAGCGACAACCCAACCAACGGTAACCAACGTTTTGGTTGCCACGGCAGATTGCGATCATGCCACCAAATCCACAATACCAGCGAGGGGAGATAAAAAACGGTAGTGCGATGATGGGCTAAACTTAGCCCGACGGTTAGGGCTAACCAGTGTAACATCCTGTCAGCCTGATGCTGGTTGTTGGTAGTACATTGTTTGGCCCACAGAATCGCTTCAAGGGTAAGCAAGGCAAAAAAGAGGACATTGATGGAGCGTACTCCGGTGATGATGCTCCATTGCCATAGAGTCAACCCGAAGGCCAGGGTTAGCGCGCCGATAAAGGCTCCGGGGAGGGACAAGCTGGTCCCCTGCAAGGTCTGTTTTTGTCCTCGTAAATGTTGGACTCCGCTCTGATTATCCCCCTCAATTTGACTAAGCTGATAAATCACCAAACCAGTAACGCTCGCGGCCAAGGCACTACCCACCGCCGAGAGCAGATTCATGCGCCAAGCCATGCTCCCCATGGGAATTAGGAGCGTCCACAGTTTGCCGAGTAGAATATAAAGGGGGTATCCTGTGGCATGGGGTATACCTAGCAGGGGCGCGGCCAACTGATGCTCACCCGCATCACCACCGATCACACCGGGGGCTAGAGTTAAGTAATAGAGGGTTAATACGGTCAAAAAAATAGCAATAAACAGGATACTGGAACTCTGTTTCAAATGATGGATGGCGTTTTTCATTCGTCATTCTTCATTCTCAAAGTTTTATTTTTTAATCCCGGTCTGTATGATCGTAGTACCGACCCGCCGATAAACTCGCGTAATATCGAATTGGGGGGGATCAGGTCGGGTGGACAAGGAGCGAACCACTGCAAAAATGAAAGTAAACGTTTGACCTCAATATGGCTGGTTGTACCCTGTTCAACCTGTCGTAATAATGGCTCGACCAGTGGTTTGATACAGGCCAACTCGTAGACCAAAGCAGAATTAAAAACGACATCGGCATTTTCTTGGTAGGGGAATATCCAGCGATGCTCGCCTTGGCGCACTTTGGGCCAGCGGGTTAAAGTGTCGGTAGCGTTGTAGCCTCGGTGCTTGGCATCACGGGTCATGCGCCGTAAAAGCCGAGTGTCGGTAGTCGGAATACGGTTATGCCGATCCATATTTAGTTGGGTTAACGCCGAAACAAAGATACGGAATATTTTATCGGGTGGGATATGAGGTACAAGGTCGGGATTCATGCCATGAATTCCCTCGACGATAATCATCTGCTCTGGCCCAATCGAGACGGTTTGTCCGGTTCCACTTTTGCCAGTAAAAAAGTTGTAATGAGGTAAGGAGACCTCGTCACCGGCCATTAAACGGAGTAGGACATCATTAAATAGTGCTAAATTTAGGGAGTAGAGGCTCTCGTAATCGTAATCCCCTTCCTCATCAAGGGGGGTATCTTCGCGGTTGACGATAAAATCATCAAGCCCCAAGGTGAGCGGTTGAATTCCGTGAGCCAGTAGCTGAATCGCCAGCCGCTTGCTAAAAGTAGTTTTTCCCGCCGATGAAGGGCCAGAAACTAAAACTAAACGAATTTTCCTCTCTAAACTGGCTAGCAAGGTAGCAATTTGAGAAATCCTCTGCTCTTGTAGCGCCTCTGCAACCAAAATCGTCTCCAGATGGTTGCCCGAGGTGACGACCTCATTCAGTGCCCCCACATCCCGAATGTCCAGCTTATCCATCCAGTCACCGTATTCTTTAAAGACGCTAACTAATTTTGGGTAATCGACCCGAGACTGTAATTCTGTGGGACTATCTCGGTTGGGATAACGGAGAACAAAACCATCAGAATATTTATCGAGGGCAAATGTTTCTAAATAGCTGGTTGAGGGAACCATGTAGCCGTGCAGATAATCTCGATATTCACCCATTCGGTAGACCGTCACATAAGGTTTATGGCGATGCTTGAGCAGGCGTAACTTATCCTTTAGATTTTTTAGCACCATTCGAGCCTCATCATGAGAAATATGCTCTTTAATAATCGGAATATCGGCCTCAACCATTGCCTGCATGTGAGTTTCAAGCTGTTTTAGCTCGGTTTCGCTAAAGGGGGGGCGTTCTTTGACCTGACAATATAGTCCGCCAAAATTTAGGCCATAGTCAATCACAATTTTGGCTGTGGGAAACAAATCGTGCGCCGCGGCGACTAATAATAATGATAAGGAGCGCCGATAGACTCGCCGTCCGTCACTGTCAGCTAAGGTCAACACCCGTACCTGCGTATCCTGCTTGATTGGATAAGTCAACTCACGGAGTTGTCCATCGACATGGCAGGCAACTGGCCTTAATTGGGAAGTAAAACTTTTCGACTGCACAAAACTTTCAATAGTTTCGCCGACCGGCCCTTTTAACACATGTCCATCACTAAAGGTGACAAGGACAGTTTTTCTGGTTTGAGAGCGTTTGATCTTGGGATATCTTCTTGGGCTTTTCATGAGGGTATTATTTGCCTTAGTCTAGTAGGTGTTCAACAGAGTTGTTCGGAAATAACGGAGTGCAAAAGCATCTTGCTTTTGCATGGTTATTTCTGGCAAAAGTATCTTGCTTTTGCACTCCATGTATCTCGATTTTGAGTTTTTATGAGACGATTAGTTATTCCCGAACAGGTGTACTGCTTGCTATGTAAATATTCAGTGAACTCGCCAGAAGGAGCGTCAGAAACCCGATTTCTTAAAGAAATCGGGTTTCTAGGACGGTTTTACTGAACTTTTACTACTATTTTTCAGTATTTTCATTACTGCTCATCAATCTGCTCGGTCCACTCATCTAACCTGAGCGAGTATATCTGCGACACAGAATCGGCACCCATCGACACGCCATAAATTGTACGAGCCGCTTCAATTGTTTTCCTGTTATGAGTGACCACAATAAACTGAATATCGTTCGCCAAGCCGACTAGCGCATCCCGAAAGCGGCTCACATTGGCCTCGTCGAGCATGGCATCCACCTCGTCAAAAATCACAAACGGAGTCGGGCTGATTCGCAACAATGAAAATATCAACGCCTGCGCGGTCAACGAGCGCTCTCCGCCCGACAGCAGGGCCATGCTCTGCAACCGTTTCCCCGGCGGACGAGCCATAATATCAACCCCACTGACCGACAAATCATCCGGGTCAGTCAAAATAATATTGGCCTCGCCCCCGCCAAACATGGCCTTAAAATATTTCTTAAACTCCACCGACACCTGCTGAAAAGTCTCGATAAAACTCTCGCGCATAATATCATCCAACTTACTAATCACTTCCCGCAGATTTTCCGCCGCACTCTCCAAATCGCTCATCTGAGTGGTCAAAAAATCATACCGTGTTTTCAACTCGGCATGCTCGCGGGGTGCATCTTGATTGATGTTGCCCAAACGTCGCACTTTATTCCGCAACTGTTTTAGCTCCACTTCCAACTTGGGCGGCAACTCATCGACTTCCGGTAGCTGGTCGGGAGTAATCAGTTCCACTTCTGGCGGCGACTCCATCGTCATTTCTAGTTGAACCGTTAAGCCATCTTTGACGACAATCTCACCATTCTGTTCCTCTGTTTCCTGACCTTCTATCTGCTGACCTTCTGTCTGCTGACCCTCTGCCTCCTGCGACGCTGACGATTCAGCCACCGAAAGAACGGGTTTGGGACGGTCGTACTCAGCCAACTCTAACATGACCAGGCCCAAATCATCCTCAACTTGACGAGTCAGATTCGCCACCGTGTCCTGCGCTCTGGTAGCGGTAATCGAGGCGGCTCGTAAGTCGCTCTCCAGCCTCTGCCACTGTTTACGTGTGTTTCGCTCAACCTGCTCTTGCTGACTTAAGGTCGTGGCAATTTCGTTTGAGGTCTGCTCAAGTGTCTCAAACGTGCCTTTCTGCTCGTTTTGTTGTGCCTGCAACTGCTGACGTTGTTCTTGCAAACTAGTCTGTTTGGTTTGTAACTGTGCCTCTTCCTGAGCCAACATCTGCCCGCGGGACTGCTTGCTCTTAATCTGATTCGTCAACTGCCGCAAAATAGTCTGATGATTGTCGAGCAGAAGTTGTTGCTTTTGCTGTTTTTCCCGCACCTCAGACACCGCTGTTTTAGCCGCCTCCACCGCGGCGACCAGTTTAGTATCGGCCAACGAGTCGATTTCGGTACTCAGTTGATTGATGGTACTCGTCAGTTTCTGCAACGCGGTCTCAACCTGTTGTACATCCTGCTGACTCTCAGTCTCCCGCTCGGCCAATCGGCTCAACTCAGCCTGACCTTTGCTCTGTAGCTCCTGTTGCCAGCCGATATTATTAACCACCTGTTCGATACCTCGGCTCAGTTTCGTCACCTCGGTTTGCAGTTGGTCTCTCTGCTTGAACCGCTCCCGACGAGCATCACTTAACCGTTGAATCTCATTCTCCAAAGTGGCAATCTCATGCCGATTCTGCTCCAACTCTGTCGAGACCGCCCGCCGTTTTTCGGCCAACCGAGCCAACTGTTCGGGTAGTTCGCGCCATTCTCGCTCGCGAGCCAAAAACGTCCCTTGCCGACCACGTTTGCCCCGCGACTGACCGCCCGTTACCGTTCCACTAGAGCGCATCAACTCGCCATCATACGTAACCAGATTAAACCCGCCCCGCATGGCCTCAAAAGCCTGTCGAGCCGAAGCCAAATCCTCGGCCACAATCGTCCGATTTAGGGTAAATTCAGCTACTTTTTCTAAACCTGTTTCAACCTGCACCAACACCGAGGCCAAACCGACCACCCCCGCCGTCTTGGGCAATTGCGCCGGAGAAAGCACCCGTAGCGTATCGAGCGGTAAAAAGGTAGCCCGCCCCAAACGTTTCTGCTTCAAATAGGCCACCGCTTTTTGCGCCGTGGCAAAATCCTCAACCACAATATCTTGCAAACGCCCGCCCAAAGCGACCTCTATCGCCACCTCCAACTCTGGCGGAACCTGAATAATCCGACTGACCGGGCCGATAATGCCCGTTAAACCATTTTTCTGATGCAAAATCGCCCGCACCCCTTCATGGTAGCCGTCCATGTCGGCTCGTAACTTGCCTAATACATCCTGCCGTGCTTTCAGTCCTTCTCGTTGCTGGTCAAGTGGCTTAAGCTGTTCTTGCAACTGTTCGCCCCGCTCAATGAGGGTTATCAGTTGACCCCGTCCTTCATTACGATCTGTCTCCAACTCGGTAATCGAATCAGCCAAACCGACCAGCCTTTGCGCCTGCTCGTCATGCTCGGCTTGCAAGCGAACTTGTTCGTCCTGCAAGCGAGCAACCTCAGCCGTGTAATCACTCTGCTCTTGGGTCAAGGTTTCGCGTCGCTCTAACAGTTGGTTTTGTTGAGTTTGCCGTTTGGCTAAATCGGTCTCTAGCCGTTGCCGTTCCCGCTCAATAAGCACCCGCTGACTGACAATCTCCTTCTGTTCGGCCTGATGGGTTGCCAACTGTTGACTAGTTTGACGTAGTTCCAACTCAGCCGCTTGATAGGCCGTCTTAATCTGATCAAGCTCCGTTTCATCCAGAGCAATCTGCTCATGATGCGCGCTTAAGCTATTCTCCAACACCGCCAAATCATCAGCAATTTCTTGACGTTGGGTCGCAAACTGACGTAGGCGCTCGTCGTTGACCGCCATCTCCCGTTGTACCCCATCTGCTTGCCGATTCAATTGCTGATTCTGACCGTACTGCTCTCCCATATTCTGCCGCAAATCGGCCTGTTGTTGCCGCAGAGCCGCAATCTGAGTTTCAAGCTCTTGTAGCTGTTTCTGCTGTACCTTAAAAGAGTTTTCGCTGGTTTTAAGAGCGATTTCGGCCTGATGCATACGGCGTTGGGCGGTGCGCCACTGATAGCCATACCAAATTTGCAACTTCTCGGCCAGTTCGCTAATTAGTCCATAATGGTCGGTGGCCCGTTTTGCTTGACGAGAGAGTCGCTTCAACTGTGGCTCAATCTCCTGCACCAGATCGTTAACTCGTATCAAGTTGGCCCGCGTCTCTTCCAATCGTTTCAGACTTTCGACCCGTTTTTGACGATGGAAAGTGATCCCCGCGGCCTCCTCGAACAGTTTTCGGCGCTCACCCGACTGCAAGGCCAGAATCTGGTCGATAGTGCCTTGTCCGATGACGGTGTAAGTTTGGCGACTCATGCCGCCCTGAGCTAACAGTTCAACCACATCTTTGAGTCGTACCCGACTGTCGTTCAGGTAATACTCATTTTCACCAGAGCGATAGGCTCGGCGCGAAATCGTGACCTCGCTAAAGTCGAGGGGCAACCATTTGGCCGTATTGTCAAGCAGGAGCGTCACCACGGCCATGCTCAGGCGCGCCCGACCATCCGAGCCAGAAAAGATCATGTCGGCGGTTTTACGGCCTCGTAAACTGCTATAACTCTGCTCGCCTAACACCCAGCGGATGGCATCGACGACGTTCGATTTACCGCTCCCGTTGGGCCCAACCACGGCGGTTAAACCTTGGTCAAAAACAAGCTGTACCTTTTTGGCGAACGATTTGTAACCTTGAATTTCAATTGATTTTAAACGCATAGGATTTTAGATTGGGGATTTTGGATTTTAGATTGCCGGACGGCGAATAACCGTGGAGAGCAAGGCTTACGTTATCAAGAAAACGCTATGTGAATTAGCGAGGATATACCTAAAAATATCGGATAGAGAAATCATCACGATTAACAATTTTAATGAGACCCTCTTTCATCGCCAATACCACCAACCCCTGCCGATTGGCGTAACGAATCAAATCATCTCCGACATGGAGCGAGGCTACACAACCAATAAATTGATAGTGTTGATATTCAGGAAAGTAGTCACGTGCCACCGTCAACAACTCCTGTAACCGTTGGATATGCTCCGTTCTGAGTGTACTTTTGGTTTCGTTGATGAGAACATAGTTCCCACAAGCGGCCATAGCATCAATCTCTACCTTTTGCCGTTGACCAGAGGTCGGTTTACCCGGATGGAGGCGTTGTACATTTGTGTTGACTGCAATCTCCTCATTTGCAGGACAATCGACCAACATTCGTAACATATCCGGCAAATCAGGGGCAATAATATCCTCTACAATACGTCCAAGTCGCTTGCTCACCTCCCCCATCTCTTTACGAGTGCGGGTCATGCTCTCTTCATTCTGAATCGTCTTCTCTTCATTCCGTTTGACCTGTTCGGCCATTTCGGTCATTTTTTGGCGCAATTCATGAGAGCTTTTTGCCAACTCAAGCATGACATGCTCTATTCGTTGTTCCCAAGGTAACGTTGTCATGGTAAACCTCCTCTGTCTGAATTTAGGCAGTTCCAACTTTTATGTCATTCCCGCATGCC
>JAUCGA010000028.1:0-39755 GCA_030377865.1 Anaerolineales bacterium HSG25 | reverse complement strand
CACCTCCCCCATCTCTTTACGAGTGCGGGTCATGCTCTCTTCATTCTGAATCGTCTTCTCTTCATTCCGTTTGACCTGTTCGGCCATTTCGGTCATTTTTTGGCGCAACTCATGAGAGCTTTTTGCCAGTTCAAGCATGACATGCTCTATTCGTTGTTCCCAAGGTAATGTTGTCATAGTAAACCCCCTCTGTCTGAGTTTAATTCATCAAAATTCTATTTTACGGTCATGTTCTCATGTTCTCCGAATCTTGCTATAAATTCGATATTGATATTGTAGCACAATTTTCGTAAACATGCTTGATTGCTTAAGACACCAAATCCCCATAAACATCGACTCGCCGATCAGCAAATAAATCGTTGCGAGCAGTGATGGCCTTGTCGCGAGCTTCACTCAAATCAACATCAACCAAACCGACTTCGACGTTAGTTTGGGTGGCTTGATAGAGCACCTGTCCCGTCGGCCCGGCAATGGTCGAAAGGCCGGTGAAGGTGAGATTTTCTTCGGTGCCAATACGGTTAGCGGTGATAACATAAACATGGTTCATCAGAGCATGGCTGGGCACAGTACTTTGACACAAGCCGGGCAATACCAGATTAGAAGGATGGCAAATAATATCGACTCCTTTGAGAGCCAGAACTCGCCAGGCCTCTGGAAAAACCCAATCAAAACAGACTAACATGCCAATTTGAGCCTGACCAATATCAAAAATCGGTAAGCCTAAATTGCCCGGCTCGAAAAAATCCTTTTCATTCAAAAACAGATGCAGTTTGCGATACCGACCGATATAGCCAGTTGGCCCGACCAGCACCGCGCTGTTATATAGTTTATCGCCTGACCGCTCGTTAAATCCAGAGACGATATGCAGGTTATATTTTTCGGCCTGCCCGACCAGATAGTCGATAAACAGGCTTTTTGTGACGGTTTCTGAACTGACCCAAGCCACCTCTGGCGAAGGGAAATTATAGCCCGAATTGCCCAGTTCCGGTAGAACCAGTAGGTCGATGGTCGGATCGACATAATCTTGGAACAGTTGCTCGAGTGTTTGAATTGTTGAGGCCAAATTATTTAATTTTGGCGCAAACTGGATAAAACCAATGCTTATGGTGGTCATAATTCTGTTCTCAATACTTCCCAAATAAATTCCCACGAAAAACATCGTTCATGAGCGTCGTGGTACCACTCATACATCAACTCCGTCCACCAGTAATCGGTCATTTTCTACCGGCGCGCCATCTATCAACCATTGAACCGGAGTTTCGTCCTCATTAATAGGGGTTTACCCATTCGTCAAATATTACTCCGCAACCACTCATACATCAATGTCCCACCCGCCACCGCCACATTCAAACTTTCGGCTTGACCACGCAACGGTAGGCTAACATAACGCTCCACATGAGAATCCAGTTCCGTCCGTAGGCCGCGGGCCTCGTTGCCTAACAGCAACGCCACCGAGCCATGTAAACTGTCGCTCTGCCAGACAGTGTCTCCGCGCCGACCATCAGCCCCGACCAAACGGTAGTTTCGTTGACGCAGTTGCTCGAATAACGGGAACGGTTCTGTGACGGTGACAAACGGCATGGTGAAGATTGACCCCATAGTGCCACGCACCGTTTTCGGGTCAAACGGATCAACCGAGGGGGCTAATAGAAACACAGCCGACGCGCCCACCGCGTCAGCCGTGCGGAGCATGGTTCCCAAGTTGCCGGGGTCTTGCAGTTGATCCAGAATCAGCACCAAACTGGCATGCTCGACTGGTAATGTGTCCAGAATGTTGGCCTGACTTTGAGTGACACTGCTTATGGCAAAGGTAGCGACCAATCCTTGGGGCGAGTCTCGCTCGGACAGGGTAGCTAACACCTTTGCCGAAACGGAGATGGGTTCACCACCAGCCTCACTCAACTGTGTCAGCAGGCGAGGCGCGGTTTGACCGTTGAACAACTCGGCACAGTAAAATATCTGGTGGGGGCGAGCGCGTCGATTCTGGACGGCTAAACTGAGCAGTTGTAAGCCATCCACCAAGAAACGGTCTTGGCGATGGCGATGTTTACGTTGGTTCAGTTTGCGGATTTCAACAATACGAGGGTTTTTAGTGGAGGTGATCATGTCAGTAGTCTTTTCATACGTTCTAAGGCATGCCGTATGACCGACACATCTGAAACAAAGGATAGGCGCATCCAGCCTTGGCCTTGCTGACCATACATCGTGCCGGGCGAGAGGGAGACATGGGCCTCCTCCAACATTTTTGTCTGGAACTCGACAGAGCTGTATCCGACCGGAGTCTTAAACCAGACGTACAATCCTCCAACAGGACGACAGGCTTCGATTCCCATCTCTGACAAAAGGCTTAAGCAGAGATCGCGGCGTTCTTGATAGATGGCGTTTCGTTCGGTCAGCCAACTTTGGTCGCTGGTGAGGGCGGTGGCGGCCATGTGTTGAATCGGCTTGCCTAATCCTGAATCAATCTGGGTTTTGACTTTGGCAAGAGCTTGCACGGCCACCGAATTTCCCACCGCCATGCCGACTCGCCAACCGGCCATGTTATAGGTTTTCGAGAAGGAGTTGAACTCAATCACCACCTCTTTAGCCCCCGGTATCTCTAACAGACTAGGGGCGCGGTAGCTATCAAAGGTGACATCGGTATAGGGTGCGTCATGGCACAGTAGAATCTGATACTTCCGACAGAAATTAACCGCTTCTTGGAAAAACTCCAGCGATGCGGGCGCGCCAGTCGGATTATTCGGGTAGTTCAACCACATCATGCGAGCGGCTTCGGCACTTTCTTGGGAAATGGCGTTTAAATCAGGTAGCCAGCCTCGTTCTTCGAGCAAGGGAAAACTCTCTGTTCGTGCGCCCGCCAAAATCGGCACGGCCTGATAAGCCACATAAGCAGGATCAGGAATCAACGATAGGTCGCCGGGGTTGAGCCAAGCCAAATGGAGGTTCGCCAGCCCCTCTTTGGAGCCGATTAAAGGGTGCAACTCATCATCGGCCAAGGTCACGCCGAAGCGGTTCTGGTAATAGGCCGCAATCGCCTCTCGCAGATAGGGTTGACCCCGATAACCACCATACCCATGTTGAGTCGGGTCGTCGGTGGTCGTTTTGAGACTACTCAAAATCGTCTCGTTTGGGGCTAAATCGGGGCTACCGGCATCAAGTCGGATAATGTCAGCCCCCTCTTTTTGTAAAACAGCGATGCGTTTGTTCAGTTCAGCAAAAAACAGTTTAGGTAGCGCGTTGGCGCGTTTAGCAGGAATTAACATAGGATTTTCTGAGGTGGTCAAGATGATGTTGGAGTGCAAAAGCATCTGTAAATATTCAGTGAACTCGCCAGAAAGAGCGTCAGAAACCTGATTTCTTTGAGAAATCGGGTTTCTAGGGTGGTATTACTGAACTTTTACAAGCATCTTGCTTTTGCTGGCAATAGCTGAGAAGCTATTGCACTCCTTTTTCAACATCAAGCTGACCACTACAACATAGGATTTTCTCGCGAAAGCGCGATACATGAACTAATTCATCATGTATCGCGCTGATTAACTATTTTTTTCGATTTCTTTTAACGTTAGTTTTATTTTTGATCCTACAAGGAGAAAAATGGCTTTTGACAACTTGAAAACTTCAGTACTTCCAATGGTAGGAGTTTCGTCCTTCGATTTAGATTTTCAACAACAAACCTAATTAACATGATTGCCCCTGGCGTGATATTATCACATGAGAATACTAAAGTTGATTTGTGTTGTCAAGTTTGCATCCTCCAAACATGCGTACCGTGAATTTTTCACTTGGAATCATTTATGGGAATGGGTATCAATCAGTGGGACATGAAACCAAACCCGCGTTCCTTGACCGGATTGGCTTTCAAGGCCAATCTGTCCATCATGCCCTTCGATGATTGCTTTGCAAACATAAAGCCCCAAGCCTGTACCTTGAATCTGTTCGGAAGCAACATTACTGCCTCGGTGAAATCGTTGGAATAGTTTAGAAATATCTTCTTCAGGAATGCCAATCCCCGTGTCAACAATCTCAACACACCAGCTTTGATTAGCTTGATATGAGTGAATAGTTACATTTCCCCCTTCGGGTGTGAACTTGACCGCATTTCCAATCAAATTGATTAAAACTTGTTCCAATCGTCTTGAATCACCGAGTATCTGAACATGGTCGGGCCAATCGTTTTTAATCTCTAAAGAAATTGACCTATTGGTAGCCAAGGAAACCACCATCTCTTGAACAGTCTCAATTGCTTGAGTTGGTATAAACTGTTTTTTGTCTAAGGTTAGTGTCCCCTGTTGAATATGTGAAACGGTCAAAATTTCTTCAATCAATTTGAGTAATCGCTTAGAGCCACTGTAACTATTTTCTAAAAAGCGACGTTGAACATCGGTCAATGGGCCGGGTCGTCCGGCGAGGATGATTTCAGTATAACCCATAATTGACGCTAATGGAGTTCGTAATTCATGCGATACTGTGGCAATAAACTCATCTCGTAATCTATCCAATTCATATCGTTCGGTGACATCACGACCATATAAATTAACATAATTTAACTCATGGATGGGGGTGAGTATAAAGGAGTAAACTTGTTCGTTGATTTGAATTTCAAAAGTTTGATTATGGGCAAGTTGTAAGGTTTCAACCACCAAATGATACCAGTCGGTTGGTACAGATTGGCCGACTTCACAAGACCAATTATCCAAGACAAGTTGACTCGCTTCATTTGCATATAAAAGTGTACCATCCTGGGCCACTCGTAAAATAGGGTCGGGGTTTTCGGCAGGAAATCTAGCCAATACCTCAATCTGTTCTTCGTTTTGTTTACGTGTTGTAATGTTGCGTACAATGGCTAATACTTCATTATCTCCACTCGCTACAAAGCGGGCTTCAAAAAATTCAACACCTCGCTGAACAGGCATGGAATACTCATATAATTGTATATTTTTCGTATCGAGTGCTTTTTTAGCATGTTTTAAAATTTGCTCAACCAACGGTGGGGGTAACATTTCTTTAATATGTTTGCCCTGCATGGCCTCAGAAGAAATATTAACGGGCAAATCATTTTCGGCTGTAATCTTATAATCCAAAAGATAACCAGCCGAATCAATGTAAAACATTAAATCTGGAATAGCGTTCAAAATGACTTGATTTTTGGTTGCAAGGTACTCGACTTTCTCTTGAGTACGTTTCATATCTTCCATGACTTGCAGTAAGGTGTTACTGGACTCTTTTAATTCTATCGTTTTTTTAGATAATTCCTCATTTTGTATACAGGCATTACAGGAACTGGCTAACTTGGCTTGTATCGGATTCAATGATTTGATCATGTATGGATTTAATGGTTTGCCATTCTTTATCAAAATCATCAACCCAAAATCATGCAGTTCTAGGATATGAAAATTACTATTTCCATTTGATTGTATCAAGGGTAGTTGTTGCTGAAAATGTTGGTCGTTTGCCAAGATGTGGATTTGTTGTAAGGCCGCTTTGTAGGTTTTATTATGCCTAATAGAGCGCGGAATTGTATAGATTTTCTCATACACCATGCCATTCTTATCTTTTTGTAACCGATAAATCCCCCCCGCAGAGCAGTTGAGTTTTCGCAAGATAGTTTGCAAACTGTGTTTTAGCATGGCTTGCAGATCAAGGCTAGTTCCAATTGACATGGCAATTTCATATAAAATTTGAAGTTGTTTTATCGAATCGTTCATTTCCTAATATCGTCTATCAAGAGTTCGGAAATTTCGTAAACTTCCGAACTCTTGGAATCACCTTGATGTGGATACTCCTAATATTCCAACAACGGCTGTTTTATTATAAAATTCTAGGTAATCTTGCCCACTATTCGCAATCTCACCCAAAGTTAAAGCACCAACCATCATTTCACTTTCAGTAAATACAGCCTCTAATTCTTGATAAAATTGATCCTCGAGGAACAAAACTCGTGAGATACAATCTATAAACAGAGTCATCTTATCTTCTGATTCAGCCTCGAACGCAGCATTACCCATATTTAGGGCGTTTCCTGCCGCACTAACTAATGAAGTAATATTACCTGTCAAAATACTAACATAACATTCTTGAGGTACTTCTCCCACACAGATTAGAGCATCATTCTCATCCCGCATAATTGGATCACGAACAATCTTCTCAGAATCCAATATACTGATACCAAAGGGGTAGGCTTTGGCTATCTCAAAAAAGTTATCATCTGTGAATTTCTGACCACTTGCCGCTTCAACGACCTCTCGATAAACCTCAAACGCGGGTCGCCAATCAACTGTTTTGATAACATTTCCCTCAGACTCAGTCACTCGGAAGGGATCGCTGATAGTTGTCCAACCATGACTAACTCCAATACCACTAGGCATATCAAACAGAGCCAACACCGCGCTATCTTCGATTAAGCCTTCATTGGTGAATAGACAAGGTTTTTGCTGAAAACTAAGTGACCCAGCCCCCCCACCAATATAGTTAAACTCTAAGCCGAAAACATTGAACAAACTGTCAATCAAGGCACTAATACGACTAGAGAGACCATCAACCCACACAAACATCGTCTGAACATGTTCCACATCAGGAAATTTTTCTTCAATAATTGTCCCATAATCAACGGTGGGATCACTTAATGATGGAATAACCTGTACATCAGGGGCATGGGAAAAACCAACCACAACCGTACCACATGATAATTTTTCATTATCATGGATAATTTCAGGAAAAATACCACCAAATACAGGTTGGGTTATGGACTTTAAACTATCTGTGATGGCTGGGCCAAAATCATTTGCGTCGCAGGCTAAAACTAAGATTCCAGCAACCGATTCCTGAGCGGCTACCTCACTTAAAATAGCCTCAAAATGGGCTATATCACCTGTTCTTTCTACTTTGATAATCATATATCTCTCCTTATCATATAAACTTAACGTTTGTAGTAGGCGATTTATTGCCTTCATCACCTTCAAAGGCACTGAAGATGGGACATCGGAATAAATCCCGATGCTAATAGCTTAAGCAGGCTAAAGCCAGCTAGATAGGCTTCAGCGGTCTTGAAGCTCTTAGCCTTGTGGCTTTAGCCCAAGGTTATCAGTCAACAGGTCAACACTATCTTCCTGTGTTACCCTGCAACGTCACCGTAAGAATCCGCCCCGAAGCCCGATTCCGATGTTCGCACAGGTAGATACCCTGCCATGTTCCCATGTTAAATCGTCCATCGGTAATCGGCAGGCTGACCGAGCTACCGAGCAGAGCCGCTTTGATATGAGCCGGCATGTCGTCTGGCCCTTCGTAGGTGTGGCGATAGTAGGGTGCGTTTTCGGGAACCATCTTATTAAAATGGCTCTCAAAATCGGTGCGGACGGTTGGGTCGGCATTCTCGTTCAAACTGAGACTGGCTGAGGTGTGCTGAATAAAGACATGCGCCAGCCCAACCTTAAACTGGCTCAGTTCGGCACAGTTCTGCTCGACCAGATGGGTAATTAAATGAAAGCCCCGCCGAAACGGGGGTAAACGAAAGGTTGTTTGATACCACATTTCAGTTGTTTCCGTTTGATAAAGGACGCGGATAAACGCGGATTAAAAACAGACCTTACTACCCGACAAAATGTTTAACCTAGGCTAATTATAGAATAATATTTGACAGGATTAACAGAATTAACAAGATTAAAAGCAAAAAACCCTGTCAATTCTGTTAATCCTGTCAAAAAATCTTTTTTCTAATCAAGATGTCGGGTGTTGAGAAAACAGGCAAAAAATCCGTGTTAATCCGTGTTAATCCCGTCAAAAAGTATTTTAGTTTATCTCTCTCGACTCACCGTCCGTACCGCATCAGCGACGATTGCCATGCCCTCGTCAATCTGGTCGTCGGTGATATTTAGCGGCGGTAAAAATCGGACGCAGTTGCTATACAGACCCGCCCGAATCGTAATTAGCCCCTGTTTGAACGTCTCTTGGGTGACGCGGGCGGTCTCCTCCATAGCGGGCTGTTTGGTATCACGACCTTTGACCAACTCCATGACCAACATCGGCCCTAAGCCCCGAATATCGCCAACCAGTTTATTATCGGCTTGGCGCTGGATATGTTGCAGATGCTCCCAGAATCTGGCTCCGACCGCTTGGGCACGAGCCAAAAATTCAGGCTGGCGCATCATGGTGATGGCCTCGACCGCGGCCACACATGCCAGCGGATTGCCGCTGTAGGTTCCACCCAAACCACCCGGATGAGGCGCATCCATAATTTCGGCGCGCCCCGTCACTGCGGCGAGGGGCATGCCACCGGCCAATGACTTACCCGTTGTCATCAGGTCGGGCACGATGTTGTAATGCTCCATAGCAAACAGTTTGCCAGTACGAGCAAACCCACACTGCACCTCATCGGCAATCATAACGATGCCATGCTGGTCGCATAGCTCACGAATCTTCTGCATAAAACGGGGCGGCGTGGGCAAGAATCCCCCCTCACCCTGCACCGGTTCGATGACGATGGCCGCCACCGCGCTCGGATCAACCTGAGCGATGAGGGCATTTTCTAACTGCTGAATCGCATACTCGACAAACCCCTCCTCGCTCATCTCCGGTGGGCGACGATAAAGGTTGGGGAAGGGTAGACGGTACACCTCTGGGGCAAAGGGGCCGAATCCTTTTTTGAACAGGGCATATTTACTGGTCATAGCCATCGTCATATTGGTACGGCCATGATAAGCCCCCTCAAAAACGATGATGCCCTGTCGTCCGGTGTGGGCACGGGCAATTTTGACTGCCGCCTCAACCGCCTCCGCGCCGCTGTTAGTCAGAACGCTCTTTTTAGCATGGTCGCCCAGCGTAATCTCATTGAGCAGTTCGGCCACTTGGATATATGGCTCGTAACTGCCGACAATGGCGCACATGTGAATCAGCGACTCGGCCTGATTTTGGAGGGCCGACACCACCGACGGCGGACAATGCCCGACGGCTAAAGTGCCGATGCCTCCCGCAAAATCGAGCAGAGTATTACCGTCTACATCGGTCACGGTGGCTCCCTCGGCCTTGGTAACGGCGATTTGGGTCAATTTGGCCGCCCCACGTGAGGTCGCGGCCTCGCGTCGAGCCACTAGCTCTAAACTTTTGGGGCCGGGTAAATCTGTTATAATGTTGATTGAACTCATAGTTGTGAAACGGGACGTATTGCGTGTTGTGTATTGCGTAGCAGATGCCATTCAATACGTGACACGCAACACGTCCTAAACCTCATAATTTGAGAATTAGTTTGGTTTTATTTTTTCTCGTTCCCACCACTCGGCGAGGGAATGAGCGGACATAAAGGAGTACAATAGCCTATTTGTGTAGTGGTCAAGATGATGTTGAAAAAGATAGCATTGGTTAAATAAAGAACATGATGCGTGGAATGACACTGATTTTGACTTGATTTAATCAGTGTCATTCCACGCATCATGTTCTAAAAACGGCTGAAACAATGATCATCACCGAAAGCGTCAACCGAATTCGATGACTAAAATATGTTCTGTGAGCGATCCCCAAATCTGTTGTAGTCTTGCTCACCCAAAGATTCCGTTAGCGTCAGGGATTTTTGTTTGTTTTTCAACCAAGATTGTTTGGATCGATACCTAGTTCACGGAGTTTGGCCGCTAACTTCTCTTTGGCTTGGCGTTCTTGCTCTTTGGCCTGACGTTCCTGCTCGACCTGTCGCTCCACCTTCCTCTTGGCCTGACGTTCCTGCTCAACCTGTCGCTCCACCTTCCTCTTGGCCTGACGTTCCTGCTCAACCTGTCGCTCCACCTTCCTCTTGGCCTGACGTTCCAATTCAATAGGTGTCGCTAACCAGTTATCATCTGTATCATACCAGCGCAACCATTGTCGGTATATTCCTTTATACTTTCCTTTCCACAACCCTATCCCGACTTTTAACTCTGGTAGCCACAGCCTATTTTTGGCTATCATTATCCGCTCGTACTTATGATTAATCAGCTTAAAGGCTTGTAACTGGTCTGTTCGTCTATCAAACAGCAGATAGTAGGGTATCTTTAATATCTGCTCATACACCTTCCATTTTGGTGGTGGCTGACCCGATTTCTCTTCCGTCCGACCCAAATCCTCATCCATACTACTTGGTGAGAGAAACTCTATCACGATGTATGGTGGTATTCCCTCGTCCCAAACCACATAACTGGAGCGCATATCCCAACCATGATACAATCGTGATACCCCGACGACAGCGTACCAATCCGGTCGTTTATACCATTTGGGATGCTTTGGGTTAAAATATAGGTTCAGATCAGCGGCGGTGAATATCTGCTCTTGGGGATAGTTAGGCAAAGCATAAGAATCTGATAGCAAGTTCGCTTGAAAAACGTGAAATTCATCAGGCACGCCGGGTTCCTCCGTTTTGTTCTCGCTGGGTAGATCATACATGGTCGGCAAATTTTTAAGGCTGGCCTCGTTTACCTCCGGCCAAAATAACTCCGGGAGTTTTATGTTAGCGGGAACTGTTTTTGATGTTAGCTGTGGTGTGGCGATTGACATGATACACCTCCAAATTTTGGGTCAGGGCAATTATACGCCAACATAATGATGAAATCAATTATCAATTATCAATTACTAGTCTTATTATGCGAAACATTGTCACTAAGTCCGTGAGGTGGCTCAATTTTACCCAACTCGCCAAATTGAGACGGTTCCATCCAATCCACCAGAGCCGAGATAACGTCCATCGTTGGTAAAGGCCAAACTTTCGACTGCACCGACATGGCCGACCAAGGTTTGTAGTTCGCTACCATCTGAAACATGCCAAAAAGCAATGACTCCCTCAACCGTCCCCGTGACCAAAATCTGACCATCGGGTGAATAAGCTAAACTGGCGACGGCCGCGGTGGGTAGTTGCCACATGTCTATAAAGTAACCGTCTATCACCCGCCAAAACCGAACTGTGCCGTCGGCTCCAGCAGAGGCAAGAATCTCTCCGTCCGGTGAGAAGGCTACCGCCCACACCTCGCCATGATGTTTGTCTAGCACTAGTTGTTGTTGACCGCTAAAGGTTTGCCATACCCGCACGGTGTAATCATCAGAGCCGGAGGCCAACAAACGACCATCGGGCGAGAAGGCTATGGCAATCACGCCCGCGGCATGGTCACGCAAAACATGGTGCAACTGACCGTCGGCCATGTCCCACACTCGTAATAAACCGTCATTAGAGCCAGCCGCAATCAGGTCGCCAGTTGGCGAGATGACAACTCCCATCACTTCGCCATGATGCTCTAATAAAACGCGTACTTGCGATTCATCCTCTACACGCCATAAACGCACCGAACCATCATCTGAACCGGAGACCAACATTTGACTAGTTGGTGAAAAGGCTAAACTTTCAATATATTTCTTATGCGCTTCTAGCACAAACCCTATGCTTCCATCGTCAACATAACAGCCCCACACGGCCCCACGCTCAGAGCCTAAGGCAATAAACTCTCCGTCGGGTGAGAAGGCCATCGTGACCACCGAGTCGAGATGACCAGCGACCCCTTCCTGAATAGACGCGTCGGCTAGTCGCCATGACTGCACTCGACCATCATCAGAACGAGACAGTAGCCTGACTTCGTTTACGTTACTAAATAACAGATTTTCGACCGAATCGAGGTGTCCGTTTAAGGTCATTGTTCGCTGACCGGTGCTTGTATCCCACAGACGAATCGATTCATCGGTACTAGCGGAGGCCAAAACTCGGCTATCGGGTGAAAAGGCGACCCCCATCACAAAATCTTCATGCCCACTCAACTGATAAAGTAGGTCGCCGCTTGGTATCTGCCATACACAGATGGTGTGGTCGGCACTACCAGAAGCCAGCAAGCGACCATCAGGGCTAAAAGCTACGCTCATCACATCAGCCTTATGTTTGTCAAAGGCATGAGCCAGTTGAGCCTCTTGCACTCGCCATACACAGACCGTATTATCAGCACCACCAGAGGCCAACCACTGCCCATTGGGTGAAAAGGCCACACTCATCACATCGGCCTCATGTTCAATCAATACCTCCTGTAACATGCCGTCCAGTGCCTGCCACAGGCAAACCCGTTCGTCGCCACTACCTGAGGCAATATGCGCCCCATCAGGTGAAAAGGCCACACTCCAGACCTCATCGTCATGAGCCTCAAGCCCCCATAGAGCCGTGCGATCGGTCACTCCCCATAGTTCAATTCGGCCATCTGCGCCACCAATCACCAACAGACCACCATCAGGCGAGAAGTCGAGGCAAGTCGCTTCAAATTCCAGCTTGATAAAATCAATATCCTGCAAGGTGCTGGCTTCATATATCCATACACCTTTGGTGGTTGCCATAGCCACTCGGTCAACTCGGTCACAAACGGCCATGTCATAGGCCACACCTCGACCAAACAGATGCACCTGCTTAATTTGTAACTTTTCCTTAGATATGGTGGTTGCTTTTGACAAGGGGTGTACTGACGACAACACATCATCAGGCATTGTATGCTCACTATTCGTTGGGCTGTGGGATTCATCCTCAGTGGATAATGGCTTTTGCTGAATAACGGTCGGATTGCGCCGAGCGGTTATCAATTCGGTCAAAAACTCTAGCCCGGTTTGATACCGCGTCTCTGGTGTCGGAGCGATACCCCGCTCTAGCACAGGTATGATGCCCGCTGGAAAATCGTTGGGCAAAGGAGGAGGGGTGAACTGTTGAAAATGAGCCAGCATAATTTCGGGGGGAGTTTGTCCAGTAAAGACTGGTTGCCCAATCAGCATCTCCCACGTTAAACAGGCTAAAGCGTACAGGTCGCTAGTGCGACTAGGTGGCTCACCCGTCCAACGTTCTGGGGCAAGATAGTTCAGTTGACCGACCACGCCTGTCGTTAGACCCAAGTTTATATTATTGAGTCCGATAAGGTGGGCTAGGCCAAAATCGGTCAGCATGGGTTTGTCCTCAGCAAAAATAATATTGTTTGGGTAGAGGTTGCCATGCCACAACTGTTGGTCATGAGCAGTATCAAGCGTTTCGACAATCTGCTCTAACCACCCCATAAGAGTTTCCCAGTCGGGTAGCCCCTGTTGTTGGAGGTGCTGAGTTAAATTTGGCCCCTTTATTAGATCAGCAACAAGGTAGAGAAATCCTTGATCGGTGTCGATTTTCTCTATCGGTACGAGGTTAGACTGTTTAACCTGTCGCATTTGCCCGATATGATCAACCAACAAGTCCAACTGGTCATCACTGGGCAGACAATAGGGTTTGATAATCTTGAGGGCTATCTCGTCACTCACTCCGGCTTGAGCCTGATATACAGAGGTAAACGGCCCCATGCCTAGCTCACGACCAAGTCGATAGTTGCCAAGTCGGCCAAACTTTGGTTTATATTCCATAAGATTCTCCAATTACAAACGATTCAGTGCTTCAACGCTTCTGATGATTCGGCAATATTATAACATGATTCGGGTTTCTATGAAACAACACGCGAGGAGAAAACATGCATGGGATACAGGAAGCGGAATTAAATAAGTTGCGCGATCCAGAATGGTTCAACCTTTAGGATTGAACCTCTCTGGCTATAAATCTCTATTTTATCACATAATCCCCGCGCCCTAAGGCGGCGATAAACTCATCATATTGCCCACTATCACGAAGTTTTTTTATACCGCTATTTAGTTTTTCCAGATAATATTCTCCCTTTTCTGCTTTCTTAGAAAGGAGCAGGTAATTATACATGATCTGTGATTCTTCTTCTCTCGTATGGGTAATTGATTCGATTTCCTCGGAAGTAAAGTTGCTTTGTAACTGATAATATCCTGACTTATCTTCAAGCATTAAGACCTCTATTCGACCCGTTAGGAGCATTTTAAATGCTTGAGGGATGGTAGCAATTCGATTAACCTCAATCACGCCACTCTCTTCTGCATTTTGGAACAATTCGCCATAATTGTAGCTTATAATTCCTCCGACCTGAACCCCCGCTAAGTCGTTGTAGTCAGGATGCTCCATGTCCCAACTGAACTCAAAATCTTTTAAGTGGAAAAAGCCATCATCACCACCAGCGACTACAGGTTCACCGAAATAAAAATCCTTTTCCCGTTCTTCTCGATACACCCAAGGCAACGAGCCATCCATCTCGCCCTGTTCGGCCAGTTTATAAGAGCGACTACCCGGAAAAAACTCATACTCAACGGTAATACCTTCTAAGGCAAACGCTTCGGTTACAATGTGACTGGCAATCCCATAATGTTTCATGTTTTCTGAGGTATAGGGAGGGTATTCTTCGGTGGCAATCCGAATAACTTCACCCTCAGCCGAACTGTCGGGTGCTTCTGCTTCTTCTGCGGGGGCTGGTTCTTCTGCGGGGGCTTGAGTTGCTGGGGTGCTATCTCCGCCACAAGCAACGAGTAAAGACAAAACAAGGGCCAAAACAATCAAACTGAAAATTTTTCTAAACATTGGGAATCTCCAAAAAGTGATATAACAACCAGAAGTTTATCATTTCAACATGGATAAAACAATATCTGACAGGATTAAAGGCAAGAAATCCTGTTAATTCTGTTAATCCTATCGAAAAATGCTTTTGGTTTTATCAACATGTCAGGTTATGAATGAAACGACAAACTTTTGATCAAAATTATAAATGGTAAATGGTGAATTATAAATGGTGAACAAGCGGCATTACGGATAAATATGGTCAACTTTGTCGTATTTTCAATGCCCGTATTCAAACCGTTCTTGGCGACAAACATAATTTACAATTCACCGTTTACCATTTCATTCCATCCTGCATAATCCTTATGACGCATTTCGGGGGCAAAAAATCATTTATGATTCCTAAGGTGAATAAGGCTTTTTAATGTTTCAGTTTACTACAAACCGTGCTGGTTTACAAAGGTAAACCACGGCTTAGGACAAGATAGGATACAAGATTTACATAAATAAAGAGCCACAAATCCTGTAGACAAAACTAAATTTTTGTAGTACCATGAAACCCTGAAAACGTTTTTCAGTTCTCCATGCTTGTCACACTACCATGACCGTCAACTTAAGAGTTCGTAGTAGGCACTTTAGTGCCGTTTGAAGGCGATGAATCGCCTACTACAAACGTTAAGTTGACACTTATGGTCACGCTACAAGCGTGACCTCCACAGCCTCATGTCTGACAAAATTACTGTAGGTGACACTTGTAGCCAGAAGTTTATCGTTTCAACATGACTAAAACAATATCTGACAGGATTGACAGGATTACAAGCAAAAAAATCCTGTTAATCCTGTTAATCCTATCAGGAAATGCTTTTGGTTTCCATGATGGTAACGGGTATGTACCCGTTACCCATAACAGGCGGGTAGCGCGAAGCCTCCTTGAAGGAGGATATACCCGCCAAATACCCGTTGCGATTACATAATCGCAACGATCAGGATGTAGTATTTGGACAAAAGTGACAACTTAGAAATGAAAGTTACTTAAAAAGGCAGGCATGAAACAATCACTGAGTATAAGAATTAATCTCATCATTGTGTTCGCGGTAATGACCATCATGGTCATTTTTAGCGCTTACGAGCTATGGCAAGCTCAAACAAGGGTAGAGAACGACCTGCATCAGTCATTAATTATTATCTCAGAACGATTAGCCAATAACACGCTGGTAGAGCCAATTTGGACATTTAATGAAGCCGCACTAGAGAAATCTATTGCCGCAGAGATGCGGGATGAACATGTTCAGGCTGTGATTATTAGAGATTCGTTTGACAACACTCTTATTCTGGGGAAACAACGAGGAGCAAACTGGGAAATTATCGAGGTTGATGATGACGCTCAAATCAGTTCATCGCTTGAGACAGCTTTACCCATTATTAGAGGAAATAACAAGTTGGGTGTGGTAGAGGTTTATTTGACCGACAAATTTACCAAAAAGCAAATTCAAGCTGATTTTACCACTCTGTTTATCACGGTTATCCTCCTGCTAGTGCTTATTGTGAGTACGTTGGCTATCGTGATTCATCGAACAATCTCTCGTCCGGTCAATGCCTTAATCCAAGTGTTCGAGACCGTTGCCGGTGGAGATTTAGAACAACCCATTGATACCTCTCGGACTGACGAAATCGGCAGTTTGGCTAAAAGTTTTGCCCACATGCGCGACCAAATCCGAGCGCAGATCAATACCTTGAATGACGAAATTCAGGAACGCAAACGGGTTGAAGAAGAGCTAAAACTGTATCGCGACCATTTAGAGGAGCGAGACTCAGACCGTACCCACCAATTAAAGGTGGTGGCCTCACTAAGCGAACAGTTAAATGCCATTCTTGATGTTGAGCAACTGTTAGCCGAGTTAATGACCCAAATTGAGGCTAACTTCGACTACTATCACACTCATATCTACCTGCTTGATTCTTTTTCGGATTATGCAGACAAGAAGGAGACACTGGTCATGGCCGCGGGTACTGGTCAAGCGGGAATCGAGATGAAGCAGAAAGGCCATGCCATTTCCTTAAATACTCCGACCAGCTTAGTCGCTCAGGCGGCTAGACGGGCCGAGATAGTCAGGGTTGATAATGTTCGAGAGGCCAATGATTGGCTCCCAAATCCATTACTACCTGATACCTATTCTGAAATGGCCATACCAATTATTGCTGAGGAAAAAGTGGTCGGGGTGTTGAATGTCCAAGACAACGAGATTGGCGGCTTGGATGATGGCGATGCGAACCTCATGCGTTCTTTGGCCGGACATATAGCCGTCGCCATGACCAACGCTCGCCTGTTTGCCCAAAATCAAGCCGCTCTGCAAGAAACCGAAACCCTGTATACCATCAGCCAACGCATGATTACCGCGAATGATTTGTCAGAACTTATCGCCGCCATGGTTGAAGAAGCCACTATTCCAGCCATCAATCGAGCGGTTTTAGCCTTGTTTGACCACGATGAGGCTGGCGTGGCTAGCATGACTGTTGAGGCCAACTGGTACAGCGGGCATGGCCCTGAACCAACTAAAATTGGGGTACGATATGAGCGACAGGCGTTACAAACCTTGGAGCTAATGGTCAGCGATAAGCTTCTCTTTTTTGAGGATTTTCCTGAAGATGACCGCGTTAACTCCACCGAGGCAGAGATTGTCCGCCAATTGCAGATTCGAGCCTTGATTCTTTTGCCGGTTCATAGCTCCCAAATTCAATTGGGTGTTTTGTTGTTGCAGGGGACAGACCCATATCAATTTAGCCAACAAGAAATTCGACCTTATCTTTCTATGTTGGGACAGTTAGCTACCGCTATAGAAAACCGGCAACTATTTGCTGAAACGATTAAGGCCAAAGAAGAAGCGGAGGAGGCCGAAAAGAAAGCCGATCTCGCTAATAAAGCCAAGAGTGAATTTTTGTCGAGCATGAGCCATGAACTCCGCACCCCACTCAATGGAATTTTGGGGTATGCCCAAATCCTCAAACGAGATGAGGAGACGCTAACCACCTTACAACGAGACGGACTTGATGTTATCCAGAGCAGTGGTAATCATCTGTTGACCCTCATCACCGATATTCTGGATCTGTCTAAAATAGAAGCGGGTAAAATGGAACTACAACCTGATCCAATCTATTTACCCAGCTTTTTAGAAGGGGTCGCGGGCATGGTTCGTATGCGTGCCGAGCAGAAAAAATTGCTGTTCAACTACAAACCTGCTTCCGACTTGCCGACAGGTATTGAGGTAGATGAGAAACGACTGCGGCAAATTTTATTGAACCTACTCGGAAACGCGGTTAAATTTACTGACAAAGGACAAATCAGTTTTCAAATTTTAGATTTGGGTATTCAGAGTTCTGAGGCCGAAACAGATACCCAACCGGCAACAATCAGAAAACTAAGATTTGAAGTGACTGACACAGGAGTCGGAATTACGCCGGAAGATTTAGCAAAAGTCTTCCACCCCTTCGAACAGGTTGGCGACCAACAAAAACAGATTCAAGGTACCGGATTGGGTCTAGCCATTAGCCAGCAACTAGTGGAAGCGATGGGAGGTGAGTTACGAGTAGAGAGTATTGCGGGTCAAGGTAGCACATTTTGGTTTGAGCTTCTCGTACCAACGGCTACAGGGCTAACCCAACTCAACCAGAAAAAATTAACCAAAAAAGTAACAGGGTATCGAGGCTCGCGTCGAAAAGTGCTGGTTGTGGATGACAAAGAGTATAACATTTCGGTCTTGCTCAACATGATAGAGCCGTTAGGGTTTGAGATTTCGACGGCCCGGAATGGACAAGAAGCCATCCAACAAACGCAGACCATGCGCCCCGATATTATCTTTATGGATATGATTATGCCGATTATGACCGGCTTTGAAGCAACGCAAGAGATCCGAAAATTACCAGAGCTACAAGGTATCGTCATTGTTGGGGCTTCAGCCAGTGCCTTTGAAGAGGACAAAAAACGAGTCGCTTTAGTTGGATGTGACGCGTTTTTAGCTAAACCAATCGATGAACAAGAGCTACTAGAAGTGCTACAGGAGTTGTTAGACCTCCAATGGGAGTATGCCTCAGACCGTAAAACCGATGGCCGGTCAGTAGCTCAAACTGATAATGCTGACAATTTACCCACTAGCATGGATCTGCCCCCTCAAGCTAAACTGGAAGAATTTTTGAAGTTAGCAAAGCGACGACGATTACAGAAGATTCAAAAATTAGCGGTTGAGCTAGAACAGAGCGATAATCGGTACCGTCCTTTTGCCACCGAACTCCAAGCCTTAGCCAATAGTTTTAATACCAAAGCGGTCGTCAAATTTCTTGAAGACTTGCTGGAGAAAACCGAATGAATGTAATCTTAGAAGATTATCTAGTTTTAATTGTTGATGATAACCCGACCAACCTCCGAGTATTGGTCGATTATCTCAGCGCCTACGATTTAGAAATCATTACGGCAATGGATGGCGAGGAAGCTCTAGAAGTGGTTGATGAAGAGCAGATTGACCTCATTGTTTTAGATGTGATGATGCCGCGATTGACTGGCTTTGAAGTCTGTCAACGGCTAAAAGCTAACGAAGCCACCAAGGATATTCCAGTTATTTTCATGACTGCTTTAGCCAGTGAGGATGACAAGGTTAAAGGGTTTGATGTGGGGGCCGTCGATTATGTGACCAAGCCGATACAACAGCGTGAGGTTCTAGCCAGAGTAACGACCCATTTGCGGATTCAAGCCCAAACAAGGCAGTTACAACAACAAGCAGAAAAATTAGCCTCCCAAACCAATCAACTCCAAGCTCAAGCCGAAGAGTTACAGGCCAAAAACAATGAACTCGCGGAGACGAATGCCAGCAAGGATAGGTTTTTTTCAATTATTGCTCATGACCTAAAAGGGCCGTTTATTCCATTGTTAGGCAATACCGAACGATTGGCTAAAATCGGGCAAACATACAGCCCCGAACAGGTCGAAGAGATGGGGCAAAGCTTACATCGAACGGCTACATGCATGTTTAACTTACTCGAAACCCTGTTGCAATGGGCACGCATCCAAATGGGGCGCATGGAGTATCAACCCGGTCGGCTGAATTTAACCGAAATCATCGACCAAACGATTAACCTGCTCGCTGACGTGGCTCTTAACAAGCAGATAACTCTCGAAAACAGGCTACAGATCCCCATTTATCTAAATGTTGATGAAAACATGCTAAAAACTATCATCCGAAATTTAATGAGCAATGCCCTTAAATTTACTCCGCACAGTGGGCAGGTATCAATCAGCGCCCAGAAGCATGAAACACAATCTCAAAAACGTGAATTTGTGGAGTTGTGGGTCTCCGATACTGGCGTGGGGATTAGTCAGCCTGATATAAACCGGCTGTTCAAAATTAACGAATATCATACCACACTTGGTACGGATGATGAAAAAGGAACTGGTTTAGGATTGATCATGTGCTACGAGATGGTAGAACGGCACGGGGGACGAATATGGGTAGAGAGTGACGTTGGTCAAGGTACTACCTTTAAGGCCACACTTCCGGCGGATGGCGAACTGCCTGAGGGAGATTGGTTATCATCTATGAATGGGGCAAAATCCTCAACTGAGGTTTTGAATGTCCACGTTTCTGCTTTTATCGTTCCACCGAAAGAAAAACTAACCGAACTATACCTGTTGGCTAAACGGGGCAGTATGAGAAAAATGCAACAGTGGATAGTCCAAGTTGCTGAGACAGATGAACAGTACCGTCCTTTTACTGACCATATAGATACTTTAGCTCAAGCATTTGATAGTAAGGGAATTTTAACCTTAGTAAAGAGTTATTTGTAATACCCATGACAAGTAAAAGTTCAGTAAAGTAGCCCTAGAAACCCGATTTCTTTAAGAAATCGGGTTTCTGACACTCTTTCTGGCGAGTTCACTGAATATTTACCATAACAAAGTATCGGAATCAATCCCAATGCTAAAAGCTAAAGCAGGCTGAAGCCAGCTATTTAGGCCGCTTTTAGCGGTCTTGAAGCTCTTAACCTTGTGGCTTTAATCCAAGGCTATCAGTCAACACTACCTAAATTCTGACTACTTGGCTACGCTTGTAGAGTCACCCCACATTTGGATATTATGGCCGGAGTAGCACTCTACCCCCCTCAATCCCCCCTGCAAGGGGGGAAGTTTTGTCCGTGCGAGTAATTTCAGGCGAGGACGATAGCTCCTCCCCCTGGCAGGGGGAGGTTGGGAGGGGGTAGAACTTTTGTCAAACAGACGAGCCTGAACCCGCAACGGAAAGGCTTTGGGTTGATTTCAATATGTCCGGTGACTCTACAGGCTACGTTCTGTATGATATAACGATCAGTCAACATGGCAATATTGTCCTATTTTATAAATGGATGAGGTGATTTCTCAAATTGATTACGGGAAATAGGTACTGAGGTTATTGAAAAATTTATCAACCTGTTGTATAATGATAGCGTAGACATTCAACATTCTCCTTGTTGGATTTGTGACGGTGTGGATACTCTGATGGTTGGGGTGCCAAAAGATATCTGCATAGTCAGGTTTTTCTCCTTTGTTTAGGCAAAAGCTCGGCGTAAAGCTGAGCTTTTGCTGATTAATGGCAACTTATATGTAAGGGGCAGGTAATTGTTACCTGCCCCTTACATATTTAAATCAAAAGTTTATCGATTCATTCATGACCTGACATGCTGACAAAATCAAAAGCATTTTTTGATAGGATTAACAGGATTTTTTTACTTGTAATCCTGTCAATCCTGTTAATCCTGTCAGATATTGTTTTAGTCATGTTGAAATGATAAACTTCTGTTAAATTAGAGTTATGGACAATTTTCTTAAAAACAGTAAAACTATTATTGGTATGATTCATGTCGATGCTTTACCCGGCACACCGAAATCAACGTTTGGATTATCACAAATTATCGCCAAAGCAAAGGCGGAAGCGCGGTTATATAAACAGGCAGGGGTCGATATTTTGGCGATTGAGAACATGCACGATGTGCCGTATTGTAACCAGACCGTTGGCCCAGAGATTGTAGCGGCTATGACCGTCGTAGGATACGAGGTCAAGAACACGACAGGACTGCCATGCGGCATTCAAATTTTAGCGGGTGCAAATGTTGAAGCCTTAGGCGTAGCTCACGCGGCAGGGTTAGATTTTATTCGTGCCGAGGGCTTTGTTTTTAGCCATGTGGCGGATGAGGGGTTGATTGATGGTCAGGCGGCTAAGATATTACGCTATCGAAAACAGATCGGGGCGGATGATATTTTGGTATTAACTGACATCAAAAAGAAGCATAGCTCTCATGCCATTACGGCTGATGTAGATATTACCGAGGTGGCTCATGCGGCTGAATTTTTCCTTAGCGATGGGGTTATCGTGACAGGTGTCGCGACCGGAACAAGTGCCAGCCTAGATGAACTGACTCGTGTTAAGGCCAGCGTTGATATTCCGGTACTGGTTGGCTCTGGAGTTACTATAGATAATGTGGACGATTACCTCGCCATAGCAGATGGATTGATTATCGGCTCATATTTTAAGGAAAATGGACATTGGACTGAACCTGTTTCGCTTAAGAGAGTGGAAACCTTTATGAAGCATATCTATAAATTACGGTCAAAAAATCAATAATTTTGTAGTGATTAGTTTGATGTTGAAAACGGAGTGCAACGGCTTTAGCTGTTGCCACAAGCAATGGCTGAACCCATTGCACTCCAACATCATCTTGAACTACACAAAAAATCAATGATTTTGTTATTTGGTTGACACACTAAGCCAATTGGCCTATATATAGAATGGATATATTCGCTTTTTTGCCTACTCACATACAAGGTTAAGTTGTGTTATAATCTTTATGTTAATTTTTTTCAGGAGAACTATTAAATGAAACGTAAACGACGAGACAGTACCCAACTTAAGGCCTTGTGTAGTACAACTCGAAGCATTGTATCACAAGTAAAATCGGGTGAAACAGTAGAGGAATCGCGGGTTTTCCTGGTCAACCAAGGGCAACCGGTAGCAGTTGTCCAAGACTATAATACTTACCAATCGTTAATGAATCGCCTTGAATCAACTGAACGTGAGCTACAAATTGTTGAAACGCGCGAACGTCTCCGTCAAATTAATGATGGAGCTATGGGAGGGGTACCACTCTCTCAAGTTGTCATGCAGAATTTTTCGCCTATAATAGGCGATACGCATGTACAACGTTGAACTATCTGATGCCGCACTAAATGATTTACAGAGCTTTAATCACACTGAGGTTCACGAAATTTTAGGGCAATTACAGAAATTTCAAGAAACTCCTAAACCTCGCGGAGTTCAAGCCGTACCCATCCCTGAAGCGGCTGATGGGATAGCTTACTTTTGTGAAACAACTCTGTACCGTATCGTCTACAACATCTTTGAGGCGTTTCACCTCATTAGGGTTGTTGCTATCTTTAAAAAAATAAATCTCAACTAATCCGGCTCAATCTATCAAGATTGAGCCGTTTGTTTTGTATCGCTCAACACCTACGAGGAGAAAGCCACACCTCGCAGGTGATTACCAGACTCCTCTCTCGGCACAACCGCGCCAGAATCGAAGTAGCCCACTCCTGTACAGAAGTGGGCTACTTCGATTCTGGCCTAACAACTATTACCAGCGAATGACCGCCACCGCCAGCGGAGCCAACGGCAAACTGATCACATCTGATTGCTCATGCAACAACGCATCAACTGCCTGAGAGAACTCAACAGTCGTTCTATTTTCGTTGTGATTCAGCAATAACAGTCCCTCGCCGCCATCCTCAAAACTGATGCGGGTAGCTTCAACACTAGCGGGGAGATTAAACGGTAAGGCCAGTTTATTAAGCCCTAAAGCCTGCCACACCGACGGGGCAAAAAATGGCTCACTGAGGTAACCGATGGTAACAGCCATGCCTTGGCCGACTTTGTTGACCGTGGCCGCGACTTTTCCGGCCCAGTATTGGTTACTGTAGAACATGAGCGGTTCGGCGGTGGTTGGCTCTAATACATCTGCCCAAAGTTGGTAGCCGTGCCTGTCGGTTCGTTCAATATTGCTGACTGTGCAGTCCATGTCAGGCGGGATACCGAGATACTCTTCCAGCTTAACCCCTAACAATTCGTCTAAGTGAGCGGGTAAGGGTTGATCCGTCCAGATGCTATTTTTGTCTTTCACAAAAGCGCGGCAGGTGACGGCCAATCGTCCACCCGATTCGACATACCGTTGCCATGTCTCTAGCTCGACCTCATCAATCAAAATGGGCGAGGGTACGATGACCGTTTTGTAGGCGCTCAAATCGGTAGTACCGCGACGAACAATATCAACTGAGATGCCGGCTTGCCACAAATGGCGATACATGGCTCCGACCTGTTTATGGTAAGAGAAGTCATGCTGATGGGGGTCGATTTGAATTGTCCACCAGTCGCTATAGTCGAACAGAATCGCCACCTCAGCCGGAGTACGGGCGAAGTTGGGCAGACGTTCGAGTTCAGCATGGAGTTGCGCCGCTTCACCATGTAGGCGGGTTTTGGAGCCATCTTGACGTAAAACGCCCATGTGGTACTGCTCTTGCCCATACCGCACCGCTCGCCAACGGAAGTAGACCATACCCTCAGCACCATGCGCCAAACCTTGGTAACTCCATAGGCGTACCTGTTTGGGTGGCACGGGACGATTGTACTTATCCCAATTGACCACGCCGGGCTGTTGTTCCATCACCCAGTAACCTTGTTGTTTGAAGCCGCGCATGAAATCATGGTTCAGGGCAACATCATACGGCCCTTTGGATCCCTGCGGATAGTTATCCCACGAGACAAAATCGAGGTCGGCGGCCATGTCAAAATAGTCTTGCATATCAACGTTGTCGTCACTCAAACCCATAAAGTTATGGGTAATCTGGTGCGCGGGGTCAACATATTTGCGGATAATGTCGATTTGTTGTTTTTGGTAGGCTACCCAACTGTCGGAGGAGAAGCGTCGAAAATCAAGTTGCAGACTCGGATTCTGTTGAGCCGAGGAGTACATGGGTAGAGGAATTTCCGACCAGTCGGTGTAGGTGGCGCTCCAAAAAACCGTGCCCCAAGCCTCGTTGAGTTGGTCGAGTGTTTTGTACTTTTTCTGCGCCCATGTTTGAAAGGCTTGACGGCAATGGTCGCAGTAACAGCGGGTGGTACGATGACAACTGAATTCATTGTCAACCTGCCAGCCGAACACCCCCGGATAGGAGGCATAATGTTGCGCCATTGCCATGACAATCCGTTGGCTATGAATTTGATAGGCCGGATTGTTGGCGCACACATGCCGCCGACTGCCCACATTTAGTGTAATACCGCGTTCATCACGTTGCAAAACGTCATAGTTAGCCGTTAACCAAGGGGGTGGGGTGGGGGTAGGCGTACCGAGAATTAACTGTAAACCTTCGTTTCGTAATATGTCGATGGCTGTATCGAGCCAGTCGAAATTAATATCTTCTTCGCTGGGTTCAAACAAGCCCCAAGCAAACTCGCCAACTCGGACGTAGGTCAAACCGAGGTCGGCCATCATTTTGGCATCAACCGCCCAGCGTTCTTGCGGCCAATGTTCGGGATAGTAATCAACACCTAGTTTCATGGTTTGTGATGCGTGATGCGTGAAACGTGATGCGTGAGATGGCATACAGACCAACTCACGTATCACGTATCACGCATCACGTTTTAATCTAAAATCGGCAATCCAAAATCGTAAATCCTATTTGCCTGACCCTAAGGTCAAACCGCCGATGAAGTATCGTTGTAAAGCAAAGAACACAATCAGGGTGGGCAGGGCGGCAAGTAACGCTCCGGCCACAATCATCGGCCAGTTGGTGATAAACTGACCTTGCAGGGTGGACAGTCCAGCCGTAACCGGTTTAAGACTGTCATCTTGAATCAGCATTAACGCCCATAAGTAGTCGTTGAATATCCAAGTGAACTCCAACGTGGCTACAGCGGCGATACCGGGCACAGTCAGAGGCATGACAATCTTCCAGTAGATGCCCCATTCTGAGGCTCCGTCGATACGAGCCGCGTCCATGATTTCGCCGGGCAGGGTTTTCATAAAGTTCCGTAATACAAAGGTACAAAACCCCATCTGAAAGGCGACATGGGTAACAATCAGGCTCCAGTAGGTGTTATACAGTCCGGTAGCATTGCTGAGAAGGAAAATCGGCAGGATTAGAATCTGGAAGGGGAGCATGGTTCCGGCCACGTAGATAAAATAGATTAACTGATTACCCGGAAACTTATATCGAGCCAAGGCAAAGGCTGAGAGTGACGATAGGAAAATCGTGCCAATAAGCGCCGGAATAGTGATGATAAAACTGTTGAGGAGATACCGATTTACATTCCCTTGTTCCCAAGCTCTGGGATAGTTTTCAAACGTTATAGCTGTCGGAATACTCCAAAAACCGTTGAGCGTAATATCATCCTGAGTACGGAGCGAGGTGATTATCGCTCCAAAAAATGGGGCCATGTAGACCAAGGTAAATCCAATAATAAAGACATATAGCAAAATACGGGTTGTTGAAATTGGTTTAGTCTTAGGTCCTTCCATTGCGGTTGATTTGGTCATTGTTGGGGGGTGTGTTGTCATTTTTAATACTCCATTTCATCCTTCATAATTCGCCATAGATAACCGACAATAAAGACTAAACTGATCATGAATAAGACTACTGCGGTGGCCGCACCGAGTCCCATTTTGTAGTTATTAAAGGCTTGAATATACATCAGCACTGCCAGCACGGTGGAGGCGTTGGCTGGGCCGCCTTTGGTCATCACCCACACTAAGTCGAATGAGCGCAGAGAGTCGATGACTGAGATGACCACCACAATTGTGGTAACTGGCGCGAGTAAGGGAAAGGTGATATGACGGAACGATTGCCATGCGTTGGCTCCGTCAAGTTTGGCCGCTTCGAGCAGACGGATATCGACATTTTTTAGGCCAGCGACGTACAAAATCATGATGTAGCCAATCTGTCGCCAGGCGGCGGCAAATATCACCGCCCAAATCACCAGCTCTTTGTCCGACAGCCAACTAGGCGGGTCAGCCAAACCGAGCGAGGTTAATAACGGGTTGATGAAACCATCGCGTGGGTTGTAGACCCAGGCCCAAATCAGGCCGATGACGGGTAAAGAGAGGACTTGAGGCAAGAATATGCCCATCTTAAAGAAACGGTCTCCCTTTACATTTTGATTGAGGACGATGGCTAACCCTAAACCCATCGCCACGGGAATGGTGATAAAAGTGAGTAACCATTTGAGATTGTTAACGAGGGCATACTCAAATGGTGAGGTGCGACGTTTACCCATACTGCCAAACAGGGTTTCAAAGTTGCTCAAACCGATATATTTGGCATCGGGTGAGATGCCGTCCCAGTCGGTAGTGCTGAGGTAAAAACTGTAAAACATGGGGGCGATAATCCAGACTAGATAAAGGGTCAGCGGCCCGATTAAGAATAGATAGGGGGTGAAATCAAACTTCGGTTTTGTTTTAATAGGTGGGGATGTAACTGCCATAAAAATGTTCTCCTCTTTCTAAAACTGGGAGCGCAGGCTTCTAGCCTGTAATCCGACTCTGTCAGATTTTGTCTCCCTTCCACAGTCTTTCAGATAATGATTTTCAATTCAAGACCAACCTTCCCGTAAGTTTTGAACTTGCGGGAAGGTGACAACTGAAAAAGTTTAGTCTGAACATCTATAAAAGACCCTCAGAATTATAAACTCTGAGGGTCTTTAATGACGATTGACTAACGCCTACTCAGCGCTATCGAAAATCTCGGCTCGTGTCGCTTCTAAATCAAGAATAATTTCGTCCAATAGATCTTCATCATACGGATCTGCCCAGAAGTCCATTAGACCGTTCATGCCAACATCAGCCATTTCGGGAGTGGTATCTCGGTCGAAGAACTGCACCACCAAATCTGCTCCTTGGATTAGTTCAATCCCTTTCTGTTGCATCGGAGTGAACAGTTCTTGATCAACCCCAGTGTGAACGGGTAGTCGGCCTAAATCTTCGACCATCATGCTTTGGGCTTCTACGCCACCAATAAAGCGGAGGAAATCTTTACCACCGTCAGGGTTTTGAGCGTTGACCGACATGAAATAACCATCGGTTGGCGCATCTTCACCAATCGGCATGTCAGGGTCGATAATTGGGAAACGGAAGAAATCCATATCGTCAGCGACATCTTCGGGGACACTGTCCATAATGAACTGGCCCATCAGATACATGGCCGCGTCACCTTGGGCTAACGGGTCAATCGCTTCTTGCCAGCTATAAGCGGCGGCATCGTCGATGAAACATTTATGATCAAACAGCTCTTGCCATTTCATAAAGGTCGCTTTTACTCTGGGGTCATCATACGATTCATTACCTAACATAAGGTTCAAGTGGAACTCAGGGCCATTTAAGCGCATGTTGATGTAGTCAAACCAAGCGGCGGCAGTCCAACGGAATTTGGTACCGATGGTAATTGGGATGAGGCCAGCCCCATCTAAAGTGTCACAAGCGGCTAACATGTCGTCCCATGTTTCTGGTGGGGCAATGCCATGCTCTTCAAAGATAGACTTACGATAGAAGACCGCCCACCAGTACCAGTTGCTCGGTACGAAATAAGCCTTACCATCAACTTCTGACATGGCGCGGAACCCTTTCGGATAATCTTCGTTCCAGCCTTCTTCTTCCCAAACGTCACTAATATCCATAATCAAGCCACGATCAATGAAGAAACGGCCACGGTTACCAGCAAACCAAGTCATTACATCGGGCGCAGGGTCAGCCACGAGATAAGCTCGGATGGCCTGTTTGAAATCTTCGTGCTGAACAACCGAGTGATCCAATGGATTATCAGGATTCTGCTCATTGAATAAGGCGACCATTTTTTCATCAAAGGCACGGGGGCCGGGGTCACTGTTATAGGAGTTGTAAATAATCGGGCGAACTTCTTTGACCACTTCAACTTCAACTTCTTTGATCACTTCAACTTCAACTTCTTTTTCAACTTCGACTTCGACGGTCTCAACGACGGTTACTTCTTTTTCAACAATTTTTTCAACTTCGACTTCAACGGTCTCAACGACGGTTACTTCTTTTTCGACAATTTTTTCAACTTCAACTTCAACCGTCTCAACAATAGTGACAG
This sequence comes from Anaerolineales bacterium HSG25, assembly GCA_030377865.1. Classification (GTDB taxonomy): domain Bacteria; phylum Chloroflexota; class Anaerolineae; order 4572-78; family J111; genus JAUCGB01. The sequence goes on along the minus strand of JAUCGA010000028.1, from coordinate 11,184 downwards.
GCGTTGGCGTTGGGCCACCACATTGAGCGGCAATTAAAGCCAAGGTGGCAATTACAACTAAAACTGCAAATTTCTTGGAAAAGTTACTCATCTTTTCTATCTCCTTAATTAGTTAAACGAATATTTACGGATCTGTGGTGGTCAAGATGATGTTGGAGTGCAATGGGTTCAGCCATTGCCTGTAGCAACGGCTAAACCCGTTGCACTCCGTTTTCAACATCAAGCTGACCACTACAGAATGTTTACGGATCGTTGCGATTATATATAATCGCAACGGGTATTCGGTGGGTATATCCTTCTTCAAGGAGGCCTCGCGCTACCCGCCAATTGTACAACGCAGATACATATCTGCGTCGATCGACCTCCTAGCCTTCTGCCTATTGGCTTTCAGCCTGTTCTACATCTTACAAATAGTTTTTGTACAAATCTCCTTTTTAGATGATTTTTCACGATGATTGCCGGATAATCAGTTTGGCGGGTAATATAACCTCATGATCTTTAACTGGTTTTCCAGCAATCAACTTGAGTAATATTTGTGCCGCAGTCCTGCCTAACGCTCGACTTGGCTGGCTTACGGTAGTTAAGGATGGGATAAAATCAGCCGCGGCGGGAATATCGTCAAACCCAACAACGACAATATCTTGGGGTACGGTTAATCCGTGCGTTTGAATCGTTTGAATCGCGCCAATCGCCATGCGATCATTCAGGGCAAAAATGGCGGTGGGTGGAGTGTCGAGGGCTAACAACTGCTTGGTGGCATGTTGACCACTTGGCCGAGTATAATCGCCGCGTACCACAAGCTCTGTTTCAAAAGAAAGTCCTGCACTTTCTAAGGCTATTTTATAGCCTAACAGTCGCTCATCGGTTGAGCGGATGGCTCCGCTGGCAGGGCCGTTAATCAGCCCAATTCGTTGATGTCCCCGCTCAATTAAATGTAAGGTAGCCTCTTTTGCGCCTTGACGATCATCAGAATGAACCATGTAGCCATTTTTGTTATAAATATCGTACCCAATTACTATGTATGGATCATCCTGTTTGGCTAACAGATCGTTGCCGGTGGTGCTATCTGCGGTCTCGACCACAATCGCGCCATCGGCAATTTTTTGGGTTAAAAAGCGATTAAATGCCTTCATACCACTCGCAGAGTTCCCCGCGGTTGATAGGAGCAGGTTATAATCGTTGGCCGAACATTCAGCATCAATGCCACTAATTTGGGCTAATAGGTGAGGGTCTCGAATCAGATAATCGGCACTGTAGGGGATAATCAGTCCGATGATGTTGGTAAGCTGGCTGGAGAGGTTCCGAGCCGCTAGACTGGGGCGAAAGTTCAAGGCTTCGATAACTTCCGTGACCTTCTGACGGGTTTCATCAGTGACACGGTTACTATTGTTGATAACTCGCGAAACCGTTTGATATGAAACTCCGGCCTCAGCCGCAACATCTTTGATTGTGACACGTTTCTTTGTGATCATTGTGGTGTGAACGTTCACATCGGTATTTTTTAGTTCTGCATCTCAAATGTGAACGTTCACATTGTAACAGAGATGTAACTATTTGTCAAGAGGCAATATTAAACAAATCTTCGGCCTGTGTAGTTTCGTTTCAAACACATTCAAGAAACGTCGTACCTCAGAGGAGGTAAAAGTTCAGTAAAGTAGCCCTAGAAACCCGATTTCTTTGAGAAATCGGATTTCTGGCACTCTTTCTGGCGAGTTCACTGAATATTTACCAGAGGAGAACGGATCCGCGTCCTTCATAGTAAATAAGGCGCTATGGAACATAAAGAACAGGATGCGTGGGAGACTTATTTTCTTAAAAATCCCTGAACCAAAGAAAAAGTCTGATGCTATCGGAGTTTGTGAGACAACCATGACCGTCAACTTAAGAGTTCGTAGTAGGCACTTTAGTGCCGTTTGAAGGCGATGAATCGCCTACTACAAACGTTAAGTTGACACTTATGGTGGGACAACATTGAAACGCTGAAAAAGATATGAAAACGACTGAATTCGCTGAGCCTCATTGATGAAAAAGCCGATATTTGTATCCAGTTTGGGAGGCAAAATCAGCACTTGTCATTGTCTTTTCATACGTTCAGTGTTTCAAAAACGGTAGTGTTGCATTATTGACTGATGGACATGTCACCCTGAGCGTTTTTGGCGAAGGGTCTCTCTGACCCGATTCTATGAAGAGTCGGGGGATACTTCGGCTTCGCCTCAGTATGACATCGAACAGGCTATCAGTCAACAGGTCAGCACTACCCAAAAACTACACCCACAAAAAACATTATCGTCAGGAAAACGTTAAGGTGAGCAAAAATGAACGTTACGTCCAAAAATTTCTTTCATCATCTGCACCCATAACAATTAGCTCTTTTCCATCATCCATCCGTACTCGACGGCCAACATTGCGTTCAAAATGGTTTATCTTCTCTGGTGATTCACCATGTTTGGACAGAAACTCAAAATCCTGTGGCGTAAAGGATGGTGCTTTTTCGGTGTCGGGTAAACATGGGACATATTTCCAAAAAACATCGCTAATAGCAATTAAATCTTTCGGCAACTTAATCGATTCACTCAGATTTTTGTTTAAACAAGTAAATAGCTTTATTTTTGCTTCTTCGCCCGATATTGACTGTAATTCCTCACCAGACTTTTGTCTCCAAAAGTCAAGCACCTTTGTTTTGACATCCCTAAATGACCCGATAGGAAGTTTCCAGCCGTCCTTAATCGCGCCTTCCCAAGGAGGATTATAATCAATTAAAAAGCTAAGTCCTTGCAATTTTGTTTGACGTGTATTGGTATGCCACAATATCAGTATCATCCCTTGTGAGCCAAACTCATCTTCATAAACATAGGCTCTGTAAAACGGTGTTTGAGCTTTGATTCGTGCTTCTATGGTTGATAGGTCTTGTCCGGTTGCTTCCAACCATGTCTTTATTTGAGCACGTTCGGCCATACCTATCTGATTTTTCTGTATTATTTGCACCAAAGTCGTATGATAGTCATGTTCTGTTAGCCAGCTTGGTATAACCTCACTTAAACGATGTTGAACCGTTTGGGGGGCGCTATTATAAGCCAAGGCTAAGGCTGGTAGAAACTGGGTCGGTTTAATATTTTTAAAAACCGCATCCAAATCTTTCTTAATCCAATCATCATCGCGAGTGGCTAAATCTTCATTGCCCAGCAACCCATCCAATCGAGGGCGTAACATGGTTACTGGTGAAATGTTAGATTTACGGTATTGATTTTTTTTCTTTCTAGATCTTCTTCCCATTGTATATTCCTTTTCTTATTTATTTAGATATACTGCACTCAGTACCCGATAGGGTTGTTCAGTTCTCCATGCTTGTCACGCTACAAGCGTGACCTCCACGGCCTCATATCTGACAAAATTACTGTAAGTGACGCTTGTAGCGTCACGATTATGCCCATATAGATCAGAAGTTTATCATTTCAACATGGCTAAAACAATATCTGACAGGATTAACAGGATTGACAGGATTAAAGGCAAAAAATCCTGTTAATCCTGTCGAAAAATGCTTTTGGTTTTATCAACATGTCAGGTTATGAATGAAACTTGTCACGCTACAAGCATGACCTACACGGCTTGTTTTGATAGTCTCAAGCAACGTCAGGTCAGCCGCCGAGTCACAAACCGTCCCCGCCCCGGCTGGCCGACAAAACACCCATCTTCCACAATCAGTTCACCACGGCTGAGGGTCATGGCAGGCCAACCTGTCATGACTAGCCCATCGTAGGGAGTCCAATCCACATCCTCATGCAGACTGTCCGTCGATAGCTCGACCTCACAATTGGGGTCAAAAATAACCACGTCAGCGTCATACCCAACCGCGATATGCCCTTTACGCTGAAAGCCAAACAGCCGCGCCGGAGTAGTACAACAGATGTCTACCCACCGATTGACTGAAAAATAGCCTGATTGCACTCCAAAAGTATACATGGCCGGAAAACGCATCTCGATAGATGGCACGCCGCCGGGAATACGGCTATAATCCTCCAAGCCAGTAGCTTTTTCGGCACGGGTAAAGGGGCAATGGTCGGTCGAGACGACCTGCAAACTGTTCTGGGCCAGCGCCTCCCACAGATGAACTTGGTCAGCGGGGGTGCGTAGCGGAGGTGAGCAGACAGGTAAGGCTCCCTCAACATCAGCTTCATCGTAGGCGGTATCGGTCAAAAACAGGTATTGGGGGCAGGTTTCCCCATAAATCGGCAAGCCATCTTGACAAGCCGCGGCAATTCGATTGACCACTTCGGCACATGAAACATGGAAGATATAGAGCGGCGTACCAACCAAAGTCGCAATGTTAATCACTCGTCCCGCGGCTTCACCTTCCATAATAGATGGACGACTGCGCGGGTGCCAACGAGGCTCAATTCGACCAGCGTCAAGATTACGTGCAATCATGCTGGTAATCACCTCCCAATTTTCGGCATGTACCACTGGCATGCCTCCCACATTTCGTACCGCCTCCAGAGCTTGCAGAATTTGCCCATCATCAAGCCGTAATCCGTAGGCCATATAGAGCTTAAAACTGGCACATCCGGCCTGATAAACAGCAGGCAGTTGGTCGAGCTTGTTTATATCGGTTGGGCAAATCGTCATGTGGAACCCGTAATCAATAACTGACTTAGCCGCCTTTTTCTGACGAACAGCTAGCGCGGTGAGCATGGTTTCATCTGGCTGAGTCTCGACAAAATCGACAATAGCGGTTGTGCCTCCAATGGCCGCGGCACGGGTTCCGGTAAAAAAGCTGTCTGCCGAAACAAAGTCACCAATCGGCATCTCTAAATGGACATGAACGTCTATCGCTCCAGGTGTGACCAGCTTTCCAGTCGCGTCGATTTCTCGTGTACCGCTCAGATTCTCGCCCAGAGCGACAATCTTCTCACTTTGAATCGCCACATCGGCTTTATAGCTGGTCTCACTAGTGACAATCGTTCCGTTTTTTATGACAATATCGGCTGTAGACATGGATATAATGTTTCCTTTTACCTAAGTAGGTGGGCATAAATCCTGCGGAACACCTCCGAGGAAAACTACATACCTCGGAGGAGAACGGCTCAGCGTCCTTGAAGGTTATGTCGGCTGGAAGCCGACGCGCCAATGCACACGTTAATTGATCGGTTCTCTGGTAGATTCCGTGTAACTCAAAACTACGCCTTAAATTAGATGCTTTGATGGGCAATCTTCCCGCAAGTTTAAAACTTGCGGGAAGATGATGACACGTTTGCACAGAAAACCCCAACGAGCCAATTAATCCTCAGTAAGACAAAGATAATTCGTTATGTCTAGTTTACAATAACTTTAATTTATAGTAAAATTGTATGGTACAAAACAGCGCTAACCTTATCAGGAGCTACATTCATGCCAACAATTGCTGAAGCCAAACAAGCCGCCGATCAAGGGCTACTCCAACAAGCCCGTCTGATGTATGAAGCGATTTTGCAAGAAAACAATCGCTCTGAAGAGGCTTGGCTCGGTTTAGCCGAAGTTGTTCCTGACAAAGAACAACAACAACAATGTTACCAAAAGGTATTACGGATTAATCCCCGTAATGCGCGGGCGAAAGATGCCTTGCGAGACATTGATCAAGCTGTGCCAAGCTGGGTGTCGATGGTACGAGGTGATGAAGAGGATAAACCATCGTCTGCGGTTTTGTCATCAACGTCGTCACGCAAACAAAAAAAGTCAAAAAAATCTAAGAAAACGTCGAAACAGACCGACACATCTAAATTACCAATTTTAATCGCCGTTCTGGGAATTTCGTTTTTGGTACTGATTGTCAGTCTCGGCTTAATTATTTACTTTTTAATAATGTAGAATTTAGGTCATACAGAGGTTTATCATTTCAACATGGCTAAAACAATATCTGACAGGATTAACAGAATTAACAGGATTTTTTGCCTGTAATCCTGTCAATTCTGTTAATCCTGTCGAAAAATGCTTTTAATTTTATCAACATGTCAGGTCATGAATGAAACGATAAACTTTTGGTCATAAAAACGGTACAGAATCATGCCAACAATTGCAGAAGCAAAAGAAGCCGCCGATCAAGGCGCGATTCAACAATCTCGTCTGATGTTCGAGACAATCATCCAAGAAAATCCTCGAGATGAAGAGGCTTGGTTAGGGTTAGCCGATGTGTTAACTGAGGCCGAGGATAAACGAGTTTGCTACAATAACGTCCTCAAAATCAACAAAAAAAGTCGGATTGCCAAAGAAGGGCTACGGAGTTTGGATCCACAGATGGATCCGTTGCGAGCCGCGTTTGATATTGAAGCACCCGAGCCGGAACCACTTGAGGAGGATGACTCACCCGAATGGCTAGAAGAGATGAGTGAGGACGAGGCTGTTGCTGATGAACCTGCTAAGAGAAAAAAGAAGAAAAAAGCGCTCTCCAAAACCGGCCGTTCTGCTCAGACAGATACGCCCACACCGGTTTTAGTGGCTTTTGGTTTAGCCTTATCGGTGGTGGTGTTCGCCATCGGAAGTGGCGCGGCCTATTTCTTGCTCAGTTCACTCAACCCCGGCTAATCTCATGTTACCTGATTTTCGCCTCCGACAACGAGATTATCTGTTAAACATAAGCCGAGCCATGACCGCTCGGCTTGATTTATCCTCTCTATTAGAGCTAACCTTGCAAAGTGCCAGCGACATGTTAGCTGGTCAAGCGGGGTTAATCACTCTGCGTCGTAGTGATAACAGTTTTGCCCCCTACGCCAGTATCGGCCTGCCGATTCAGGCGCTCCCCCTTTTTAAACCCCTCTGGGAAGATTTGGATAGCGATTCGGATCAACCCGACACGTCAAATATCACGTTTCGCCTCGCTCTTGCCTCGCGAGCGGCGGGTGTCACCCTGCGTCAGGTCGTCGCTCTACCCCTAGAGATTGGGCCAGAGATTATCGGTTATATTTTTATCTTTCGGAATCATGGGGCCGCGTTTAGTGAAAATGACCAGCATGTATTAAGCTCTTTTGCCAACCAAGCGGCTATTTCAGTGCAAAACGCGCGGCTTTATCAAGAAGTCAATGCCGAGCGAGAGCGGCTGAACGCCATCATCGAGAACAGTGGTGACGGGGTCATGATTATCAACCCTTACCGGATTATCCAAACTTGGAATAAGGCGCTGGTTCAACAGACTGGGATTCCGACAGAAGAAGCCGTCGGGCGACCATGCTACGAGATTCTGAATCTGCAAACATCACAGGGTGTTAGCGTTTGTCATGCTACATGTCCGTTAATTCGCCGTCCGACGGGGGGGCGGTTATATGCTGAGGGGATTCACCGTCGAGCTGATGGGTTAGCAATTACCTATGCTGACAACTACTCGCTACAGACCAATGCTGATGGAGAGGTTGGGCAAATTATTGCTAATGTGCGAGACATCACCCAGTTTCGTGAGGCCGAGCAGTTAAAACAAACTCTGCTATCGGTTATTTCGCATGAGCTAAAAACGCCCGTCAGCATTATTAAGGGTTATGCCGGAACGTTGGCCCGTGAGGATGCCAATTGGGACAAGGCCACTCTGGCTGATGGATTGGCCGTGATTGAGGAAGAGGCTGACCGTCTTGACCGACTAATTACCAATCTACTAGAGGCGAGTCGATTGCAGGCGGGTGGTTTTAAGCTCCGCTTGAGCGACCTGAATTTGGCCGATTTAGCTAAAAATGCGGTTGAGAACCTGCAAACCACGACCGACAAACATCAGTTTGAGCTTGATTTTCCAGAAGATTATCCACCCATATCTGGTGACTATGAACGCATGTGGGAAGTGCTGACCAATCTTATGGGTAACGCCATCAAATACAGTCCCGAAGGGGGTATCATCTCGGTTTTTGGGGATGTGACCCATGCCGACATGGTACAACTCTCAGTGCGAGACGAAGGTATCGGCATCCCTCCCGCTGACCATGAACATATTTTTGACCGTTTTTATCGGGTCGATAATCGACTAGCTCGACAAGCACCCGGTACAGGGCTGGGGCTGTTCCTTGTCAAGGCCGTGGTCGAAGCACATGGTGGACGAGTGTGGGTCGAGAGCACCTCTGGTCAGGGCAGTACTTTTACGATTGAACTACCGATTGACCCGCAAAACAAAACTCAAGCATAACAGAAACAGAAGTGTATCCATGATGGTAACGGATGTGTACCTGCTGTAAATATTCAGTGAACTCGCCAGAAAGAGTGTCAGAAACCCGATTTCTTTAAGAAATCGGGTTTCTAGGCGGGTGTATCCTCCTTCAAGAAGGCTTCGCGCTACCCGCCAAATACCCGTTGCGATGACATCATCGCAACGATCAGGAAAACACGCGAAGTCGTTCTCCTCCGAGGTGCGTAGCTCCTCGGAGGTGTTTGAGACAAAGCCCCGCATTACTTTTTTAACAATATATTGACCTTAAAGAGGAAAAATATGTGGCAACAACAGATTCTAACCTATTACCCCCAAGCTAAACCGAGCGAGGATGTCCGAGCCGACCTGTTACAACGTTTAGAAAATGAGTTTGGCGGAGACCGTAAGCAGACGCTACTCGCCACCTCAATATGTGTGGATGAGGTAAATTTTGCCTCAATTAAGCTTCAGCAAAATCTCGATGCTGGGTTTGTGTTAGGCGGCCTAGCTGGCTACCCCTTTGTTGGACGGACAGGGATGAGCGCCTACGCCCACCATGTCCCAGATGACGGTACAGCCTTTATCTTCTATGGCCCTCATATTGGAATTACCCCACAGGGAACGCTAGGCGCACTGTGTCGGCGAGGGCAGGCTAAAACAGGAAACTCTTGTGGTGCATTAATGCTGGCCTTGCTCCATCTACAAGCGAATCCGTCCGTTTCTCAGGTCAGCCCCACAGTCGAGGCTGAGGATGATGACCTTCAACAAGCCATGCTAGTTCGCTGGTTAACGGTACATCGAGAGCGGATTCTGACCGCGAAGCTACCACAACATGAAATTACAGAGGTTGCTTACGAACTTATCCATCAACAGATCCATGCCCTCATAACAGCCACCCGAGCAGAGTTCCACTGTGCCAGAATCGTACTGGCTGGAGGTATTTTAATCAACACAGGCCCAACCAACGATGATTGGGTTGACCTACGCCATGTTCAGGTAGTATGATCTTGCTATCCGACAAAATGTTTAGTCTAGGATAATTATAGAATAATATCTGATAGGATTAACAGAATTAACAAGATTAAAAGCAAAAAATCCTGTCAACCCTGTCGAAAAATCCTTTCTCTAATCAAGATGTCGGGTACCAAGTAGTATGATAAGGAATCGGAAATTAATTAACTTGTGCAGTTTGTCATAGGAAGTTCCAGAATTTAAAACCTCCCAAAACCATTGTGACACTCTACCCCCTCCCAGCCTCCCCCTGCTAGGGGGAGGAGCCGCTTCCCCCCTAGCAGGGGGGACTGAGGGGGGTAGAGACTCTGCTCAATTTGGGAGATTTATTTTCTTGGAATTGCCTAAGAGTGGTTCAATCTCTAAGAGTGAACCACTCTGGAGCGTGCAACTTATTTAGGATCATTCTAAACCCCTAAAATGTTGGCTAAAATCCCCAACATTTTAGGGGGTGTATCTGGTTTGATAATTTGGTATACTGATCCCGAATAAACGACTTTGACTATTATCGTCACCAATTACTAAGGAGCGCATCACTATGATTGTTGGAATTTTGAAAGAGATTAAAATCGCAGAAAATCGGGTTTGTATGACCCCCGCCGGAGTTGAAGAGATGGTTCAGCATGGACATACTGTCCTTGTCGAGACAAATGCTGGTGTGGGCAGTGGGTTTTCCGACGCGACCTACATTGAGCATGGCGCTGAGATTGTTGAGACCGCGAAAACAGTGTTTGACCGAGCCGACATGGTCATGCATGTTAAAGAACCACAACCCTCCGAGTATGAACTAATTCGATCCGGCCAAATTGTCTTCACCTATCTCCATCTGGCCGCCGAAGAACGACTGACCAAGGCCCTTATTGAATCGAAAGCGGTCTGTATTGCCTACGAAACAATCCAAAAAGAGGATGGCTCGCTCCCTCTCCTGATCCCTATGAGCGAGGTGGCCGGTCGCATGGCGACCCAACAAGGCGCTAAATATTTGGAGATGGCTCAAGGTGGCAGTGGAGTGCTATTAGGCGGTGTTACTGGCGTAGAACCCGGCACCGTGGTCGTGATTGGCGGCGGCGTGGTCGGAATTAATGCGGCTCAGATGGCCTGTGGTTTGGGCGCAAAAGTCTATATTTTAGATAAAAACCTTGACCGTTTACGCTATTTGTCCGAAATTATGCCTAGTAACTGTATCCCAATTATGTCGAACAAAGCCACCGTACGTCGGTTGGTCAAAGAGGCTGATGTGGTCATTGGAGCGGTATTGGTTGCCGGAGCCAAAGCCCCTCGTTTAGTGACGCGTGACATGCTCTCGACCATGAAACCCGGCTCGGTACTGGTTGATGTGGCGATTGATCAAGGCGGTTGTTTCGAGACCTCCCAGCCAACTACCCACACCAAACCTGTTTACGAGATTGATGGAGTCGTTCATTACTGTGTCGCGAACATGCCCGGCGCAGTGGCAAAAACATCAACCTTAGCCTTGACCAATGCGACCCTACCTTATGCCCTACAAATTGCCGACAAAGGCTGGCAACGAGCCATGCAAGAAAACGACGAAATCAAACCCGGAGCCAACGTGATTGACGGTCAAGTGACCTATCAAGCTGTGGCCGAGGCGTTTGATTTATCCTACACTCCAGTGAGCGAGTTTTTGGGGTAAGGATACGACAAGCGTTAAACAAAAAGGGAGCAGATAGAATCTGCTCCCTTTTTTTGATTCGATTAAATTCTCAGCATACCATTTTACCGAGCGGGCGCAGGAAACGGTTCGAGGAGATATGACCGCCAATCAAAAAGCCCGCGCAAAATTTATTTAACGCTGTACTAACACTTTTTGAAGACTCCGCACAACTCAAATAGTCCACAGTATTTACGCTGTTTAGAGCAGAATTTACAGGATAAGAGAATTTTTATTCTCCTATCCTGTAAATTCTGGTGCGACACGAAGTCACGTGAGTACATGTTAGACCCGACCAAAGTCGGGAAATAACCTGCTGTTCTACCAGCAGTATCCTATCGAAACGTGCGTTACTGGCAACAGTGGGGTG
>JAUCGA010000132.1 GCA_030377865.1 Anaerolineales bacterium HSG25 | reverse complement strand
GAGTCTCTACCCCCCTCAGTCCCCCCTGCTAGGGGGGAAGCGGCTCCTCCCCCTAGCAGGGGGAGGCTGGGAGGGGGTAGAGTGTCACAATGGTTTTGGGAGGTTTTAAATTCTGGAACTTCCTATGCTGATACAAGAAACCTGCTTAAGCAGGTTTTCCGTTTAAGACGCTGATTTCAATCAGCGGCCATAAGCACAACTTAATTAATACTCATTCCTATGTATAAGACTAAAGAAATTATCTAAATTGAAGTAATTTTAATTAATTTACATAAGGAAGGTATAAAATGACCCAATCAACTAGTACCGTACAAGAAAATCTTAACGAAGATGATATAGAAACTCAAGAGTGGCTCGAATCTCTCGACTATGTACTACGAGAAAAGGGAACTCAGCGAGTTCAAACTTTGCTGGAGCAATTGAACTTGTATGCCTTTGAAAGTGGCGTACGAATGCCTTTTTCGGCCAACACTCCTTATTTGAACACCATTCCTGTTCAGGCGCAACCACCTTATCCCGGAAACCGTGGAATTGAGCGACGTATTAAAAGTATGATTCGCTGGAACGCTATGGCTATGGTTGTACGAGCCAATCGGGGCGATGGTGCGGTGGGGGGACATATCTCTACGTATGCCTCTGCCGCGACGTTGTATGAGGTTGGTTTTAACCATTTTTTCCAAGGAGCGGATGATCGCCCCGGCGATTTAATCTATTTCCAAGGTCATGCCTCACCGGGTATATACGCTCGAGCTTATTTAGAGGGGCGCTTATCGACTGAAAAATTGACCAACTTCCGTCGAGAGCTAAAACCGGGCGGTGGATTATCTTCATATCCGCACCCGTGGTTAATGCCCGATTTCTGGCAGTTCCCCACAGTTTCTATGGGATTAGGGCCAATCATGGCGATCTATCAGGCTCGTTTTGCCCACTATTTGACCGACCGTGGGCTATTGAAAAAAACAGGTAAAGTATGGGCTTTTTTGGGAGACGGTGAAACAGACGAACCGGAAGCATTAGGTGCTATTTCATTAGCCGCTCGTGAGAAATTAGATAACCTGATATTTGTCATAAACTGTAACTTACAGCGCCTTGATGGCCCTGTCCGTGGTAATGGTCGGATTATCCAAGAACTAGAAAAAGTGTTCCGTGGAGCGGGTTGGAACGTCATAAAAGTAATTTGGGGTGCAGACTGGGATCCGATTTTAGCTAAAGACCATGACGGCGCGTTAGCTCGTCGAATGGAAGAAATTGTTGATGGCGAGTATCAGAAATACATTGTTGAAAGCGGCAGTTATGTCCGCGATCACTTATTTAACACCCCAGAACTACAAAAATTGGTTGAACATCTCTCTGATGACCAGATGGCTCGGTTACGATTGGGCGGCCATGATCCTCAAAAAATTTATGCGGCTTACAAAGCCGCAGTTGAACATGCTGACGGCCCGACCGTCATCTTAGCCAGAACCATCAAAGGGTATGGTTTGGGTGAAGCGGGTGAAGGTAAAAATATTACCCATCAACAAAAAAAGATGAACGAAGCCGAATTGCGTGAATTTAGGGCCAGATTCGGAATCCCAATCTCTGATGAAGAGATATCATCAGCCACTTTCTATCGTCCACCGGAAGACAGCATCGAAGTTCAATATATTCAGGAGCAACGAAAACGATTAGGTGGCTCTTTACCGAAACGAACTGAAAAAGCACCGGCTTTGACGTTACCGCCAGAAAAAATGTTTGAGGAGTTTTATCAAGGCACCGGCGACCGCGAAGTATCAACCACGATGGTGTTTGTCCGAATTTTGGCTAAAATGTTACGCGACAAAGATATGGGCAAGTTTGTTGTACCAATTGTGCCCGATGAAGCTCGTACCTTTGGGATGGAGGCATTATTCCGTCAAGTTGGGATTTATGCCCACTCAGGCCAGCTATATGAACCTGTTGATTCTGATAGTTTGCTCTACTACAAGGAAGCAACCGACGGTCAGATTTTGGAAGAAGGGATTACCGAAGCTGGAGGTATGTCTTCATTTATTGCCGCTGGCACGGCTTACGCCAACCATAGTATCAGCATGATTCCGTTCTTTATCTACTATTCCATGTTTGGTTTGCAACGAATTGGTGACCTTGTTTGGGCCGCAGGCGACATGCGTTGTCGAGGCTTCCTAATGGGAGCAACGGCTGGACGTACCACCCTAGAGGGTGAAGGGCTACAGCACCAAGATGGTCACAGCCATGTTTTGGCCTCATCGGTGCCAAACCTAATGGCTTACGATCCTTCATTTGCCTTTGAAATTGCCATCATCATTCAAGATGGTATCAAACGCATGTATATTGATGGAGAGAGTATTTTCTACTACCTCACCGTCGGTAACGAAAATCACCCTATGCCGCCGATGCCTGCGGGCGATAATATTCGTGAGGGCATCATAAAGGGGATGTATAAGTTCAAAGAATCTGAACTTAAAGATACAAAACTTAAAGCCCAACTATTTGGTAGTGGCGCGATTATGGGTCAGGTATTAAAAGCCCAACGATTGCTTGAAGAGCGGTATAACATTGCCGCAGATGTTTGGAGTGTAACCAGCTATAAAGCGTTACGCCAAGACGCGTTGGATGTAGAGCGTTGGAACATGCTCAACCCAACCGAAACGCCCCGTGTCGCTTATGTCACCGAACTGTTAAAGGACGAGCCGGGCGTATTTGTTGCCGCCTCAGACTACATGAAGGTTTTACCTGATTCATTATCTCCGTGGTTGGACAAGCCGATTCATGCCTTGGGAACCGATGGTTACGGACGTAGCGAAAATCGACAAGCACTCCGCGATTTCTTTGAAGTCGATTATCGATTTGTGGCCTTAGCCACCTTAACTTCTTTGGCTGAAAAAGGTGAAATCGACCCAGATACGGTCAGCGCGGCTATGGAAGAGTTAGAAATTAATCCCAACAAATTAAACCCAATGAATTCCTAATGAAGGGTAATTAATTAACTTGTGCCTGCAATACCAGATTGGTTCAATCTTTAAGATTGAGCCAATCTTAAATAGACGTGTTCGGCAATAACATATCATCGCATAAAAATTCAAATTCGAGATATGCGGAGTGCAAAAACTTCTTGCTTTTGCATGTTTATCTCTGGCAAAAGCAAGAAGCTTTTGCACTCCTTTATTCCCGAACAACTCTAATGTATAAATAAAGACGGAGAAACAATTATGGCAGAATTTAAACTCCCTGAATTGGGTGAAAATATAACTGGCGGTGATGTCGTCGGTGTTTTGGTCGCAGTGGGTGATATTATTAACGCCGACCAAGATATATTAGAGTTAGAAACCGATAAAGCCACTGTAACTGTTCCGGTGAATAGTGGTGGTACAATTACGGCTATCCATATCCAAGAGGGTGACCGGGTCGAGGTCGGGCAACTGGTGCTTACCATGGACGGTGGAGCCAGTAACGGTAGCGCGGCCCCCACATCTGAATCAGCAACGCCCTCGCCATCTGCACCAGTATCCCCCACCACACCTGCTCCGCAAGCGACAGTTCCAGCTACGTTTAATCTTCCTGAGTTGGGCGAAAATATAACAGGTGGAGATGTTGTCGGAGTATTGGTTTCGGTTGGGGATACCGTAACTGTTGATCAAGATGTGATTGAGCTAGAGACCGACAAAGCGACGGTGACGGTTCCGTCATCGGTAGCCGGTACGATTACGGCCATCAATATTCAAGAAGGCGACCGTGTTGAGATTGGGCAATTGATCTTAACCGTGGCTGGAACAACTGTATCTATATCTGCACCTGCGCCGATGTTGACTCCGGCAGTTTTGCCTGTTGCTGTTACACCGACGACCACACAGCCCGCGACTCCCCTGTCCCATTCCACCACCACCATTGCGACTGATCCAATCCGAAGTGCCGTCCCGGCCGCGCCTAACGTGCGTCGTCTAGCCCGTGAACTTGGCCTAGATATTACTCAGGTTCCCGTAGGCCCGTCAGGCCGAATTAACATCTACGACCTCAAAGCCTACTCTCGGCAGTTAAACAGTGGGGCGATAAAACTGGCACCAATCTCAACTCCTGTGCCATCTACATCATCTACGCCTCCACCACCATCGCCTCAAGCAACTCGACCCGCCGCAGTCAGTAAGTCATTGCCCGATTTTAGTAAATGGGGCGAGATTGAGGTCGAGAAGATGAGCGGTATTCGTCGTGCGACCTCTAATCAGATGGCTTACTCATGGTCAGCGCCACGGGTTACCCAGTTTGATAAGGCCGATATTGGCGAGTTGGAAGCTCTGCGCCAAAAGTTTGGTAAACGATTAGAGAAGTCGGGTGCTAAATTGACAATCACTGCTATTTTGTTGAAGATTGCCGCCGCGGCTCTAAAGGAGTTCCCCAAATTTAATGCCAGTATTGATGTGGCAAACGACTCGGTCATCATGAAAAAATATTACCATATTGGTGTGGCTGTAGATACCGAACGTGGTTTAATCGTGCCGGTAATTCGTGACGTTGACCGTAAGAACATCTTTGAGTTAGCAATAGAGTTGGCCGAACTAGCTAAAAAAGCTCGTGACCGAAAACTCGGCTTAGAGGACATGCAGGGTGGTACCTTTACCATTAGCAACTTAGGCGGAATCGGTGGTACCAATTTTACCCCAATTGTAAATGCGCCAGAAGTAGCAATTTTGGGTGTTGCTCGGGGCAGTAAAGAGCCAGTTTATAATGGCGAAACCTTTGAGCCACATCTGATGATGCCATTGGCTCTGTCTTATGATCATCGTTTAATCGACGGGGCTGAGGGTGCCCATTTCCTACGTTGGATCAGCAAGGCGTTAGAGAATCCATTGATGATGTCGTTACAATCATGGTAAAATGACACGTAAGGTGTAAGGTGTAAAAGCGTAAAATAACATATAAAAAAGGGGCGTATTCATAAGAATACGCCCCTTTTTGTAGTGGTCAGTGTGATGGTGAACAGTCCTTATCCGCTACCCATACTAGGCGGGTAGCGCGAAGCCTCCTTGAAAGAGGATATACCCGCCAAATACCCGTTGCGATTACATAATCGCAACGATCAGGAAAACAGGAGTGTCAAAATTGTATTTTGACAGCAAGAATGGAATTCTTGCACTCCGGGAAAAGTGACAACTTAGAAATGAAAACTACTTAATTGGTAGCCGTCCATACATCTGAATTAGGCACAAATAAAGGCTGACCAAACTGTTTTTGACCAAACTGTCCAATCTGCTGTTGTGTATCTAAGCTGACCAACCAGTCGATAAAGAGATTGGCGGCAGTATGATTGACCAAAGGATGTTTTTTGGGATTTATGGCAATGACTCCATAAGGGTTAAAAAGACGAGAATCCCCTTCGACCATAATCTCTAAATCAAGTTGAATAGCTTTACGGGTCAAGTAGGTGGCTCGGTCGCTAAGCGTATAGGCTTGTTGCTCGTTAGCTATAGAGATTACAGCGCCCATCCCCTGCCCTGCCGACTGATACCAATCACCTTTAGGTACAACTGTATTTTTTTCTGTTTTTTCAGTATCAGGTGATAATTGAGTGCTTTTCCATAACTGCTGTTCTTTAATATGAGTGCCAGAATCATCACCTCGCGAGATAAATAGGCTCTGTTGTTGGGCTATTTGGGTTAAGGCTACACCTACATCGGTTAGACCACGTATCCCTGCTGGGTCACTTGCTGGCCCGATGATGACAAAATCGTTATACATAACATCATGACGATTAATTCCGAAACCAGCCTCAACAAACGCGTCTTCACGCTGACGAGCATGGACAAGAAGTACGTCCGTGTTACCATGTTCACCTAGTTGCATGGCTTGTCCTGTACCAACAGCAATTACCTCAACGACTATATCGTATCGACGTTCAAAATCGGGCAAAATAGCAGTGAGTAAGCCAGAATCGTCGGTGCTAGTTGTTGTAGCGAGACGTAATTGTCCGGTGTGTGTTTCTGCTATTTCGGTAGAAAATACAAAGTATCTGTACCCAGCCCCTAACAGCCCAAACAAAACTATTATGATGAAAGCATATTGTTTTAGGTGTGACATACTGAGACTCCAAAGTGATAAATTTTTGATTATTTGTGGTGGTCAGTTTGATGTTAAGGAAGCGGAATCAAACAAGTTGCGCGCTCCAGAGTGGTTCAATCTTTAAGATTGAACCACTCTCATGACCAACATGCACAAGTTAATTAATGCTCATTCCTAAAAAATAACGGGTTTACGGAGCGTCGGCTTCCAGCCGACATGTTGGCTGGAAGCCAACGCTCCATTTTCAACATTATCTTGACCACTACATAAATTTTGGCTATAGTCAACAGTTTATCGTTTCATTCATGACCTGACATATTGACAAAATCAAAAGCATTTTTTGATAGAATTAACAGGATTGACAGGATTTTTTTACTTGTAATCCTGTCAATCCTGTTAATCCTGTCAGATATTGTTTTAGGTAACTCCAAGAAAATAAACCTCCCAAATGTCATGCCCGAATGTTGTTATCGGGCATCCATTTGTATGCAGAATGTGGATTCCCGCTAAAAGCATGCGGGAATGACATAGAGAATTTAATCA
>JAUCGA010000131.1 GCA_030377865.1 Anaerolineales bacterium HSG25 | reverse complement strand
TGAACCCGTAAACTTAACTGAGGGGCAATACCTAAAGGTAACATTGATTAACTTTAGCTGACATGATTGACAAAATTGTTTAGTCCGACTACAATCGAGGCATAATTTCAATATACAATAAAAAATCGACATTCGAAAAATCCTGATAATTACTGATTTTTCAGCAAGGCCGATTTTAATTTCAAAAATATACGCTAAGGAGCATTATTATGACCCATGTGATTATAAGTACATGTACCCGTGAGGGTGATTGTGTGGAGGTTTGTCCTGTAGATTGTATTATCCCCGGCCCAAAAGACAATGCAGAATGGAACGCTATTTTCTATATTGACCCTGAAACTTGCATCGACTGTGGTGCTTGTGTGCCGGTTTGTCCGCCAGAAGCTATCTTTCCTGAGGAAGATTTACCCGAGGAACATGAAGCTGACACGGCTCTCAATGAATCATTCTTTACTGAAGGCCCCGGTTATTGGGATTATGATTTGGATGAACAACGGGGTGCGGTCTAGCTCAATGAGCATGCTGTTGCCTGTTCAGCTCCAAAACTTGTTAAGCAACTAAATTGCTGAAAGCGGACGACATTGGTAAAATAATGTCCCGCTTTTTTTTTGTCTATAGATGTTCAGATAAACATTTTCAGTTGTCACCTTCCCGCAAGTTTTGAACTTGCGGGAAGGTTGGTCTTGAATTAAAAAATCATTATCTGAAAGACTGTAGTTAAGGAGTGTTACCAGTGAATTCAGTCGCCCCAAAACGGGCTATGGTGATCGTGGCGCATCCTGATGACCCCGAATTTTTTTGTGGCGGGCTTATTGCCTTATGGGCTAAATCTGGAACCGAGATTACCTATCTGATTTTAACTGATGGGCGTAAGGGGACGGATGATTTAACCATTCCACCTGCACATCTTATCGCCATGCGTCAGCAAGAACAGCAGGCCGCGGCTGACTATTTGGGAGTGCAACAGGTCATCTATTTTGATGAGCCGGACGGGGAACTAAAACCGTCTCTTGCTATAGAGAAACAGGTTGTGGCTGAGATACGCCGCCATCAGCCTGAGGCCGTTATTAGCTTTGACCCGACGCGATACTATTTGGGTGATTTTTATCTGAATCATCCAGATCATCGAGCCGCGGGAGAGATTACGATTAATGCCATTTTTCCTGCGGTGGGCAGTCCTCTATACTACCCACCGCTAGTTTTGGAAGGGTTAAACCCTCATACTCTCCATGAGTTATATTTGTGGGGAGCAGAAATACCAAATTTGTGGGTTGATGTAACGGAAGTGGATGAGATAAAAACAGCGGCATTGCACTACCATGCCAGCCAAATTAACGGACTGGTGATGTTGGGTCAGCAGTTGCGCCAGTATCAAAAAACGGTCAACTCAGCTGGTCAAGAAATATTACGAGAAGGATATCAACGAATACGTTTTAGCTAACTGCAAACGGTTATGTGTTTGATGTTTTGCTGGAGTAAAACATTGTCTTTAGCCCGATACAGATTTGGCGAGGACGTTTAATTTCAGAAGTTTATCATTTCAACATGGCTAAAACAATATTTGACAGGATTAACAGGATTACAAGTAAAAAAATCCTGTCAATCCTGTTAATCCTGTCGAAAAATGCTTTTGGTTTTATCAACATGTCAGGTCATGAATGAAACGGCAAACTTTTGTAATTTTTATGTATAGTTCGCCAGAAAAGTTTTGGCCGCTAGTCATCCGATGACTAAATGGGACAGAATCTATCTGGACATCTATATAAGGAGTAGTTTTATTATGGAATATCGAATCGAAACTGATAGTCTGGGCGAGGTTCAAGTCCCCGCCAATAAATATTATGGTGCCCAAACCGCTCGTTCACTAATGAACTTTAAAATTGGTGGGGATCGTTTTCCGCGTGAGATGATTCGGGCTTTAGGCGTTCTCAAAAAAGCGGCCGCTCTAACTAACAAAGAACTCGGCGCACTGCCCGTGGAAAAGGCTGATTTGATTGTACAAGCCGCTGATGAAGTTATCGACGGTAAGTTGGACGAGCATTTTCCATTGGTCGTTTGGCAAACCGGCAGTGGTACCCAAACCAACATGAACAGTAACGAGGTCATCTCGAATCGGGCCATTGAGATAGCCGGTGGAAAACTAGGTAGTAAAGAGCCGGTTCACCCAAATGATGATGTCAACAAAGCTCAATCGTCAAACGATACCTTCCCGACGGCCATGCATATCGCCGCCGCCGAGCAGATTACTCATCGGTTGATTCCAACCGTGACTCAATTGCGGGATACCCTACAAGCCAAGTCAGATGCGTTTGCTGACGTTATAAAAATTGGTCGAACACACCTCATGGATGCTGTTCCTCTTACTTTAGGACAAGAGTTTTCGGGCTATGTACAACAGCTTGATAACGACCTGAAACGGATTGAGTTCGCCTTAGACGGCCTGTATGATTTAGCTTTGGGTGGTACAGCCGTTGGTACAGGTTTAAATACCCATCCTCAATTTGCCGACAAAGCGGCGCAACAGATTAGTGACATTACTGGGTTGCCCTTCCGCTCTGCACCAAATAAATTTGAAGCCTTGGCCGCCCATGATGCAGTTGTTTTTGCTAGTGGTGCGCTCAAAACTTTAGCCGCTTCATTAATGAAAATCGCTAACGATGTCCGTTGGCTGGCTTCTGGACCGCGCTGTGGTATTGGTGAGTTAGCTATTCCAGCTAATGAACCGGGTAGCTCAATTATGCCGGGTAAAGTCAATCCTACCCAATCCGAAGCCATAACAATGGTCTGTGCGCAGGTTATGGGGAACGATGTGGCAGTTAACGTCGGCGGATTATCTGGCAACTTTGAACTGAACGTCTTTAAGCCAGTCATGATTTTTAATCTGCTCAACTCAGTTCGATTATTAGCCGATGCCAGTGAATCATTCGACAAAAACTGTGCCGCGGGTATTGAACCAAACAACGCTCAGGTCAACCATTATTTGACCAACTCGCTCATGCTTGTTACTGCCTTAAACCCACATATCGGCTATGACAACGCGGCCAAAGTCGCTAAAAAAGCGTTTGCTGACAATGGCACACTTCGTCAAGCGGCCATCGACTTAGGGTTATTAACTGGCGAGGAGTTTGACGCAAAGGTTGATCCGGCTAATATGATTGGCCCGAAGTAGTAAGGCAGACGGAAGAAATAAAACATCCCAATTGAGGAGTCAGCACCTGTGGTGCGGCACGACACGTGTAAAAATTCAGCAAAACCGCCCTAGAAACCCGATTTCTCAAAGAAATCGGGTTTCTGACGTTCCTTCTGACGAGTTCACTGAATATTTACCGACATGTGCCTACTCCGCGGGACGGTAGTGCTGACATGTTGACTGATAGTCTGCTCAATGTCATTCTGACATGAACATTTTCAACATCAAGCTGACCATTACAAGAAATACAAAAGAGCTTCCATATAGTACAACATGGAAGCTCTTTCGATTTGGAGGCAGTACCTTATAAGGGCGTAAATATTCAGCGAACTCGCCAGAAAGAGCATCAGAAACCCGATTTCTCAAAGAAATCGGGTTTCTAGAGCTACTTTACTGAATTTTTACTAGTGCTTTATGGTGTTTCTTAATTTTAGCCACCAAACGAGGTACACTCACTTTTTTTCTTGGTCTGTTGGTAGAAAGAATTGAAAGGTATTTCGAGCTGGAACCACTTTCTCTTCATAACTCCGAATTAGACCCATAAGTTTTTGCCTAGCATCTTGCCATTGCTCTTTTTGCAAAACAGTTCTTAAATCAACGTCATTCTCACTACGAAAGACTAACAAACGCATTGGATAATTTCCATAAGCTGTATGCCAACCCTCAACCATCATTAATCCCATATTCTGCAATGCTGGTAAGAACTCACCTAAAACATAGCGGTAATATTCCGCTTCCCGATTGGGTTTTATATTATAAACAAGTAATAACTTCTGTTCCATAGCCATATATCAACCTTTTTAGATGTTACAGACTTTAGCGAATTTCTTATCAAGAATTATAACACGCGTGAATGATTATGCCAACCAAGTAATACAGATTTCGGTTAAAAAAGCCACTTGCCATCACCTTTACTCTGTGGTATAATCCAAAAATCATCACAGAATACTTTTGCAAGCGAAAAAGTGGGCAACCCCCACTTTTCTTTATTCTACAGAGTTTTACAAAGGTTTTATTGCAATCTGTGTAAGTTATCAGGAGTTTTGAGAAACCGTGAAAAATGATTTTATGGTGGCTATACACCAAGTGTGCCACGAAAGACAACTACCTCTCGACACAGTTTTAGAAGCCGTTGAAGTAGCCCTTATATCTGCATATAAACGTAATTATGCTGGAAATCACTCCATTACCGCACAGATTAACCAAAAATCGGGTGCGCCACAAATTTTCGTGGAAAAAGTTGTGGTTAATAATGTAACCGATGAGAACAATGAAATTTCACTAGTCGACGCTCAAGAGATTGTTGAACATGCGACAATTGGTAGTTTAGTATCTATCGAAAATACACCAAAACACTTTGGACGTATTGCCGCTCAAACAGCCAAACAAGTTATTCTGCAACGGATTCGGGAAGCCGAACGAGACGCGCTTTATAAAACGTATGCTGATCGAGAGGGTGAAATTATCAACGGAACAGTTCACAAAGTTGATCCTCATCAGGTAATCCTCACGCTCGGAAATATTGAGGCCGTTTTACCTAGAGCCGAGCAAATTCCTACAGAACGATATTCTGAGGGGCAACGATTGCGCGCTTATGTGTCATCTGTTGCGAAGTCTAGCCGAGGCCCACAAATTATTATATCGCGTACTCACCGTACCATGTTACGCCGTCTACTAGAGGTCGAGGTTCCAGAAATATATAATGGAACCGTCGAAATTAAGTCGATTGCTCGTGAAGCGGGGTACCGTTCTAAGGTGGCTGTAGCCGCTTTACAAGAGGGAGTTGATCCAGTTGGCTCTTGTGTGGGGATGCGTGGAACTCGAATTCAGAACATTGTTAATGAACTCGGCGGTGAGAAAATTGATGTGGTACAGTGGAATGTTGAAATTGGCTATTTTATCGCCAATTCACTTAGTCCAGCTAAAGTGACCAACGTCATGTTGTATGATGAGAAGGGTAAAACAGCCGTTGTGGTTGTACCAGATAAACAACTCTCGCTTGCTATCGGTAAAGAAGGACAGAATGCTCGTTTAGCGGCAAAACTAACAGGTTGGCGGATTGACATTAAGAGTGTTTATGAGGCGGTTACTGAAGCATTAACCAAAATCAAAAAAGACCCTGAAATTCGGGAGCGAGTATCGCACCGTATGGAAATTTTTAATATGGGGAAAGCGATACAGGAAGATAAAGATCCCCTAACTTATACTGAACCCGAATTAAAGCTGTTAAGCGAAGCGATTGAGATTGTAAATATTGCAGAGTTGACGGCTAAACGAGAGAAGAAAGCTAAGGTTTTGGCAGATATTCAAGCTACAAAAGCATCTGGTGATGAAGTAGATCTATTGGCTCACGCAGAAGCTCTGTTGACTGGAAAATCACCAGATGAAGTTCGAGCCGAACAAAGTACTGCTGATGAAATGGCTGATTCTTTGCTTGACGAGTTAGCTATGGGATTGTTATTAGAAGATGATGATGATGCGACCAGCCTGCTTGATATGGCCGCTGAATCTGCTGAAACGTTGGTTAAAGAAGAGACTGTCTCTGAGTCTGTAAAAATAACTGAACCTGAAAAACAGGAGACCAGTACAAAACCAGAAGCACCACCAGTTGATGCTGATTTGATGGCTAAAGCCGAAGCTCTACTGACCGATACTAAGGTAAAACCAGCTAGTGATGTATCTACAGAAGAGGATGAGTCTGATATTGAGCGCGAACGTGTTAAGAAAAAAGCAAAACAAAAGAAACGTCGTTTAGTATTTGATGAGGAGTTGGGTGAAATGGTCGCTCAACGACGGCGCAAGGGTAACCGTAAAGACCAAAACTGGCACGATTATGAAGATTAAATGAATAACGAGTTGGCGAGTCTTTTTTAGATGGCTTGTCAACTCGTTATTTTATATTTACGTGGCGAAACATCAACCCCAACGAATTTGTATTGCCTGTCGTCAAAAGATAGATAAACGTCTATTATTACGAATAGTGCGTAACGCTGATGGACAATTTATTGTTGACCGAACAGGTAAAGTTAATGGACGTGGGGCTTATTTTTGTCAACAACCTGCATGTTGGCAAAAAGCTATACAAGCCCCTTCTTTATCAAGAGCATTAAAAACAACTGTATCAGCTAACGATATAGTTGCAATTAAAATTCAATTAGGACAAAATAGATAGTAAAATGATAGGTGTAATGGTTTATGTGTTGTAATAAATGGCATTACTCTGGTGCGAGCGATGAATAATTTAACAAACCGGGGTTCCAATATCAGTATACAACTGATAAGGACACCAGAACTGTGAACGAACAAATAAAAAAATTGTGGGGTGACGTTATGAACGGTTAGCGATTTGATAATCTTTTCGTTGTGTTGTATCCCCCCTTTCTCTACGTTAATTTTTGCTGACAGCCGTTTTATCGGTTTTAGCCCGTTTAGGTATTCATCAATATCAAAATGGCTGTTAAATAGCATCTCCACAAAATAACCATTCAACCTTGTTTCTCAAGGTGAACTCGTTCTAAACAGTTATATAAAATAATAATCTTACAATCTGAGTTTTATGCTGGTT
>JAUCGA010000027.1:4669-57994 GCA_030377865.1 Anaerolineales bacterium HSG25 | reverse complement strand
TCGTGTCAGCATAAGAATTCATTCTTAGGAATCGGAATCAAACAAGTTGCGCGCTCCAGAGTGGTTCAATCTTTAAGATTGAACCACTCTCATGACCAACATGCACAAGTTAATTAATGCTCATTCCAAGTTCAAAACTTGCGGGAAGGTTGGTCTTGAATTGAAAATCATCATCTGAAAGACTATAGTGAAATTACTGTAGGTGACGCTTTTAGCGTCACGATTATACCCACATGGATTAGAATTGAACAGCCCTTGTGCCGTGATGCATTCGAGTAAAATATAATGTATTGACAATACACAGTCTTAGAAAAGACGAGATTGAAATTGCTTCAAAGATTTAGGCTTTAGATACTTTGTAGTATCTGGTTTTACCTGTTTCTTCTTTCTTTGCAAGCGTTTTTGATTTAATCTGTTCTGAGTTGGTGTGAGGTCAACATAACCGTGGAGGATTTAAATGACCCTTAAATGGGAACGAGATTGGGAGAAAATTGTTGGTTTTTTATTTGTTTTGCCATCCTTAATCGCAGTTACGATTTTTGTGTATGGTTTTATCGGCTGGAGTGGCTGGGTTTCAGTCTCTAACTGGAAACGGGGAGCCTTACCCGACTACAGTTACTCTGGTTTTGATAGTTACGCCCGTTTGTTTGGTACCAACGAGCTGTACGCCTCTGGGATTGATGCTAAACGTTTCCGTGCCGGATTACGAAATGTGGTTTGGTTCACCCTTTTATTTATTAGTGCTTGTGTTATTTTAGGCTTTATTCTGGCGGCCTTATTAGATAGACAGATAAAGGGGGAAGGTTTTTTCCGTAGTTTGTTCTTATTCCCGATGGCTCTGTCCTTTATTGTGACAGGGCTTGCGTGGCGATGGCTGTTCACGCCGGGAGACCCAAATATTGGCAAGACAGGGATCAATCTAGTTTTTGATACTATAGGACTGGGTTTTATCGACCCCAACTGGGGCAGTGATACAATCTATTTCTCTCAAAGTTGGGGATTATCATTAGGGGTCATCACCTTAGTTGTGGCCGCCATGTGGCAACTATCAGGGTACACCATGGCCCTTTATTTGGCCGGATTACGAGGGATTTCTAACGACCTTAGAGAAGCGGCTCGAGTGGATGGAGCGAGTGAGATGCAAATTTATCGTTACATTATCATCCCACTTCTTAAACCTGTTACTTTAAGCGTGATAGTTGTTCTCGCCCATATCTCCCTAAAAACCTATGACTTGGTTGTGGCGATGGGTGGTGAAGGTGAAGGGTTTGTGAAAGATGTACCGGCTTTGAATATGTGGGACACTACCTTTGGACAAGCTCGTTTCTCCCAAGGGGCCGCGATTGGGGTTGTTCTACTAATCCTAACCTCCTTTTTAATCATTCCCTACCTAAACTATAGTATTCGCAGTGAGGAGGAGCAATAATGACTACATCAACAAAAGCAGAATCATCAAAAATAAAGCCCTTTCGGATTCTGATATATCTCGTTTTAATTATTGCCTCGTTTTTTTACATCTTGCCGATGTATCTGATTTTGGCGACCAGTTTTAAACAGTACAGCGACATTAACCTGTATACCATGTGGGAACTACCCCCTATTTTCTTCCTAGATAGCTGTACAAATCCATACATTTTTTGTTTCGATAGTTTTTACGAGGCCTGGTTTGGTAGTGAAGCGGTAATCGGCATGGGGCAAGCCTTCATGAACAGTGTTTTCTTGACCTTGCCGGGTACCTTTATTTCGACGTTTTTAGGGTCACTAAATGGCTATATCTTATCGAAATGGAAATTTAAGTATGCTGACGTAATCTTCCCCTTGATTTTGTTCGGCATGTTTATTCCTTATCAAGCCATCCTTATCCCCTTAACCATTACCTTACGAGAGATAGGGCTGTATGCTAGTATTCCGGGTTTGGTACTTGTGCATGTGGTCTACAGTATTCCCATCGCAACGCTAATTTTCCGTAACTACTACGCCAGCATCCCCAACGAAATGCTGGAAGCGGCTCGGATTGACGGGGGTAATATTGCCACCATCTATCAACATATCATCTTACCCTTGTCCCCTCCGGCTTTTGTGGTGGTTTTAATTTGGCAGTTTACCGCCATCTGGAACGATTTCCTGTTTGCGGTCACGATTGTACAGAATGAGTATCAACCGATGACTGTCGCCCTTAATAACATTGCTGGTAGTTTTGTGGTTGAATGGAATGTGCAGATGGCTGCGGCCTTCTTAACTGCCCTTCCTCCCCTGCTTGTTTACGTCATCTTAGGACGTTACTTTGTCCAAGGTTTATTAGCAGGTTCGTTAAAAGGGTAATAAGAGGCATGTGTATCGTTAGAAAGGGCTAGGTTAGGCTGGCCCTTTAACATTTTAACAACCGATTGAAGGCAGGCTCTCTGGTAGATTCCGTGCAACTCAAAACTGCATCCTGAATTAGATACTTTAATGGGGCAATCTTCCCGCAAGTTTAAAACTTGCGGGAAGATGATGATACAATCATGATGTTTGCACGGAAAGCCCCAAATAGCCAAAATAAATCTCCCAAATGGAGCAAGGTCTCTACCCCCCTCAGTCCCCCCGCTAGGGGGGAAGCGGCTCCTCCCCCTAGCAGGGGGAGGCTGGGAGGGGGTAGAGTGTCACAATGGTTTTGTGGGAGGTTTTAAATTCTGGAACTTCCTGAAGGCAAGCAATCTTTCGATTTTTGTGATGAGCTAACTACAGTGTAAAGTGGTAGTCCTGCATAGGTAGTGGTCAGCTACCCGCAAGTTTAGAACTTGCGGGTAGCTAACGGATCCGTACCACTACTTCTGCACCACTATCGTCTCTTTTAAGGTCAAAAATAGAGAAAATGCGAATACTTACAAATCTGTTCATTGCTTTAGTTCTTTTGTTTGCTTCGTCTGCCTGTAGCAACTCAATTTCTCCAACATCAAAATCTAAAACTGAATCTACTGAAAATATGGATCAAGGTAGCATTGCCGTATTGTTACCCGATAGTGCTACCTCTGCTCGTTGGGAAAACGATGATCGTCGTTATTTTGAAGAAAATTTTGAAGCCGCTGAGGTAGCATACACCATCCTAAATGCCGAAGGTGATGCGCGAACCCAACAAACTCAAGCTGAACAGGCCATCACCAATGGAGCCAAAGTAATTTTATTGGTTAATCTCGATAGTGGTAGCGGGGCGGCAATTATCGCCCAAGCTCGTGATGTAGGTGTCAAGGTGATTGATTATGACCGCTTAACGATCGAAGGCCCCGGCGCTGACCTATATGTCAGCTTTGATAACGTCTCTGTTGGTCGTTTAATGGGTGAGACTCTTGAGCCGATGATTGATGCACTAGATGTTGAAATTCCAAACATTGTTCTGTTGAATGGTTCACCAACAGATAACAACGCTACCTTATTTGCCGAAGGATACAAATCTGTTGCTAATCCTCGCTTTGAAGCGGGTGATTGGGAAAAAATAGACGAACAAGCTATACCCGATTGGGATAACCAACAGGCATTGGTTATCTACGAACAGATTTTGGTTGCCAATGCCGGGCAAGTTGATGCCGTATTCGCCGCAAACGATGGATTAGCCAACTCTGTTGTAGCCGCGATGAAAAATCAAAAATTAGGTACTATATTGGTCAGTGGTCAAGATGCTACTGTCGGCGGTATCCAAAATATTTTAGCCGGTGACCAGACTATGACTGTCTACAAACCTATAAAACTAGAGGCTCAAGCCGCCGCAGATGCCGCTATTCGTATGTTAGTGGGTGAAGAGACTTCAACTCTGGCTAGTGATACCATAAACAATGGTCAGCGTGATATTCCATTTGCCAAATTAGTTCCGATTGCTGTAACCGCAGATAACGTGGCTGAAACGGTGATTGCTGACGGGTTTCGTAATTGGGATGAAATTTGTGCTGGTGATTATGAGGTATATTGCCCCACAGATCGATAGAAACTGGTAAACTCTTGTGATTTTACAATGAATAACAAAAGTTTGTCGATTCATTTATGACCTGACATGCTGACAAAATCAAAAGCATTTTTTGACAAGATTAACAGGATTTTTTCGCTTTTAATCCTGTCAATCCCGTTAATCCTGTCAGATGTTGTTTTAATCATGTTGAAATGATAAACTTCTGTTAATAAGTTATCTTTTTATGTAAAGGATGATAATATTGAAAAAAACGATATTAAAGTTAGAGGGGGTCTCGAAACGATTTGGGGTTGTACAAGCATTGTCCCACATCAATCTCGAGGTTAGGACCGGAGAAGTTATGGCCCTTGTGGGTGATAACGGCGCTGGTAAATCTACTTTAATTAAGGGGATTGCTGGTATTCATCCCTTCAGCAAAGGCAAAATTTACTATAAGGGGCAACCTGTTAAAATTAACAGACCCCGCGATAGTTCTGCTCTAGGTATTGAAGTGGTGTATCAAGATTTAGCTTTAGCCGATAACTTAGATGTAGTAGCCAATATGTTTTTAGGTCGAGAGATGGTACAAACACCGTGGCGTATAGATGAAGCGAGCATGGAGAAAGCCTGTTTAGCGACACTTGAGGCCTTATCAGTTATGACCATACATTCAGTTCGTCAACCCGTGGCTACGCTTTCAGGGGGACAACGGCAAGCCATTGCCGTGGCAAAGGCTGTTATGTGGAATTCTGAAGTGGTAATTCTGGATGAACCAACTGCGGCGTTAGGCGTTGCTCAAACTCACCAAGTTCTTGAGCTTATTAAACGCTTGGCTGATAAGGGGTTGGCAATTGTTTTAATCTCACATAATCTCCAAAATATCTTTGAAGTCGCAAACCGTATCGTGGTATTGCGTCTAGGTCAAAAAGTAGGCGAGTATATCGCCGCGGAAACTAGTCAGCAAGAAGTTATTCAGGCAATTACAACCGGACGTATTCCGAGAATGACGGTGCAAAATGGTAACTAAAGAAATTGCTCAAGAAACTGAGAACGTGCATATAGAGAAGCAAGGCTCACAAACTTCTGGTGAATATATCGTGTCTTATATTCACCGGGTAAAGACCGGAGATTTAGGATCACTTCCGATTATCTTAGGCTTAATTGCTATTGCGATTGTTTTTCAGTCTCAAAACGAGAATTTTTTGACGGCTCGTAACTTTGTAAATTTAATTGTACAGATGGCCGGGATTACCACTATTGCCTACGGAGTGGTTTTTGTCCTACTGTTGGGTGAGATTGATTTGTCGATTGGGTATGTCAGCGCTGTAGCGGCTGTGATTATGGCTTTGCTTCTCAAAGGTGATCCGGCAAGTAATGTAGCCGGATGGCATTGGTTTCCTGCTGTGGGAGCGGCGTTACTATCTGTAGCGATTATAGGTCTTCTACAAGGGCTTATTATTACTAATTTTGAGATTCCTTCATTTGTAGTCACATTGTCTGGTTTACTGGCTTGGAACGGAGTGGTTTTAATTTTAATAGGTGGTTCGGGTACCGTTATTATTCAGGACGTGGTTATTATTGGAATTGCGAACTATTTTTTGCCAAGTACAGTGGGATGGGCTATTGGATCTGTTGCGATATTATCGTATGCCATAATTAAAATACAAACTAACTTTTCCCGTAAATCTCAGAGACTGCCAATCACACCCACACCTATCTTAAGCGTGCAGATTGTCGGTTTTGCGTTGATGGTCAGCACGGCAATTTATATCTGTAACCAAGACCGAGGTATACCATTAGTTGGGATTATTCTTTTAACATTTTTAGTTGGTTTTACCTTTCTTGCCGTCAGAACACCCTTTGGTCGTTACGTGTATGCGGTTGGGGGTAACAAAGAAGCCGCCCGACGGGCTGGTATTTCGGTACAGCGAATTCGAGTGATAGTCTTTATGATTTCCAGTGTGATGGCTGGTTGTGGTGGGATTATTCTTGCCTCTCGATTACGTTCTGTTGATACAGGGGCTGGTGGCGGAAATTTACTTCTGAATTCGATTGCCGCGGCGGTGATTGGGGGAACAAGTCTCTTTGGTGGTAGCGGTCGAGTGTCAAGCGCCTTGTTAGGAGCTTTAGTGATTGCTAGTGTGGAAAATGGTATGAACTTGCTTGGCCTCAGCTCTGGGATAAAATTTGTTATCACGGGCTTTGTTCTCTTGATGGCGGTCTTGGTTGACGCAATTTCACGTCGAAGCCGAAACCAATCTGGATTGGCCTAACGATTAGGAGGCTATAGTCTTTGTTTCGGCCAATCTTAGAACAGGATGACACTGATTTTGGCATGATTTAATCAGTGTCATTCAGCGTATCCTGTTCTTATGGCCCAAATGAAGATCAACGCCCGAAGACCATAGTCCCATATCCTATCACTTTTTAACCTTTTGTCAATCTTAATATCTTATACCAAAACCCTTAAAGTGACGGATACGGTGAAGAATCAAAGAGCGGAGTCCGAGGCGAACTCCGCTCTTTTTGGTTTAGGATAGAAGGATGGTAAAAGTTCAGTAAAACCACTCTAGAAACCCGATTTCTCAAAGAAATCGGGTTTCTGACGTTCTTTCTAGCGAGTTCACTGAATATTTACCTCTGGTGCGCGCAACTTATTTAGACCCGATTCCTACAGCCCCGAGGCTTTGCGTAGAGTATCAGCTTTATCAGTGCGTTCCCACGGCAAATCAATATCGGTTCGACCAAAGTGACCGTAGGCGGCGGTTTGACGATAAATTGGGCGTAGCAAATCAAGATCGCGAATGATCGCGGCGGGACGAAGGTCGAAATATTCGTTAACCAGTTCGATAATTTTTTCATCGCTAACATGGCCGGTGCCAAAGGTTTCAACATTAAGCGAAACTGGTCGAGCTACCCCAATGGCATAGCTCACTTGGAACTCCACTCGGTCGGCTAATCCGGCGGCGACAATGTTTTTGGCGATATAGCGAGTCATGTAAGCGGCAGAGCGATCAACTTTTGATGGATCTTTACCGGAAAAGGCTCCTCCGCCATGTCGGGCTACCCCACCATAAGTATCAACAATAATTTTACGACCTGTTAAACCAGCATCACCCATGGGGCCGCCAGTTACAAACCGGCCAGTGGGGTTGACGTAGATTTTGGTATTATCGTCAATCATCGTATTAGGCACAATGGGACGGATAATCTCTTCAATTACATTGGCTCGAATCCGATCTTGTGATACTTCTGGGCTATGTTGAGTGGAGATGACAATGGCATCGACTCGTTTCGGTTTGCCGTATTCATACTCAACCGTCACTTGACTTTTGGAGTCAGGACGGAGATAGGTAATCGTTCCATTTTTACGAACTTGGCTCATCTGATACGTTAGCTGATGAGCTAAAGCGATACTCAGTGGCATCAGTTCTTTTGTTTCATTACAGGCAAAACCAATCATCATCCCTTGGTCACCTGCGCCAGTATCGAGGTCATCTTGTAACTCGCCGGCTTTGGCTTCCAGAGCTTTGTCCACGCCCATAGCAATATCGGCAGATTGCTCTTTAATGGAGGAGATTACACCACAGGTTTCATGATCAAATCCGTACTTAGCACGGGTATAGCCAATGTCGCGAACTGTATCACGAACAATTTTATCAATGTCCACATAGGCGCTGGTGGTGATTTCACCCATCACACAGACTAGACCTGTGGTAATGGCGGTTTCACAAGCTACTCGCGCTTTGGGGTCTTGGGCAAAAATCGCATCTAAAACGGCATCGCTAATTTGGTCACACATTTTATCTGGGTGACCCTCACTTACAGATTCACTAGTAAAAAAGAGTTGCGGAGAACTCATAAATGTTGTTGTCATTTTGTTATGCTCCTTTATTGAACTGAAGGTTAAATCGACTAATCAGGTGTTAAGAGCTGTTCAATTCTAATCCATGTGGGTATAATCGTGACGCTACAAGCGTCACCTACAGTAATTTTGCTGGAGATGAAACCGTGTAGGTCACGCTTGTAGCGTGACAAGATGGAGAACTGAACAGCCCTAATCAGGTGTTGATGGATTGGCCTCATGGTCATGTTAATTTCCGGATGCGACCGCAAAGCCAATAATTAAGAAATATAGTAGGATGAACATGCCAATCAGGGCTGTAAATGCGATAGTTACACCCAAACTTATCCACGATAAAAGTCGGGTTCGTTGTGGGTCAGCCGCTTCATGAGCCGTGAGTAAGCCAATTAATCCGAATAGGCCGGGGATACAGGGCATACAGTAGTAACCTAAGCCCAGCGTTCCACAGGCAAACATAGTCATAACCGCAGTGGTCGCTCCAATAATTGCCATTAAATCGGTATTGTTTCCTTCAAATGTAATTGGCTTTTCGTGCATAAATCCATCCTATTTATCCTAAAGGTTTCAAAAACCTTTAGGGTCTGATTATGACAGTTCCAGAAAAA
Organism: Anaerolineales bacterium HSG25; assembly: GCA_030377865.1. Taxonomy (GTDB): domain Bacteria; phylum Chloroflexota; class Anaerolineae; order 4572-78; family J111; genus JAUCGB01. The sequence goes on along the minus strand of JAUCGA010000027.1, from coordinate 49,605 downwards.
TAAATCTCCCAAAATAGCGTGAGAATAAATCCTCACCCTAAGAGTTTAAGACCGTTAAAGTGGCCTAAATAGCTGGTTTCAGCCTGCTTTAGCTATTAGCATCGGGATTTATTCCGATGCATTTTTGGGAGATTTTAAAAGTTGGAACTGCCTATAAAGAGGCACACCGGAGTGCGCCTCTTTTGTTTTAATATTAGCTTAGGTGCCTTCGTGCCAACTGTTCAGGTAAGCTTCCTGTTCTGGAGTCAAGACATCAATCTCAACACCCATCGCTTGGAGCTTGAACTTGGCAATTTCTTCGTCAATCTCTTTTGGCACGGCATATACTTTGTTTTCTAACTGTTTATGGTTTTGATAAACATAAACCGCGCTCATGGCTTGGTTGGCAAAGCTCATGTCCATAACAGCTGAAGGATGTCCTTCGGCGGCGGCCAAGTTGACTAAGCGACCTTCACCCAAAACGCGGATACTACGACCATCAGCCAGTTGATACTCATCGACAAAAGGACGAGGCCGACGTTTTTCAACAGCCATTTCCTCTAATGAAGGGATGTTGATTTCGACATTAAAATGACCAGAGTTACTGACACAACAGCCGTCTTTCATGACCTCGAAGTGATGCTTATCAACCACATGTTTGTCACCTGTGGCGGTGCATATAAAGTCGGCTTGTGGGGCGGCTTCTATCATCGGCATCACGCGGAAACCATCCATAACCGCTTCTAGGGCTTTGGTTGAATCAATTTCGGTGACGATGACGTTGGCCCCTAAACCACGGGCGCGCATGGCGATTCCACGGCTACACCAGCCATATCCACCGACGACAAAGGTTTTTCCAGCAATCAGGATGTTGGTAGCGCGGATGATACCGTCCATGGTGCTTTGTCCTGTGCCATAACGATTGTCAAACAGGTGTTTGGTGTCGGCATCGTTGACTGAGATGACCGGAATTTCTAGCGCGCCTTCGGCGGCCATAGCTCGCAGACGAATAACCCCGGTGGTGGTCTCTTCGGTACTGCCAACCACTTCACTTAACTGGTCACGACGTTCACTGTGAACAATACTGACCAAGTCGGCTCCGTCATCCATTGTTACGGTTGGTCGATGGTCTAAAGCGGCATTTAAGTGCTGATAATAAGTGTCGTTATCCTCACCTTTGATAGCGAATACTGGAATTTCGTAAACGGAAACTAAGGCCGCGGCAGTATCATCTTGGGTGCTTAGTGGGTTACTAGCTGTCAAAACAAGGTCAGCTCCAGCGGCTTGTAAAATCCGAGCCAAGTTTGCTGTTTCGGTGGTAATATGTAAACAACCACTCATCTTAACGCCATCTAAAGGGCGTTCTTTACTATAACGTTCCATTAATGAACGTAAAACGGGCATCTCTTTCATGGCCCATTCAATTCGCCAGCGTCCTTGCTCGGCTAAGTTTATATCTTTAATATCAAACTCTTTCTTGCTCAACGAAAATCTCCTTAACTACACTACAGATACAATTAACATTAGACAGAAGTTTATCATTTCAACATGACTAAAACAATATTTGACAGGATTAACAGGATTTTTTTACTTATAATCCTGTCAATCTTGTTAATCCTGTCGAAAAATACTTTTGGTTTTATCAATATGTCAGGTCATGAATGAAACAATAAACTCTTGATTAGATATATGATTAAGCGCCAAGCGAACCGAAATTCGCTTATTCGCCTATTCGCAAATTATAGTTTTGGCTTTTGAAAGGCCAAAAAATCCTCTAGCTCTTCTATGTCACCATAAACATCTCGATAACGGTCGGCAAATTGAGAGCGACTATAACCATGACGTTGGGTGCCATGTTGTTCTAACACGTAAGTCGCCGCAATCGAGCCAAGTCGACCACACACATCCCACGAGTAACCACGCACCATGCCGGTCATCAAACCAGAGCGGAAAGCATCACCAACACCAGTTGGGTCAGCGATTCGAGTTGGGGCGGTGGGAGGGATGTCATACTCTTTATCGTTTGTCCGAATTAAAGCCCCTTTTTCACCTTGGGTGATGATGAGCACCTCGACCCGTTCCTGAATCTGGGCAGAAGTAAATTCAGTCTGTTTTTTGACCATCTCAAACTCATAATCATTTACCACCAAAATTTTTGCCCCATCAATACCGTCCACAAGGTTTTTGGGTGTTAAACGAGGAATTTGCTGACTAGGGTCATAAATGTAAGGAATTTTTAACTCGCGACATTCTTCTACATATTTGACCATTGCCGCCGGATCATTAGGGGATATAATCGCTAAATCTATCACCTCATAATCTTGGTTATGGAAGCTGATTCGGTTTGCTTTTGCCATTGCTCCCGTATAGAAGCTGGCAATTTGATTGTTTTTCTCATCGGTACTGACAAAAAATGAGGCGGTAAAATCGGTAGATAGTTGTAATACGCCTCGGGTATCAACACCCCGTTCTTGTAAACCGGCAATATATTCTGGTGCATCCTGACCAACCGTCGCCATTAGCAAACATGGTTGGTCTAACAGGGCCATACTATAGGCGATGTTTCCAGCATTGCCACCGCGCTCACGACGCATCGAGTCGACCAAAAAGCTAACTGATAGAATCTCGATTTGATCCGGCAAAATATAGTCAGCAAACTTACCGGGGAAGGACATAATATAATCGAAGGCCATAGAGCCTGTTACTGCTACTGTCATAGGATTAGTATTTTTCGACAGGGTTTATAGGGTTTGCGGGGTAAAAAATCATGTAAAAACCCTGTAAATCCTGCCGAAGGCAGTTAGAGGTTTTTTCTCTAACAATCTTTACTATATATTTTTTAGTTGTTCTGCGGTTACAGCATTTCGTAAATTTACTTTAAACGGTGGATAAACCACGCTAGCAACAAAAAAAATCTCCGCCAATAAGGCGGAGCTTAAAAACAATCAACGATGTTAGCATAAATATAGAAGATTGTCAAAACAAAATTTTACAAGCCTTAAACAACTATAGATGTTCAGATAAACATTTTCAGTTGTCACCTTCCCGCAAGTTCAAAACTTGCGGGAAGGTTGGTTTTGAATTGAAAATCATTATCTGAAAGACTGTACCTGCTCTTTAGTCTATTTTGAGAATATCAGCCTGTTGGTTAATTAACTTTTCCAATTCAGCAGGTAAAAAAGGTTTCGCTAACCAAGGTAACCCCGATTGCTCCAGAAAATCTTTGGTTTTTAGGTCGCTGGCATTGCCAGTGATAAACATAAAGCTGTCGGCTAAATATGGGTATTCATTATTAATAATTTCGTAGAACTCTATTCCTGAAATATCGGGCATAACAATGTCGCAAATTATTAGGTCATAATTGTTTTTTGTTAGCTTTTGTAAGGCCGATTGAGCATCTTTTGCTTGATCAATGAGATGTCCCATTGGGCTTAAAACTCGTTGAAGTAATTCTAAGACCGGTGTTTCATCATCAACTGCTAGAATATTGAGTTTTTTGTTACTTAATTTGTTGAGTTCTGATAAATTGTTCTCTTCAGAGAGGACTGTAGGAGTATTTGCGACGGGAAGTTGGATATAAAATATTGCTCCTCCATTGGTCTGATTTTCAACCCAAATACGCCCTTTATGTTCGCGTATTACACCAAAACAGATTGATAGCCCTAGTCCGGTTCCATGCCCCATTTTTTTCGTGCTAAAAAATGGTTCAAATACTTGATTTATAACATGATCAGGTATGCCCGGACCGTTATCAGCCAGACTTAAAATGACCGAATTTTTGTTAACGGCAGAGGTGATTTTGACCTGTCGAGGGGATTTTTGGGGGGCGAGCGCCTGACTAGCATTTGTTAAAAGATTGATAAATACCTGCTCAAGTTGATGTGCATCACCCATAATCAGAGGTATTCCAAAATCAATCTGAGATGTAACCTGAATATTATGCCCTTGTAAGGTCGGTTTAAGTTGAGAAACTGCGGACAGGATAACATCGTTGATGTTAATTGGTAAGGCATTGAGTTTTACTTTTTGGGCAAAAGTAAGTAAATCTTTTACGATGAATCTAGCTCTTTGGGCATGACGGAAAATTGTATCTAAATCCGCCTGATACTCTTCAGGGAGTCCCATTTCTCTTAAGAGGCTGGCGTATCCGATGACAGTTGTTAATGGATTGTTGAGTTCATGGGCCACTCCTGCAACTAATTTACCAATAGCAGATAATTTTTCGGTTTGTTGTAGTTCTTGCTCTAAGGCTCGTCGTTGAGTTACATCTCTGGCGATACAATGAATACTAGTCGATGCACCTTCTTTACGTTGGATTCTAATCATGGCCTCTAACAAAATTTCTTGATTTTGACTACCTCTTACCGTAATCTCAAACATGTTCGATTTGTGTGGTTTGTTCATTAGGAATTTAATAATTTTGTAGAGTGACGGTGTTTGGCTGTGGGGGATAAAACGGGTTAGATGTTGACCCAAAAGCTCATCAAAACTATAGCCTGTAGTAATAAGTACACCATTATTAGCGTTTGTAATAGTAAAATTACTGTCGAGGGTGATGATAAAATCATTGGCATTATCAAATAGGTCACGGTAGTTTGCCTCAGCGGTTCGGATTTCATTAAACAAACGAGCATTTTGTAGGGCTATGGCGGCTTGATTGGCAAATAGAAGTAATGTTTGTTCATCATAGGCATTAAAGACACTAGGAGCAAAAAAACTATCAATGCTCAATAGCCCCAATATCTCATCACCAACCTGAAGCCTTACTTGGATTGTACATTGAATTTTATGCAAGCCAATATTTTGAAACGAATCGAATTTATCTTCTGTCTGAATGTTTTTTAGAGAGATTTCAGTCAACTCTTTGGCGGTGAGACGGCGAACCTGCTGGATAGGAGGTAGGTCTTTTATCATCCGCTCTCTGGAAAAAGTATATTTTTGTAACTTTTTTAGATTGAGACCGACCGCGGCGACGTAACCAAACACCTGTCCTTGAGGAACAATGAGGCTTCCAGCATCTGCATGGGGAATTACCTGTACTGCTCGTTCTATAATCCGTTGGAATAAAATATCAGGCTGAAGCTCCAAACTCAAATCGGCAAATATATCCATGAGTGCTTGCCGTTGTTGGGCTAGTTGGTGTTCTATCTGAAATAATTTGGCATTTTTGAGGGCAATGGCAAGTTCTGCCGCAATGGCACTAAAAAGGTCTAATTCAATTGCGGTGAATGCGTTTAAGCGAGGACTTTCAGCACCTAAAATTGCCGCCACCTCGTTATCTAAAATTATGGGAACATACATGGCTGATTCTGTATCAGGTGCAAAGTTATCGGTGTTTGTTTCATGGATATCGTTAATCAACTTTGGCTTTTGATACTGTATTACCAAACCAATAATACTATTTTCTAACGGAATTGCATCAGGACCAATGGAGTCGAAGCCAATTGTGGCTGAATGTGCCCAAACATAGGCTTCATCACCATAAACTGGTAGAAAAACAGCCAAGCGTTCTATGCCTAAAATACGATGCAATGCTTTTATTGTATCATTTAGTACCTCGTCAAAATCAAGTGTAGATGCGGCTACGGTCATTACCTCTTGCAGGACGGTTGTTTCGGCTAGGCGACGAGTAGTCTCATCATGTAAACGAGCATGTTCAATTGCCACCGCAACTTGAGCGATTATTGTTTCTGCTAACCGTAGATCGTTTTTTGTGAATCGTCTGGTTTCATGTGAACTTCCAACCTCAACTAATCCCACGACTTCGCCATGATAAGTCAAGGGAATAAGAAAAATTTTATGTAGATTAAGTGTTTCAAGCCATTTTAGACCATGTGCAGGTGTGTTTTTGTCGTTTAACTCTAATACACTAACACCTTTATTTTTTAAGGCCCATATCAACGGAGAGAAGGTTAGCGAACGAACCGTTTGGGCACGTTCGACAAGATCGGGTTTTATATATTTTTGTATGATTCGTAATCGATTTTTGGCCTTTTCCCATCTCGAAATGATACACATATCGGCCTTAAGGAGGTCAAGCATTTGTTGACTGACCATAGTTAATAAGGTTTCCAAAGCTCGGTCAGAGGGAACTTCAACCCGAGATTTGATCAATGAGGCTTGTTGTTGAGACCAATTGCGCGTTTCGGCCAAAAGGTTTGCATTCTCAATTGCTAAAGCGGCATGGCCAGCAAAAATAGTCAATATTTTTAGACCATCATCGTTTAGATGTGCATCGTCAATATTGATAAGTTCGATTACACCTATAATATGTCCATCTACACGTAAAGGAGCGCACATAATCGACCGCGTCTGGAAGCCTATTTGTCGGTCAACATCAGCGTAAAATCGGTCATCTTGTCGGACATCAGGGATGATTGCAGGCTGTTCATTTGAAATAACCCATCCGACTACACCCGTGCCCACAGGTAAACTCAAGTTACGTACATCGTTAGAACCTACCCCCACCGCCGCTTGGATAACAATCTCTTGTGTGGATGGGTCTAAAATAGCAATTGAACCAGCCTCGGCTTCAAATATTTTATTAGTATTTGTAATAACTTTAATGAAAATCTCTTCTAAATCTATCATAAAGGGTTACACCTGTCTCCAGAAAAAAAGATGAGGAGTTTCTATTACCGCAATTTAGTTTATTCTTAAGTAAGTGTGCATGAGTTCTCCCCAGTTATCTTCCCGCAAGTTCCAAACTTGCGGGAAGGTTTTTCGGAAAGACTTTTGAATAGCTACTTAATTGTAACAAACCGTGCTATTAGATGCAATGACTCTTTTTCACTATGATATTGTAGCCAAAAAGAGCAAAACTCTAATGGTCAGTTACTTTACAGAGATGGCTCTGTACACTTTTTCAATACCCTCTTGAGCAGTACAAAAGATTAGCAAAAAAGGGGGTTTGATGATATATTTGTAAAACTGCTTAAGAGATACATTTGAGGGTTAACGGACATGGAAAATGATATGTTTATCGGCCTGACTGTGGGCGGATACGAAATTAAGGACGTTGTTGGTATTGGTGGTATGGCTACGGTTTATAAAGCCTATCAAGCCAGCCTTGATCGTTGGGTAGCTGTCAAAATTTTACATCGACGTGAAAAGAATACACTTGTTCGTTTTAAGCGTGAAGCCAAAGTTATCGCCCGTTTGCGCCATCCCAATATTCTGATGGTATATAGTTATGGTGAGCAGGATGGTTACCCCTACATGGTCATAGAGCATGTTGAGAATGGCACATTGCGTGATAAACTTGATGAAAACCTCTTAAATTGGAAAAAAGTAGCCTCGTTGATGACTCCCGTTGCCGAGGTATTGAACTATGCCCATAATAAGGGAGTTGTTCATCGTGATGTAAAACCGTCAAATATTCTTATGCCTCATGATGATTGGCCCTTGTTAGCCGATTTTGGTCTGATAAAAGTATCTGAGGATTGGGAGGTAGAGGATATTACTACTTCTGGAGCCTCAATGGGAACGCCAGCATATATGGCTCCAGAACAAGTGCGTGGTGTTGAGATTGATGCCAGAGCTGACATGTATGCTTTGGGAGTTATTATTTTTGAGATGGTTGCTGGTCGATTACCATTCGATTATAGTAATGCCAATAAAATCTTATTCGCTCATATATCTGAGCCAGTTCCTTCACCTAAACTATTTAACCCAGCTTGTCCCGATGCATTGGAAAATGTTATTTTAACCGCCATGCAGAAAAATCCCGAAGATCGTTATTCCTCTATGCAAGAGATGGTTGCGGCTCTAAAACAAGCCTCTAGTTCTACTGTCGTTTCTAAACAAGCATTAGAAGGTACCCACACCATAATGGTCAGTCGTTCACAAATTCCTGATTTAGCAGAGTATGCACAGCCCGATACAAAAATTTCACCACACTTGTCATCTAGTCAACGTACAAAATCACACATCATTTTAGTTGAGCAACAGCTTCGTCTTGACTTGCCTAACAAAAATAATATCGTAATTGGACGAACACACCGTAACATTACCGTTGATGTTGATTTAACGCCACATGGCGCGGCCAAAGCGGGTATCTCTCGGCGACACGTGATGCTTATTAGACAAGGGAATGACTGGTTTTTAGATGACCTGAACAGCTTAAATGGTACATTTATCAATAATAGAAAAGTTAGACCCGGCACCCCAATTCCTATAAAAACGGGTGATGAAGTTAGATGTAGTAATTTAATCTTTCAGTTTGTCGCGTAGATTCCCTCATGGCAACATTTTTATTGGCAAAACAGCGTATATTAATCACCAGAGCACCTCATCAAGCGACCAAATTCGAGCAACTTATTCGTCAGCATGGTGGCGAGCCAATTCTTTTTCCAACCATAACCATTGTTCCCATGTTGGATAACAAGCCGTTTGTCCAAGCACTGCACAGCCTATCACGATACAACTGGTTGATTTTTACAAGTGTCAATGCAGTGACGGTTTTTTTTCAACAGTTGACTGCTCAAAGCATCAATATTGATACCTTGAGCCATTTGAAATTGGCAACGATTGGTTCGGCGACCGCGACTGTGTTACAGAACCATCATCAGCAACCTGATATAGTTCCGGTTATTCATACCGCTACCGGACTGTTGGATGCACTCAAGCAAGAGCATGACCTCACTGACCAATCCTTTTTTTTGCCGCAAGCCGACATCGCCCGCCCGACATTGGCCGATGGGTTACGTGCCTTGGGCGCACAGGTCTCTGCAATCGCCGCCTACCGCACTATTCCACTTGAGCATGGCCCATACCCTCCCCCCGTCGATATTGTAACCTTTACTAGCCCCTCAACCGTACAAGGATATGTCAACTGTTTGGATGGAGATTCTCCAATAGTCACGTTAGCCAATTGTCAGGTAATATGTATCGGCCCAGTAACTGCTGAGGCCGCCCAGACTCTTGATGTGCCAGTCACTGCCATTGCTACCCCTCATACGATTCAGGGTTTAGTTGATACAATGTTGAGACTGTAGAAAATTTAATACCCACTCTCTGACATATTTATGAACAATAACGACACCATTATCCATGTTGATAATCTATCTGTCGAATTTAATAAAACAAAGGTCGTGCAAGAGGTCAGCTTTGAGATTCCACGCGGCGCGATTTTTGGTTTTATTGGGCCAAGTGGCTCCGGTAAAACCACCACCGTTCGCATGTTGACCGGATTCTATCAACCGACCACCGGAGAGATGACCGTACTAGGCCATAGCCCGACTCAGTTTACGGCTAAAACTCGGCAGAAAATTGGCTACATGCCCCAGCAGTTCGCCCTTTATCCTGAGTTGACCGTGTGGGAGAACCTCCAGTTTGCCGCCTCGATTTATGGTATGCCCTTTAAACGCGATGTTCGCCTGAACGAACTGTTAGAATTCGTGGAGTTGAGCGAGGATCGAAACAAGTTAGGGCGTAATCTATCGGGAGGCATGAAACGGCGTTTGAGTCTGGCCGCCACCCTAGTCCATCGGCCTGAATTAATTTTTTTGGATGAACCAACCGCTGGAATCGATCCTGTTTTGCGTCGGAAATTTTGGGATCATTTTAAGACCCTCCAAGACGACGGCTGTACCCTGTTTGTAACGACCCAATATGTTGGTGAGGCGGCCTATTGTGACTATGTTGGAGTTATGATTCAGGGTCGTTTACTGATGGTTGAGACACCTCAGGGGTTACGCCAACAGGCTTATGGCGGCGAAGTGGTCGATATGCATATTAAACAGCGTTTGCTTCATAAAGATTTAATTGCCCTTTCTGACTTACCTTTTGTGCAGGCCGAGGCCACTGAATTGCCTGATGACAGGTTGGGAGTACGTTTAGTTGTCAACGATGCTAGTCATGCCATTCCGACTCTGCTCAAATGGTGTGAGCATGAATATATCACCGTCGAGAGTATCGAGGAATACCATCCTCCATTTGACGATGTATTTGTCGAATTGGTCAAGAAACATACGCCACCAAAGGATGTTTCGCATGGCTAATATCCCTAGTTCTGTCATCCGAGTCTCGGCCTTCTTACGAAAAGAGATTTTTGAGATTATGCGTCAACCCATGTTATTGTTGACGCTCGTACTTGGCCCATTTTTGATTCTGCTCTTTTTTGGCATTGGCTACCGTAACGAACCACTCACACTTCGTACCGTTTTTGTAGTTGATAAAGACAGCCCTATCGCCAAAAACGTGGAAGAACAAGCCTCATCATTAGGTGCCCAACTCCAATTTGAGGGTATCACTGACGATTTAGACCAAGCCCGACAGCGTTTGCAAAATAACGAAATTGACCTAATTACCATCGTCCCCAACGATCCATACCAAAATCTACTCATGAGCCAACAGTCGGTCTTTTCGCTCTATCACCAAGAAATCGACCCATTTCGGACTCAATATGTTGATGTGTTTGGTCGAGTCTACATCGACGAGATTAACCGCCGAGTCCTGCGTCGCATCACCACCGCGGGGCAGACCGATTTGGTTGATGTACAAAAAAAACTGGACGCGGCTCACTCTAGCATAGAGAGCTTACGTGACCTGTACGAACTATGTCTCCGCAAATTGGATGATGGCGAAAACTCCGATTGTAACCGAGAGGTCGTTCAAAATCATATACAGGATATTGACGAAGATTTGGATACGCTAGAACTGACCGTTACTGAAAAGGCACGTCTAGTAGATGCGATTAATGAAGGGGTAATGGATGAACCACTTTCTGAACTTGATCTTGATTCATCGACGAGTGAGACAGAAACTGAAGCTAATCTTGAGACAACCTTGGTTGATTTAGTGCAAAAAACCAACGAGCTATCTGACTTGAATGAAACGACTACTCAATACGATGAGCAACTAATTTTACTCAAAGACCTTGAAGTAGATTTAAATAGACTTGAGACAAAAATCATCCGATTTATTGATATTGATGCTCGAGTTCTGATCACTCCGTTTCGAGCCGAAACAACAAGTTTGGCCGCAGTCATCCCCTCGCCCGCTGACTTTTTTGCTCCGGCGGTAATTGTGTTACTTTTGCAACACCTAACTGTCACCTTTGCCGCTCTGTCAATGGTGCGGGAGCGTCAGTTAGGAACAATGGAACTCTTTTATGTTGCCCCATTATCTGCCTTTGAAACCTTGCTAGGTAAATATCTTAGCTATCTACTTTTTGGTGGCGTACTAGCTATTATCCTACTGATATTAGTCGTTTTTGGTATGGGAGTACCCATGCTTGGCAGTTGGCTGAGTGTCGGGCTAACCTTGCTGACTTTGGTGTTTACCTCACTAGGAGTCGGCTTCGTCATTTCTCTTATTTCAAAAACTGACACCCAAGCCGTACAGTATTCCATGATTGTTCTACTGACCAGTGTTTTTTTTGCTGGGTTTATCCTCAGTTTAGAGGTGTTATGGGAGCCGGTGCGACTCATTTCAAAATTTTTGCCTGCCACTTATGGTATTATCCTCATGCGAGGCATCATGCTCCAAGGCTCGGCTCTCATGCTCGACCAATTGACTCAGTTATTCATCTTCGGTCTGATTTTGTTTATCCTATCTTGGTGGATGTTGCGTCGTTCTATGGCCTATGTGTAGGATTATTTAGGTCTCATTCCTATGACCAATAGAGTTGTTCGGGAATAACTAATCATCGCATAAACTCAAAATCGAGGTCTACGGAGTGCAAAAGCATCTTGCTTTTGCCAGAAACAAACATGCAAAAGCAAGATGCTTTTGCACTCCTTTATTCCCGAACAACTCTAATTATCGACGAGAATAAATCCATGACAACTAGCAAGCAAGTTCAAATAAAACCAGAAACTCCCCTAAAAATACTCGTCTTCGGTGCAGGAGCTATCGGCTGTTTTGTTGGCGGTACTCTAGCTTCTGCCGGACATCAAGTTAGCCTTGTCGGGCGAAAACGCCTCATGCAAAAAATCGAGTTTGAAGGGTTGACTATACAGCACCCCAACCAGCCGATTCGCCATTGCCGTCCCGCTACCCTCACCACACTTGAAGGAGTCTCTGAGCCATTTGATCTTATCCTGCTGACTGTCAAATCACCGAGTGTTCCAGCACTAATTGAGCAACTTCTGCAATCGTCACTTGATATTAGTCAGACACGTTTGGTTTCTTTGCAAAATGGAGTCGGGAGTGTTGATTATCTTTTGGCCGCGTTTGGTTCAGAACGAATCATCGCCGCTACCATCACTATCCCGATTCAAGTAACTGAGCCGGGGGCAATTTTGGTCAGTAAGGCTAAAGGCGGTTTAGGTGTGGCTGAAACGGGGGCCTTGGGTCAGATTACGGGAGTCACGGCGACTCACTTGGCTAAAAACCTAAATCAGGCCGGACTAGTCACGCAACTGTATGATGACCACCGAGCCATGAAATGGTCAAAACTATTGCTCAATATTATCAACAACGCTACCTCGGCCATCTTGGATCAACATCCTGCCGATTTAATCAGCAATCCAGACATGTTTGATTTGGAGATTTCTGCCTTACAAGAGGGGCTGGCTGTTATGCAAGCCATGCAGTTACAACCCGTATCACTTCCTAGTTATCCTGTGGAGTGGTTAGCACGGTTACTGCGCGTACCTTTACCCAACATGGCTCGTCGTACTATTTTGCGTCCCTTTTTGATCGGCGGTCGCGGGAAAAAGATGCCTTCTTTGCATATCGACCTTGCCGCTGGGCGGGATATTTCAGAAGTTGAATCGCTCAACGGGGCGATTGTACGGGCTGGTCAGGAAAAAAGAATACCAACACCTGTGAATCAAGCCTTGACACAGTTATTAGGGGGAATTGTACGTGGGGAGCTATCTTGGGATGATTATAAAAATCGACCTGATCTGTTGTTGGCGGCGGTGCAAGATCACAAAAGAAACACTGGGTGATTAAACAAGAAAAAAGCGATTCAACTTTTCAAAGACTGAATCGCTTTTTGTTGTCTGTTTAGGAATATGTATTGTGCATGTTGGTCATCAGAGTGGTTCAATCTTAAAGATTGAACCACTCTGAAACGTGAATCCTTACTGGAGCAACCACGGATTACTGATTCGTTCTTGCCCAATCGTCGTGACGGGGCCATGCCCAGAATAGACGATCGTTTCGTCGGGCAGGACTAAAAGTTTTTCTCGGATTGACCGCATGAGGGTGTCATAGCTTCCACCGGGTAAATCGGTGCGGCCAATCCCTTGAGCGAACAGCACATCGCCATCAAAGATAATGTGTGCATTGGGTTCGTAAAAACTAACATGCCCGATGGTATGTCCGGGAGTGAACAGTACCTCAAATTTATACTGCCCCATGCTGATAGTGTCACCTTCTGCCAACGCCATATCTGGATCAGGGCTTGGTCTTCCCGACAACCCGAATAAGGCCGCTCCACCGTTTTGGCGCAGTAATGGCAGTTCTAACGGATGAATGGCTAACGGTACGCCTGTGGCCTCAACAACTTCGGCATTGGCCATAATATGATCAAAATGAGCATGCGTGTTCAGCACATACTTGATGGTTAGCCCCATCTCTTTGACCATCTCTAAGATTAAAGGTGCGTTATCACCCGGGTCGATAATTACTCCTTCTTTGGTTTTTTCACATCCGGCAATATAGCAGTTTGTTTGTACAGCGCCGACGGTTAATTGTTTGACAAGCATGGTTCATCTCCTAAGTTAACTGAATACACATGAAAACCCGACTTCCAGTTTGAAAGTCGGGTTTTTTTGGTTGTCTGATTAAATCGTTAAAATTTGCGGTCTCAAACCCTAAGCGGGTGAGGGAGCCGTTGAGGGTGGTGAAACAGGTGGATTCTGTTCTTGTGAGCTATCGTCAAAAATAGACTCAGGCTTGACCGACACTTTATCGATAGAAATTGAGGAGTCGTCATCCTCAAAAATCGAGGCAAACTCAGTCGAGTCAATTGTTTCTCGCTCCATTAACATGTCGGTGATGGCATCCAACTTGTCGCGATGTGTGGTGACGATGTCTATGGCTCGTTCATAAGCCTCATCAACCAGCTTGCGAACTTCTAGGTCGATTTGTTCAGCCACATCGTCACTATAGTTTCGTTGTTCACTCAATTGACGACCCAAAAAGATTAGCTCTTCTTTGTCGCCAAAAGTAATTGGGCCAAGTGTCTCGCTCATGCCAAATTGAGTGACCATTGCTCTTGATATTTGAGTGACATGCGCCAAATCACCACTGGCTCCGGTTGTAACCGAGGGATAGACTACCTCTTCAGCGGCACGTCCGCCTAAACTGACCGATAATCGAGCTTGCAGTTCTGTTTTGGTCACGAGGGTCTGGTCATCTTCGGGTAAAAACATGGTGAAACCACCCGCTCCACCCCGAGCGATAATGCTGACTTTGTGAACGGGATCAGATTCGGGAATCATCTGAGCCACCAAGGCATGGCCAGCTTCATGATAAGCAACGAGCCGTTTTTCATCCTCGGTAATTACTCGACTACGGCGTTCTGGCCCCATGCGTACCTTTTCCACCGCATTTTGTAAATCGACCATTTTAATCTGTTTTTGGTTACGGCGAGCGGCTAAAATCGCTCCTTCGTTGACCACATTTTCTAAATCGGCTCCCGAAAAACCGATAGTAACTTTGGCCATGGCATCCAAATCCACATCACTAGCCAACGGTTTACCTCGACTGTGGACATCCAGAATTTGCTTTCGTCCTCGCCAATCGGGTTTGTCGAGGATGACACGACGGTCGAATCGACCGGGGCGCAGTAGCGCTGGGTCAAGAATATCAGGTCGGTTGGTAGCGGCAATAATAATCACGTTTGTATCGGTATCAAACCCGTCCATTTCTACTAGAATCTGGTTAAGGGTTTGCTCTCGCTCATCATGGCTACCGCCTAATCCCGCGCCACGGTGTCGCCCCACGGCATCAATCTCATCAACGAAGATGATACACGGACTGTTGCGTTTAGCTTGGTCAAATAAATCACGGACTCGACTAGCCCCTACGCCAACAAACATCTCCACAAATTCAGAGCCGGAAATGGTGAAGAAGGGTACTCCGGCCTCACCCGCTACAGCTTTGGCGAGCAGGGTTTTACCACATCCCGGTGGGCCGACCATCAGCACCCCTTTAGGGATTCGAGCGCCAAGGGAGATAAATTTTTCTGGTTCCCGCAAAAATTCGACCACTTCGGCCAACTCTTGTTTGGCTTCATGAACCCCAGCTACATCCTCAAATGTAACCGTAGGCTTGTCACCCGTAAACATCTTGGCTCGGCTTTTACCAAAGCTCATGGCCTGATTGTTTGAACCTTGAGCCTGTCGAATCATGAAGAATAAAAAAGCACCAAAAACAATGATAGGTAGAATCGCGATCGCTACAGTTCCCCAGTCACTCCAAGCATTGGGTGGAACAACCTCAATATCGATTTTATCTAAATCACCTTGAGAAACCCCAAGCTCCTCTAAAGTAGTGAAAAGGCTAACGTTACTTTCTTTGCGAGAACGTTCCGTTGGTTGATTATGGTACTCAATTGTTAATTCATCTTCGTCGATGCTGATTTTTTTTATGTCGCCATTTTTAATCTCGGCGGCTATAGCTGTAACATCTTTTGCCGTACTGTCAGGTGTAGTCGAGAAAATACTAAAAATAAGTGCGGCAACGGCTAACAAAACTAGTAAATAGACTATAATATTCTTAAACAACCCAGAATTCACATGTTCCTCCACACGCGTAATTAAAAAATTTTAAACGTTATTATACCAAAAGCAATTCAATTCGACAATCAAAAATCAAGATAATCAGAGTAATATAGTTTGAAGAGGTAGATATCGTTCAAGTGGTTATGACTTGGATAAAAAAAGGTATGGATGTGGGGTATTTAGGGGATAATTTGAATCGGACGCAGAATTAGATCGCCAATATCATCTTTTTGGCCGCGTCCTACGTCTAATATTTCTAATCTTTCTCCGGTAGAGTTAAAAAAAGTAACCCGTATCTGATAATCACCAGAGGCTGTGGTATCTGGAATAGGGATTTGGTAAGCCTCAACGATAATATCGTCATTGTTCCATGTTTCGACAGGCTTGCTAAATTCACTGACAATACCGCCATGAACAGTAGTTAAGGTAACAAATAGGCTGATATCCTCAGTTTGAGCGGGGATAACCTTCCAAAAAAATGTTAAATTGATTGTATCACCAATACGAAACTGTTCTTGGGGAATTTCGTAAGCATTTAACAGGACTTGCTGACCAAAATTAACGCCAATTGGTACTCGAGAGCCACTACTAACCACTAAAGTGATTAATGTTCGGTCTTCAACCTCCATACCGGCGGGGGGGTCTTGTCTAATTACGGAGCCGGGTGTCTTAACACTCCAATCTTCATATTTTTGGGGAACAAGGTCGAGTGAAATAAGGAGTGCTTCTGCTTCATCAGTTGTCATGCCCATGAGGTCAGGTATGGTGACCATAATTGGCCCTTTGCTCAAGATTACCCCCACACTATCGCCATGTAAGATGCGTTGTCCACCATCAATTGATTGACGGATGATAGCCGATGTGGGCCAAGTCGTATGATGTTCCTCACCTTCAACAAGTAAGCTTAGTCCCATGTTTTCTAAAGCACTTTGAGCCACAGTTTCGTCCATGCCGATGAGGTCTGGTACTTCAACTTGGTTGCTCGGTGCTTCGATGGGGAGACTGGCTCCTTGCAGATAGGTCGCGTAAACAGCTACAAAAATAGGGATAAGAGTTAGAATAGCTAAAATAACCAAAACTCCAAATACTATAATAATAAGCCCTAATTTGTTGCCCCCTTTTTTTTGAGCCGAAACCTGTGATGCTGAAACGTAACTGTTATCATAGGCCGGCGGCGGGGGCGGGGCGGTATAAGACGGTTGTCCTTGCACCGGCGAGCCAACTACCGAGGCGATGGGGCTGTGGTGTTGACTAGGAATACCTAATCCACCTCGTTTGTAGGCCATGAGCGCTTCTCGTAAGTGGTCGGCGGTTAAAAACCGTTCATTGACATTTTTAGCCATCGCCGCATCAACAATCCGAGCCAATGGTTCTGGAATACTGGGATTAAGTTGGTCAATTGGGATATGAGCCTCGTAAATCTGTTTACGAGCTACTTCTTGATCATCAGCCCCCTTAAAGGGGAGTTGACCCGATAACATTTCGTACAAAATAATACCGATGGCGTATACATCGGTGGCGGGTAAGACTCGGTCACCGGAAGCCTGCTCGGGGGCGAAATAGGCGGGGGTTCCCCAAACTACTTCGCCATCATCCATAGCGCTAGCCCCTAATGCTTTTGCCAAACCAAAATCGGTTACTTTGGCTTGATTATTAGGAGTCACCAGAATATTACCGGGCTTCATATCACCATGCACCAGTCCTGCTCGGTGAGCCGTTCCAACCGCAGAGCATATTTGGATGCCATACTCGACGACCTGATTGGGCGAGAGAATTTTTTGCTCGTCCAACAAGGTTCGTAAATCGGAACCGGGAATCCATTCAAACACAATATAAGGTCGTGCTTCATCCTGCCCAAAGTCATATACGGCGACGATAAAAGGGTCACTTAGTCGGGCCACGCTCTGTGCTTCGCGATGAAAATTTACCAAAAAACTTGGGTCGCGTGTATACTGGTCACGTAAGGCTTTTACGGCTACCATGCGCCCCAAAGCCATATCTTGCGCTTGATACACTTCTGCGAGGCCACCCTCACCAATTTTTTTAATGAGCTGATAACGATTATTAAAAACTACGGGTAATTTCATAAGGTTTTATGGCTCTTTGGGGCTTTCCGTGCAAAGGTCATGATTGTGTCATCATCTTCCCGCAAGTTTAAAACTTGCGGGAAGATTGCCCCATCAAAGTATCTAATTCAGGACACAATTTCGAGTTGCACGGAATCTACCAGAGAACCGATTTTAGTTAAATGTAAACGGTGTGTTCATTGTTGTTAAGCAATAAAAGTTGCCCTATTTTACCCTATCTAAGCCACTCCACCAAACTTTATGATTTTGCATGCTTAATAAGTGTAACTATAATTTGATTGGGTCAGACTTGGCAGGTTTTCAAAACCTGTCAGGTCTAACATAAAATAAAACTCATGGAAGAAAAAAAACGAGCGCCAAGAAATAAAACGCTTACTGTTGATCAAGATGAATATGTATTCTTATCTAATAAACTCAAAAAACATAACTCAAATCAACCGTTGAGCATAGAAAATATTCTCAATTCTACGATGCATGGAGATACGCTTAATATAATTGAGGATATTCCAGCCAATACCTTTGATCTAGTAATAATTGATCCTCCATATAACCTTAATAAGAATTATAATGGGTTTCAGTTCAAATCAAGAAGTGACGACGCGTATATCGACTACCTGCGGGCTTGGTTTCCAAGCGTAGTAAAGACCCTCAAGGAGAATGGCAGTTTGTATCTATGCGGTGATTGGAAATGCACCGCATCGCTTCAAATAGTCATGTCAGAAAATTTAGATATTCTTAATAGAATTACATGGCAAAGAGAAAAGGGGCGTGGAGCAAAGACAAATTGGAAAAACTCAATGGAAGATATATGGTTCGGAGTTAAGAACAAGAAAAATTATTATTTTAATGTTGAGGCAGTCAAACAAAAACGAAAAGTCATCGCACCATACAGGGTAAATGGCAAACCGAAGGATTGGCAGGAAACAGAGGAAGGGAACTTTAGAATTACACATCCCTCTAATTTTTGGGATGATATTTCTGTCCCATATTGGTCAATGCCGGAAAATACCGATCATCCCACCCAAAAACCAGAGAAGCTAATTGCTAAACTTATACTTGCAAGTTGTCCAGAAAATGGTTTGGTATTTGACCCGTTTCTTGGGTCAGGCACTACATCTGTAGTAGCTAAAAAATTGGGCAGAAGATACTTTGGCATTGAACTGAACGAAGAATATGCAGTTTGGGCAGAAAAGAGACTTCAGAAAAGTGAAACAAACACAAGAATACAGGGGTATTCCGATGGTGTGTTTTGGGAAAGAAATACCTTGAGTATTCAAAAAAAGAAAAAAGTAATTAATGCAGTGTGTAGTGTATAGTGTATAGTGTATAGTGTGTAGTGTGTAGTGTGTATTATTTTTCAGATAATGGTTTTCAATTCAATACCAACCTTACTTGCCGGAAGGTGACGACTGAAAATGTTTATCTGAACATCTATAGTTTCGGGTAGTTCTGTTGACGAAAACAGGAGTGTAAAGCTCGCTTTGCATGCAAAGCGAGCTTTACACTCCTTATCACCACTTCTGCACCGTTACCCATAATTCGAGGTTAATATTATTTTGTTCAAAATACGATTTGTTTTCTTTATTATTTTGATGGCCGTTACGTCGGCCTGTAACCCCATCACCATTTCTGGCTTTGGTGATGAAGCAACGCCCGTCCCCGAGGCTACCGTGCCTATCGAAGAGGCAACCGCCACCCCAGAACCGGAGCCGATAGAGGTGGTGCGGCAAATCCCCGCGCCGGTTGACGTTGTCCCCACTGCTTTACCTGCCGAAACCATTGCCGAAGCCGATGCAGAGGAGCTACTGTTAATCAATCTTTATGAACGAGTTAATCCCTCCGTGGTCAATATTTTTATTACAGTTGATGGGGGCGGTTCTATGCAACACCAACTGTTTCCTACGCAAGGGCAGGGGTCGGGCTTTATTTATGATGACCAAGGACATATTATCACCAACAACCATGTTGTTCATGGCGCTAAACGGCTCGACGTAACTTTTTATGATGGCACCTCTGTACCGGCTGAAATTATCGGTACAGACCCCGCTAGTGATTTGGCCGTGGTCAAGGTGGATGTTCCGCCGGAAAGCCTGCGCCCCGTGGCCTGGGCTGATTCTGACCTAATTCTGGTCGGTCAACGAGCGGTAGCTATTGGTAATCCGTTTGGCCTAAAAGGGTCACTCACCACTGGGATTATCAGTGCTTTGGGACGAAGTTTGCCTGCCGCTGGATATGGCTATCAGATTCCTGAAATTGTGCAGACCGATGCCGCGATCAACCCCGGTAACTCTGGTGGCCCTCTGCTCAACTCACAAGGTGAGGTGGTTGGTGTAAATACGGCCATTGTACCTCGTCAGCTAGGCTCTGGAGAACGGAGTTTCTTGGGGGTTGGGTTTGCCGTTCCGGCCAATCTGACTCAGCGAGTTGTGCCCAAATTGATTGAAGATGGTGAATATAGGCATCCTTGGCTCGGTTTAGTTGGGCAAGATGTACGAACAGAAATCGCCGCAAAGATGAAACTTCCGACGGCAACCGGCGCGTTCATTACTGAGGTTATCTCTGGTGGCCCGGCTGATTTAGCTGGACTACGAGCAGGTGCCCGTGAGGTGGTGCTAGATAATGGACTAAACACCAAAATTGGTGGCGATGTGATTATCGCCGTCGATGATGAAGAGGTTCGTACCTTTAGCGATATTGTCTCTTACCTTAGTCGTCGCGGGGTCGTTGACGAAAATATTACCATAACCTATATTAGAGAAGGTGAAGAGCGCACGGTCGAAGTCACGATTCAAGCTCGTCCTTCTGATGAAGATTTAGACTGACTGTTGATTGTTGGTGATTTTGGTACAGAGCAGACGTAAATATTCAGTGAACTCGCCAGAAAGAGTGTCAGAAACCCGATTTCTTTAAGAAATCGGGTTTCTAAGGCTACTTTACTGAACTTTTACGAGCAGACTGGTTCACTCTTTAAGAATGAACCAGTCTAAATTATCAACAACCAAATCAGTATCCCCACATCATGGAAACCATTTCATATCAGAATACAGAATCCATCCGAATCACCAATGATCATGTCGAGCTTATCATCACCAAATCTGTTGGCCCACGTATTTTGAGCTATAAATTGATTGATGGTGATAATCTATTTGCCGCGTTACCCGATTTAACGATACCTTGTCCTAATCATGACGATATTAGCCTTAGGGGAGGGCACCGTTTGTGGCATGCTCCTGAGTTGCCCGAGCGCACCTATCTTCCTGACGACCAACCCGTTGAAATCACCGCGATACCTAACGGGGTTGAGGTTGTCCAACCGATAGAAACAGAGACGGGCTTAGTGAAGTCACTTCTCATCACTTTATCCGATCAAGATTCAACTGTACAGGTCGAACATCGGTTTAAAAATATCGGATTGTGGCCGCTGGAACTAGCTCCGTGGGCGATTACTCAAATGAAATTGGGTGGTATGGGGATTTTACCGCAAACAACGATGGATACTGGCCTATTACCAAACCGACAGCTAGCAATTTGGCCCTATACCGACTTAACCAGCGAGCAGATTCAAATTGGTAAGCAGTACATCTTTATCCATGCCGCCGAACAAACACAGCCATTAAAATTGGGCTTTGCCAACCCACGCGGCTGGTTAGCCTATCATCATGGGCAAACCTTATTTGTTAAATGGGCCACTTATCAACCTACCGCCGACTATTGTGATTTTGGTAGTTCGAGCGAATGTTATTGCAACCATCAGTTTTTAGAACTAGAAACTCTCGCCCCTAAAACCCTAGTCACCCCGAACCAGACCGTTTCCCACATCGAGACATGGCGACTCTACGCGGGCATGGAACTTGAAGCCGATGAAGCTACCGTGCATGAAAAACTCCAATTTCTTGATGAGGTGGCACATGCAGGCTGAAATTATCACCATTGGCACTGAGATTCTACTCGGTCAAATCGTCGATACCAACGCGGCCAAGTTAGCCACCATGCTCAAGGGTATTGGGGTTGACTTGTATTACAAAACCACTGTGGGTGACAATCATGGCCGAATTGTTGAGGTGTTTAACAATGCGCTTAATCGGGTTGATGTGGTTATCACCTCTGGTGGGTTGGGGCCAACTGCTGACGATATAACCCGTCAAGCCGTAGCCGATGTGACCGGACGACCTCTGCGGTATAGCTCTGTACTGGAAGCTGAGATTGCTGAACGGTTTCGTAGTTTTGGCCGCAACATGGCCGAAAACAATAAACAACAGGCCTATATTCCAGAGGGGGCGACTCCCTTATCGAATCCAGTCGGCACCGCGCCATGTTTTCTAGCCGAAGATATATCTGGCCGAGGCTGTATCATCTCCCTACCCGGTGTACCGCGTGAACTGGAATACATGATGATCCACACCGTCATTCCGCTGTTGATTGAACGTATGGGTGGGGCAAAACTGCTCAAAACCCGTATCTTAAAGACTGCCGCGGTGGGTGAAAGTAATGTTGACCAAGCCATCAGAGATTTGATGGATAGTGCTAACCCGACAGTCGGGTTAGCCGCGCATGGCGGTCAGACCGATATTCGGATTGTCGCCAAAGCAGACACAGAGGTCGAGATTGAAGCGTTAATCGTGCCCATGGAAGCAAAATTACGAGAACGGTTGGGCGTGGCGATTTTTGGGGCTGATGATGATACGCTCGCGGGCGTTGTCGGTCGGTTACTTGTTGAGCAAGAGGCCACCATTAATGTTGTCGATATGCTAACCCAAGGCCGTGTTAAAGCATGGCTTGTTGCAGCCGGACATGAAAACTGCATAACAGAGTATCTTATGCCGGATAGTGTGCAAACTGTGGCTCAAACCATGAAGCTGGACATCATGGTTGCCCCAAATCTTTTTGCTGAACATGTGGCTATGGCTAAACAGCATGCTGAACCAAAAAAACAGTTCAGCCTAGCTTTGATAGGCCCTTTTGAGGATAATTCTACCATAATTGCTATCGCTACACCGACGGGGCAGGTATATTCATGGCCGAGCCGTCTCTTTCAAGATTCTGACTACGTTAAACGCTGGTTGACCTTTTTGGGTTTGGATTGGTTGCGCCGAGTGTTGTTGGGTCAGTTACGTTCGCCGGTTGATTGGGTGGATAATGTTTGATTTGGTAATTGAATGAGGTGTTCAGTCGAACGAAAAAAGCCCTTCTCATATTGCGAGAAGGGCTTTTTTATCGAATAATTATGTAAGAAATGGTTTACGGAGCCTCACAAGGATACCAGACAGGATAACGATCAAGGGTTGGATTATTTGTCAGTTGGGCAAAGTAATGTTCTTGAGGATTACTCCGATCTAACAGATATAATTCCCAATCACCGCTACGGTTTGAAGAGAAGAAGATGAAATTTTCATCTTTACCCCAGAAAGGTGTTCCTTCACTTGAATCGTTAAACGTGGTCAGTTTGTTCAAAGTCTGTCCGTCACTATCTATTGAATAAATATCTCCACCCGCCTCAAATATTGCCAACTTACTGTCGGCAGAGACACTTATATCACCCTTTAGCTCGTCAAAAGTTGTTAGCTGTTTAAGTTCAGTTCCTTCAGCAGTCATGCTGTATATCTCATCTTGACCAGTTCGTTCAGACAAAAAGAATATATGACCTGTTGTTGACCAGACAGGTTTGGTGTCGTCTATCTCGTTAAGAGTGATAGAAGCAACGTTTGTGCCGTCCGTATTCATGGTATACAAATCATGGTCATCGTCAGCTGGATTATTATTGGTGTCTCGATTAGATTGAAAAACGATTTTTTGCTGGTCAGGCGACCAATAAGGAGATGTATTATCGCCGGGTTGTATGTCACCAACCCGTTGCTGATTATTTCCATCCTTATCCATCATATAGATTTGGAAGCCTGCGCCCTCATCTCGTTTTGAGGCGAATAGGATAGATTCTCCATTTAAAGACCATGAGGCGGAAATATCTAAACCCGGGCTATTTGTCAATTGAGTAACATTATCAGGTGTTCCAGCTATTTTATATATTTCAAAATCATCACTACGGTCAGAAACAAATAATAAACACCCTTCAAAGTTAATCTCAGAAACATCTACCTCTTGTAGAGTTGGAGCAATTGGTTCTGAGGATTGTGGCTCTGCTGGCTCCGGTACAATCGTCGCGGTAGGCGGAACAGGTGTGTCAATGGGCGAATCTATTGGTGAGATAATAGAGGTTGTATCACTAAAAAAGTTAAAAACAAACAAACCAATAGATGCGGCTATCATAAACAGTCCCAGAAGCAATAGATATGAACGGTACTCTTCAAAATTCTCTAAAAAGGACAACATAATACCTGCAAGTCCGATAACAAGTAGGATTATAGAGATAACAATTGTAAGGGTCATAAAATTCCTTTAGTTTACTAAGTACCTACTTGTTCCCAAACTGAGTTTGGGAACAAGTAGGTGGTTCCTTTAATTCGCGAGGTTATGGTAAATATTTTCTATATCGTTTGTGTATTTATCTATGGTGAAGTAGGACTTAACTCGTTCTTTGCCCTTCTGCCCCATTTTAGTTGCTACTGCTTTGTTTTGTAACAGTGTAATCATGGCTTGAGCTAAAATTTCAGGTCTATTTGGTGGCACGACAAATCCTGTCACAGAATGGTCAATAATTTCGGGTATCCCCCCGCTGTTTGTCCCGATAATCGGGATACCTACTGCGGAGGCTTCAACCAAAACTCGACCAAAACTTTCAGATCGAGAGGGAAGGACCAGCAGGTCTAGTGCAGACAAAATATCAGGAATATCTTGCCGAAGCCCAAGAAACCTAAATGATTCTTGTAAGTTATAATCATAAATCATTTGTTTGAGTTGTTGTTTGTAGGTTTGTCTTAATGTTGGTGTACCACCGATACTAATAAAAGTAACGTTAGAAATATGCTGTTTGACAATAGAAGCGGCGGTAATAAATATATCACACCCTTTTATGGGAATAATCTGACTAATTTGTCCGACCAATAAACTGTTGGATGGTAACTCAAGTTCATGATACAACTTTGTTTTTGTAGGTGAGGTTGTTATAAATCTATTGTCAACCGGGTTATATACAACTTGAATGTTTGATGAATTAGGAAAACAATTCTTAGTTGCGTTTGAGTTGGCAATAATTATATCAGAAAGGCGTTGAATAATTCCGATAACGGTTTTTAAGCCTAATACAGGATTCATGGGATAGAGAGAGCTTGAACTTAATAACTCTCTGGCATGCCATACATGAGGCACGTTGCTAATCTTGGCGGCTAAAGCACCGCTGATTGTAACCAATGAGTTGGTATGCACCAGGTCAATATCATGAGTTTTTATGAAATTTACGATTTTGAGGGTTGACCATAAAATAAAAGGGATGGTAGCGATATTATAGATAAAACATAAGAGTCCCTTGTGTAAAGTTAGCCAAGGTTTTAGGGATGGAATAACCTCAACCTTCGCATAAGGCTCAATAATTTCTCTTAGTGGGCCTTCTTTGGGCAGAATTACAAAGGAGGTGAACTCTTTTTGGTTTAAGTTTTTCAGTAGCAACAACAAACTTTGTTCTGAGCCATACAGATCTGCCGAATGAGAAATATATAAGATATTCATGGTAATTAAGTTGCGTTATGTTAGCCAATGAGTGAGGTCACGTTGAAGCAGTGCCTGTAGCTGAATAACATCACTTTTATATAATTGACTTAACCGTTTACGTTCATCGACTGAAAGTAAAGGTTTCTCCATGTTTTGTTTTTGCATCATCACCAATAGTTGTTTTCGAATCTTATATGGTATAATGGCTACTATTGGCGAGATTATGGGGTTTCGCTGGCTCAAAAAACGATGCCAAGTTCGATTTTTGGGAATACCAGAAGCATTAAATTGAATGGATGTATCTGGAACAAAGGTTGGGTCAACGTTCAGAAAGCTAAATATATCTTGTAATATGGCCTGTGGTTTTTTGATAAAATCTTCATACAGATAAATTTTAATTTGTGTTGACGTAAACCGTTGGAAATAGGGACTTAATTGATTGTAATAAAACCCTCTACTTTTATAATGCCATAATGGCCCCCAATTATCCTCTATTCTTCGCTCTTCAATCTCCAGTGCTTGTAAAAAATCATGGATAGGCTCTCGGTCATCACGCCGAGCATGCAAAAAATTTGAATATGCTCGGTCAATCGGATGACGTAACATGGCGATGATTTTGGCTTGGGGCACATAGTGGTATATCCGTGAAGCGGCAGTAGGGCTTGATAAATAAAGGGTTGATGCGTCACCGATAACTGTTTCACCTCTATTTGGCTGAAAGTGATCTTGATACTGTTGCCAATCCGTAATCGAATGTCGATTGATAACCAAATTATCGCCGATACCTTGAAAGTTGACCTGCTGACCTTCCAAGGCGAAAAAATTTGGCTCCTTAACCGGACTCATATAGATTTGAGGATGCTGATTGAGATAATGGTGTAACGAGGTCGTACCAGCCTTCGCCGCCCCAATAATCAACAGATTTGGAATAGCCATGAGTTTATATATACGCCTCATCATAACATACCGCATTTTCAGGAACGTCAGGATCAACGGTTCTATAGTTTGGCGTGGCATGCTTAAAATTAAATTGGCTCTTTTCTGTTGACATTAGTGATAATGATGTATCATTAGCCAAAAAATAACTGATAAAACATCGACCACCAATCTTCATGACTCTTGAAATTTCGGCGAAGTAATTTTCTACATCAGGGGGAAGCATGTGAGTAAACACAGAGGTTAGCATGACAAAATCGAAACTGTTATCCTTGTACGGAAATTTATACTCAGATGCTTTATATTTACCGGTTGGATTATAATGTTTATTGTACATGTCGGCTAATTGAAAATGGAAGTTAGGATATAGAGGCGTTATCTTCTGTTGACACCAATCTATACCTGCCTTCACAATATCGAAGCCTTCATATCTAGCTTCACTATTTAGATATTTTGTCAATGGAAGTGCTTTTCGACCAATGCCACAACCAACATCTAAAATAGTTTCATTAGGTTGTAAGTCACAAATTCCTTTGAAATATTTAAGATGTATTTCTCCATTATGCTTAAATACAGTAACATCAGGTGTACCAACGAACATTAATCGAGTTGGTGGTGTTAGAGAATCTCGTTTACCTTGTAAACGTTCAATTATATCATTAATAGATAGATAAATATATTTGATACTGGGTATTAATGGCTGAGGAACAAATTGCTTAATCGTGTTTTTCATGATGGTTTATAAGTCTATATACCTTAATAAAGGAAATATTCATTGTTAAAA
Organism: Anaerolineales bacterium HSG25; assembly: GCA_030377865.1. Taxonomy (GTDB): domain Bacteria; phylum Chloroflexota; class Anaerolineae; order 4572-78; family J111; genus JAUCGB01. The sequence continues at coordinate 22,534 of JAUCGA010000027.1, read as the reverse complement.
GTAAAAATGGTTCAAGGATTGGTTTGGGTTGCAGGCTCGGCAATTATTATTCGGACATTTAATTTTTTAGCCACCTTAACCTTAGCTAGGATACTCGTGCCCTCAGATTTTGGCATTATTGCCGTCATAGATATCGTGATTAATGTCACTCAAGTGTTTCGAGATTTGGGTTTGGGACGAGCCTTAATTCATCGAACCGGAAATATGGAAAAGGCTTCTAATACCATATTTTTTTTGGTAATTACTTGGGGATTTTGCTTATCAATGATTATCATACTCTGTGCAGATTATATCGCCATGTTTTTTTCCACCCCAGAAACAACATCGATTATACAAATCATGGCCACAACCATCTTTATCTCCTCAATCGGCCTAGTACCGGCTACTATACTGGAGAAAAATTTAGCTTTTAATAAAAAAGTAGTTCCAGAAATAGTTCCGGTTCTGATTTATGCCTGTTTAGCCGTTATTTTAGCCTCAGTCGGTTTTGGTGTTTGGAGCATTGTATGGGCCAGAGTGCTTCAATCGATTCTAACTACTGTTTTATTGTGGTTGGCCTGTGACTGGCGCTTAACGATTGAATTTGATTATCAACTTGCTTTAGAAACGTTACAGTATGGCCAACATGTTATTGCGGCATCGGCTTTAACTGTAGCATTTTTATATATCGACAATGCCTATATTGCCCATCATCTTGGCATGACATCGTTAGGATACTATGCCTTTGCGTTTATGCTCGCTAATTTGCCCATGCAATCCGTAACCCCAATTATTAGTAAGGTTACATTTCCATCCTATGTACAGCTACGAGATGATCGAGCTAAGTTAATTAGGGCTTATCTGCAATCTATTAAATTAACCGCTTTAATCACCTTTCCGGCTACATTTGGTTTGGCTATATTGGTCGATGATGTTATTTTATTGTTATACGCCGACAAGTGGGTTAATAGTATTGTTTTAGTTCAGATTTTATGCTTTTACGCTCTTTTTAGATCTGTTGGAGCATTGCCGGGTAGCGTTCTTTACACCATTGGCAAACACCATGTTATTCCCCGTTTTATGGTCGTTTACATTCTATTTCTTTTACTTTGTTTATGGCCTGCTACGTTGTTATGGGGAACCATCGGAGTAGCAATAACTATGACCAGCGTGATGATTGTTGGTTCAACAGTCTGGCTGATTGCCGTGAATTATTATCTGCAAATATCAACTAAACAGTTTATCACGACTATTTTCCCTCAAACTATCGCCTCGATCACCATGACCTTTATACTGTTATACCTAAACAGGTTTATTACCGGATCAATTGGGGCGATAATCTTGATGGTTTTAACAGGTGTAATAGTTTATACGTTTATGATATTATGGCTAACCAAAGGTCAGGTTTATAAGGATGTCATGGATATTTTGATTACCTTGCGTGGGAAACATCCAAAAACCGTTAAGACCTGACAGGTTTCCAGAAACCTGTCAGGTCTATCAGCGCACTACAAAAACAACTTGATTACTAAATAAGTTAGGTTGATAATAATGTAAAATTGGAAAACCATTACTAGACTTAATCTCTGTTACTTCTAAATTAAGAGTAGCAATCCACTTCGTAAAATCTGAAACCGTCCAAAACCTTAAATGTTCCGCAGGATGCCAGCCCCATTGAATAGGAAAATTGCCCAATAATAGCCGCAATCGATGCCTATAGTACCCGATATTGGGAATGGAGATTAAAATTTTTTTCTTGTAAAAGGAACGAAGTTTAAGTAATACCCCTTCTGCATCAGCTAAATGCTCCAACACTTCTGAAATAATAATATAATCGAATTTCTCTGTGAGATGCCAATGAAATATATCCGCTACAAACGCGGTTACTCCTCTGCTTCTCGCTAATCGGACCGCTTCTAATGATAAGTCGATACCAACCCCTCTAATTTTTCGATGCTTGGCTAAATAAGACAAGGTCAAACCATCGCCACAACCAACATCAAGTACCGTCGAACCCGGTTCTATAATGTCTGCAAACAGCTTAAAACGGGGTTGTAAATGATGATAGCCTCGTACTCGCCAATATTCATCATAATCCATATCGGCCATGCTCCGAGTTGGGGAGTGTTGCAGATATTTGGCCGTACCATAAAGTTCAACTCCTAAATCTCGACCAGTTCTAATCATTGTTTTGGCTAACTCAATAGTCGTCATACTGTCCCCACGGTATTTTTAGAGACTGTTTTTTGATTATATGGTTCAAAAATATTTATCAGTTTTTTTTGCATAATCTTCCAACTATATTGTTTTATACATTTTTGCCGAGCATTTAATCCCATCTGATGTCCAGTTTTTGGGTTTTGTAAAACATAAGAAATCTTATCGGCCAATGCTTGGATGTCATCTGGAGGAACAATAAATCCACAATTTTCTAATATTGAAGGTATATCAGCCACGTCTGTCGATATAATCGGTTTAGCCATAGACATAGCATCATATAATTTAGCTGGTGTTTGTCCCTTGGCAATTAAAGAGGCCCGTTGGGGAATAACCACAATATCAGCTATCGTTAGCCAGTTAGGGGCTTCTGATAATGGACGCATAGGAATAACTATCAGACGAGGTTCGTTGAGGGATAATAGTTGTTGGGTATACTCATCTTGATGATTAGCTCCAACCAACAATATTTTTATATCTTTATTAGGGATTAACTGCACCGCTTTGATTAAATCCTCAATACCTTTATGCGGTCTTGGTGTACCTAAAAAAAGAAGAATTTTTTCGTTTTTAAATCTGTGTGTAGAGCGTAATTTTTCAGAATCAAAGTTTGTAGGGTTAAGATATGTTGTGTCCCGACCGTGGGGGATAATCACGCCTCCATAACGACCCTGTAAAAACGAGCCTGACACAGTGATTTTATCAGCCCGTTTTATCTTTCTTTCTAAAAAAAATGTCCACCCTACCCAATAAGCCTTAAGAATATCTACAATTGCTGTCTTTGATTGCCGTAGTCGCCATTTTGCCATTCCCAACTCCCAATCATCAATATCTAGTATCACCGGAGTTTTGTAATGAAGACGAATAAGTAGGGCTAATCCATAGCTGGTTATTAGCGGCTTGATAGCATAAATGATTTGAGCCTTAGAAGCAAATATTAGTTTTTGGGCTGAGTAAAGATACTGGATATAGTTTTGGCTCGGAACAGCTTGATACGATATCCCTTCTAGGTTGCAGGGAGGCCAAAGACCTGGGCCAAAATCAGGTCCAATTATCTCTACATCATACATTTGGCTTAGGACTTTTGCTAAAATATAGGCCCGTCCCATGCAGTTGCCAGATATGTTGGGTACGAGGATACAGATTTTCATTTTCTGCATATCCCGATTAAATCTAACGACATAGTAATATTGGTATGGCTGACCCAAAAATCCTTACTGGTATACGTACTATCTTGCGATGATGATATCTGTTTAGCTGTTTTGGTTATTGAAGCATCATTTTTTAAGCTGTTCCTTATGGTTTTTAGCTGATCAACAACAACCGGAGGGAACAAAAGCTCCGAATAAACTCGAATAGGGTTTTGTTTGAGTCGAGTTTGCTCTATGGCCATGATTTCGGGTTGAGCCTGTAGCCCCATAATTTCCACGGAGGAAAACTGTTTAGTTAATACTCCTTTTAAGGCATCTTGGTCATATTCACGCACATGGTATGGATTAAATGGCGGTTGATAGGGCCACAAACGTGATGCCTTATTTGGGGTAGAAACAATGAATGTTCCGCCCGGAAGAATGATCCGTTTGATTTCTTGCAAATAGTTAGAATCATCCTGAATATGTTCGATGACTTGTAATGAAATAACAATATCGAAGCTGTTATCTGGAAAGGGAAGACGTTCACTATTACCATTTACAAAAATAGGGCTAGTTGAAAAAGAGTTGCTTTTTAAAGGTTCAAACGCTCTATCAAGGCCAACTGCTTGTTTGGCGGTGTTGGCTAACAACAGCGTCCCATAACCAACCCCACACCCTAGATCGAGAATTTTTTTATCAGGTATAAATGTTTTGACAAATTGATAGACAGCCAAATGACGGAGAGCCATCAGTGATGTTTGAACCGTAGAAATATTATTAGGGTTAATTCGTTCAGTCATGACGTTTGGTCACACAAAAAGGGGTTGCCAATTACGGCAACCCCCTTTTTAGCTAGGGCTTATACAGTTAAGCATAAGCGTTATATTTAGTAGTTAATGCAGTCATACATAGCCCCTGCACCTATACCATCGTAGTTGGTGTTAGAGCTAGAAACGGCAATGTTTGAAGCAGATGAGCTTACCAAAACCAATCCTTCAAAGTCAGCAATGGCGTTACCAACACTTGGAGCGGCGGCAGTGGGACCATTGAATAACTGAGCAGTAGCTGAACCACCAGCGGCGACACCACTGAAACTGTTGCTACCAGCGGGGGTTAAGGTAACACTGTTACCTGCGCCAGCGGGGTCAGCATTGGCTTTTACCATCGTGAAGCTGATGTCGGTAGCGGCTGAACCAACGTTAGCGGCTTGAATACCTGTCGTCCAGTCAGTACCTGGGGTTTTGTTATAGGCAATTGGACAAGCGGCTTTTTGAGTTGCGGATGCAGGAGAAGCACCTTGGCTAGAGTACCCAGCACCAAGGCCAGCACCACTATCATAGCGGTTTGAGTTGGCTAAGGCTAATACGGGTTGGCTAGATTCTATAACGACTGACCCGTAAGAGTAGTTTATACCAGTAACATTCGGCCACGGGATAGCACCAGCAGAACCACAATCGGCGAAGACACCTTTAACACCAGCTTTGTTTGGTTCCCAAGCAATACTACTATTTGCTGGAACGGTGGCACTACATTCATGGGTCCAATTGGTGGCTGAGGTGAATGTTACCTTTGCAGTAGCATCAGTATCATTGGTATTTACAATGCTAATACCCGTAATCCACTTTATACCTTTTTCATTGGCAGAGGATTGACCGTGAGAGTTAAAGGTCAATGGAATACGAAGGTCTGTGTCAGAGAAGCCAGCAGTTGGTACGGCAGAGAAAAGTGATTGAACATAATCTGCGACCATACGTTGGTTATCAACGACACAGGCAATTTTCTCTGCTGAAGAGAATGTGGCGTACCCATACTCACCAGTTTTACCTGGCCAAGTAGTTTGAACTGTATTATCATCAGCAATATCCCATTTAACTGCACGACCCGGCTCAAGAGGGCTAGAGATCAAGGTTACTTTTGCAGAAGACTCACCAGCTTTGAACAGGTTGGCTGTGATAGTCGCGGCATTTGAGCCAGCATTTTGGCAATAAAATACAGATTCAAAATCAGCGTGTTTGTTGAAAATCAGGGTGCCGACTAAGTCAGTGTTAATCGCGGCATCACCAAAACCAGTGTAGGCATCAGCAACTTTCGATTCATTGTTCACGATTAAGGTAGCCACTGCAGCGGCAAAGTCAGAGCTTAACACACCACTAAATTCACCTTCGCTGAGTTCACTACTGTCAACAAAAGCAACCCCACTCGGGTATACAGATGAAGCAATATTACTAGCCTCAGCACCGTCTGAAATATTATACAGCTGTAAGGCTGGTGATGAGGCTGAACCAGACTCAGCTAAGTTAGCAATCGCAATGACATTTGTGGTAAAGGTACCATTAAGACTACCAGAAGGGTTAACCACATCGGTCGCGGCAACAGCTTCTGTATCTTCATTACCTAATGCATCAATCGTTTCTTCTACTGCATCGGCTTGGCCTTCAACAGCACCACCATCAACAGCATCAACATCATCAACTGCGGCTGATTCTTCGACTGCATCAGTTTGGCCTTCGCCTTCATCTTCAACAACCGCGCCATCATCGGCGGCATCAGCACTATCATCAGCGGCTGATTCTTCTACTGGGTTATCTAACCCATCACCTTCATCAACAGCACCACCATCTTGAGCGGCGACTGGTAAAGCGGCAACAAATGCTAATATTGCCATAATCATAAAAATTCTAAACATTTTTTTAGACATCTTGTTTCTCCATTAAATAGTTTTAGTAAACGTAAATTAAAAATCATCAATAATGCTAAACCTATTTTTTCTAAATCACATCACCTCCTTTACTAAAAATCTTCCTCAAAAATTGATTTCTGGTTCAGAGGATAGCAGTTCTACCTCCAAAAGTCAATACTACTTAAGAGGTAATCCCCCTATAATTGGCAGTATTGGGGTGGACTTTGGGTGTACCGCCTGTTTTTTGCTTGGTGCATTGTCTTTTTTTGCAAAAACCAGCGTGGTATTAAGTAGATTACGGCATGTTACTCTGAACAGCGTTAAGAGTCCATGAAAATATGCCTTGATCTTCGTTTGGGACAAACCAGACCTTCAAGGAGAAAAACACACCTTGAAGGACGCTACTCGACCTCTCCTGCGAGGTATGTAGTTTTCCTTGAAGGTGTTATGTGGCCGAAACGAAGACCATAGCCCCACTTTTCAAGCCATGAATAAACGGCTTAATAACCATCGGTCTACCCTTAAGCAACTCTCGTAGTGTAACCCAAAACAGAAAGATAAACAAAGGGAACTGATAATATCGGTATAGCTTGCGGTAGAACAACATCGTACTCTGACCCAAGTAATACCATCGAGTCGGGGAATTTTCGCCCGTACTTTGTGCAATCTTGTGCCACACAATTGCCAAGGGAACATAGGCAATCTGAATTTTTCCTTGCTGGACCCGATGACAGAATTCGTAATCTTCGTGGTACATAAAAAAACGGTCATCCAATAAACCCACCGTATCAAATACAGTACGATGAATGAGCATGGCACAGCCAGTCGCATACTCAACTAGGCATGGTTGGTTATAGATGTCACTGTCTGGCTGGTCTAGGCCGATCAGAGTAACCCGAGGCGGAAAGTATCTCCACTGCGCTCCGGCTGACCATATACGTTGTGGATTGGAATGATAATAAATTTTAGGGATTGCGATTTTAATACTTTGTTCGAGATGACATGCTTCAACGAGGTGGGTAAGTAGGTCAATATCCACTTCGGTATCGTTGTTTAACAATAAAACATACTCTGCGCCATGCTGAAGAGCATATTGAATACCCACATTATTGCCTCCTGCAAAACCCAGATTTTTCAGATTGAGAATGACCTTCACCTGCGGGAATTGGGCTTGAATGACTGCTACTGTGTCATCCTGCGAGGCATTATCGACTAAAATAATCTGAAATTTCGGGTAATCGACCTGAGACAGTGATTCAAGACAGGCTACAGTATCCTCACGGCGATTCCATGTTAAAATGATGATATATACTAACGGCTGATTCTTAATGTCCATTATTTCGGTTTTTTTGTTGTAAGGTTGATATAGCTCCCATACACCAAGCCAACTTTGTTATAAAAATTCCCGGTACTACTAATGTGGCTTGTTTCCAGTTTGGTTGTTTAAGCCAAATTCGGATAACAACGCCGGTTGTTATAAAAGGGGTTAATATAGCCAAAAGCCACCACTGCTTCAAAAAGAAAGGTGTATTTAGAAAAGTTCGATATTTTGGATTGATCTTTACTGATGATTTCCCGTAGATAAACCCATGTTGCCAAATTGTTTTGAGATTAGTGCGATTATGACAATGTTTAATTTTGGCGCTGGGTTCAAAATAGAGCTTATAACCGTCCATACGCATACGGATTGTCCAATCAGCATCTTCGCCCGCGGGGTAGGGATACGATTCATCAAATAATCCGACTTTATCTATAACAGAGCAATGAACCATTAAGTTTAAGCTTGGTAAAAAACCACGCTCACTTTGCTCTGAATGGGGTAAAAACTCATGAAACCAGCTTAAATTATCGCACCAAGTCCAATAACTGTCTGTATCAAAAACGACACTGCCCCCCACTATCTTATAGTTCGTTTCTTCAATTAACGTGGATAGATATTTTAACCAGTTTTTATCGGGTAAACAATCGGCATCTGTAAAACAGATAAACTCCCCCCTAGCCCTCTTTATACCGATGTTTCTGGCTATGGCTGGCGATACAGGTTCACCTGTTGAAATGAAAGAAACTATTTGATCCTCTTCAATCAGGTTTGGGCTGTCTAAACCAACAACCAACACCTCTACCACATCCATGTTAAAATTCTGGTTACGAATGGTGGTTAATGTTTTATCAATGAAGGTTGAATGTAATGAAGGGATAACCACTGAAATTTTGATGAGTTGTTTCTTCATAGATTATACGGGTATTTTTGTCACCTGCTCAACAAGGTGTTGCCAAGAGAACTGTTGATTGTAGCTCTTTATTTTATCAGACCAAGCTTGATTGGTCTGATAAAATCGTTCAATTGTCTGCGCTAAGGCCACACTATCGTTAGGGGGTACTAACAGTCCCGTCTCACCGTCCGCCACCACATCGTTCAGTCCGCCAACATCGCTAGCGATAACCGGTTTACCAAAACCAAAGGCTAACTGTAATACCGCACTACCAGAAGCCCGACGATAGGGCAGAACTACCACATCGGCGGCAGAAAAATATATCCCAATCGCCTCATTCGGTATATATCGGTTGATGATTGTTACGTGTGTGGTCAACTGATGGTCAATCAGAAACTGCTCGGTTTCTTGAGCCGATTTCCAAAATTCACCCACAATCAACAAGCGTACAGGCAGACTTGGTGTTAACTCAACCAACGCCTCTAGCAAAATCGGCAATCCTTTGTAAGGTCGAACAAAACCGAAAAATAGTAGGACTCGTTCCGTATCGGATAAACTCAATTGTTGCCGAGCCTCGGTTTGGGATAACGGCTGACTCTGCTCGCTGAGAGGGGTATAGGTCGGAAGCGGTACAACCTGCACTGTGGCTGAGGGAAGTAGGGTTAATAATCGTTGTCTCTCTTCATTAGAATGAACAATCAACTTGTTTGCTGATGATAGTACCGATTTGGTTAACCATTTATCCCACCATTTGGTCTCATGAGAAACCACATTGTGAACAATATATAGTATGCTAACCTGTTGTCGTTTAGCTCGGTGCATCAGGTAGAACCACACCAGCGCCCAGTAAGGGTGCCACCAACTTAAGAGGAGTATATCTGGCTGAAACTGGTCGATTTGCTTGGCCGTATCTCGCCATGTCAGCGGATTAAGCGAATCAATCGTATAACGACACTCACCATACAACGGCTGACGGCTATTGTCTCGATCAGTTTGGCCCGGAAAAAGCCAGCTTGGATATTGACGTTTAAATGAATAAAACATCACCGTATGCTGTTTAACTAAGGCTTTATACAACAGGGTGGTGTAGTGAGCGATTCCACCTCGAAACGGGTAGGTTGGGCCAACAAGTGCGATTTTCATAACTATTTATTTTGGCAGGTATCGATTTGGTCACACACCTCAAAAATCCATACCAAATCTCGTTGATAGATTGGACGGTAGAATGGTGCTGTTTGTAGCATTTTGGAGTCTAGTATTTTTTCTGGGCCGCGCCACACCTCGCCATGTCGTTGACCGATATATATATGAGAGACCCCATTATCTTTAAGCTGTTTCCATACTTCTGGCGAACTGAAATCATGCTCTTGGATGAACCAGTATAACTCAACCATTTTTCTGGCATGGGTCGGTGGTTCGGTTATTTCGGTGCCATAAGCCATTGGCATCACCAAACTGTTACGCCCTGTTAAAAACGGAAGCCACCAGCCCGCGTCGGTACCGGCGACGATTGTACCACTATAGGCCAAGCGGTTGTTAATCCAAAATCTGACCGAGGCAGGCAGATTCTCCCGAATCCAAGTCATGGTTTGCAGATCGGGTTTGGTCATGTGGCTGTTCTTAGGATTAAACAGGGCTATGCGTTCTGGCATGCCCATCAAACCGACACCGATTGCCACCAATACAATAATCCAAGCAAGACGATGATGCAAAGCTATGAGCATCTGGCTGACTTTAGCCATGATATAACCGGCCAGCACCGACAGAGGGATATAAGTAGCAATCAATACGGCAAAATAGGTAATTAAGGCCGTGCCGGGTAGGTTGAAAAGGTGTGGATAGGCTAAAACGAACAGTAACATTGACCAGATGCCAATCAGAAAAACACCTCGTTGTCGATGCCAACATCCCCAAATAAGCCCTAAGAAAGCGAGTAAAATCAGCAGAGCCGAGGCATGATCAAAAATAGAGCCGTTATCAGTAATCAACTGTTGGACATAACGATGCTTTTTATCTTGTTGGGCCAGCGTGCTTTGAATAACCCACAGTTTACTGCCGGCCACGTTCCATATCCAAGGGATAATCAGAAAAAGGCTACCGAGCGCAATCAGAGCTAAATGCCTCATATCAGCCCATAAGCGGCGTAATGGCGAGTCTGTCTCGAAGACATGCAATAGTAAGATAGCGAGAACAAAACATGGGTAGAAAAACAGCACTCGATAGTGGGTGAGAGCCAAACCCGCCACGCCAAGGCTGTTTAATATCAGTAATTTAGGATTGAATGAATCGGTTTTAAGGGTGTGCCATGTCAAAACCATCATTGAAGGTAAGATTATCTGTCCAGCGAGTTGAGTGTAACGCCCCCAATTTACATAGTACATGGGATAGTCTGAGATTAGGCCAGTAATCAGAGCGGCAAACGCACCAGCCCAATCATTACCGCCAAGTTGTCGCCCTAGTAAAAATGCGGCTAAGACGGTCAGCAGATTTAAGGTTTGTCCAATGACCAACACGGAGGTCTGTATCTCTGTACCCGCCAACCAATGGTAGACCGCGACGAAGGTATGAAACCCAAAATGATAGGTCATGGTCACGATATCAGCATAAGGTCGCCAATCGGTGAACAGTCCGCCACGTTCAACCAACAGTTGGCTGATGACAGTATGATGATAAGAATCTCCCCACATCGGAAAATCTTGGCCTCGTATGATCACAATACGAGTGATAGCGGATAGTGTAAATATCACCCAAAATAAAACAATGGGTGGAGAGAGTGAGATTTGTGGTGTAGTTAATATCCTATTATGAGTGGCAACATGCAATCCAATGGCCACTAAGGCCAGTAATAGTAACAGGGTCAAGCTAATTGGGCCAAACGGTAAACCAACCAAAGAGGCGACCAGTAGTAAGACCGGATATGTAGCAACGGTTAGCCCTGCCGTCATGGCCAGCCATTCAATATGGTTAAAACTATTAGGTGACGGACCTAACCATAATAACAAGGCACTGCCCGGCAAAAAACTGATTGCCAAAATAACGATAAACGCTCCCAGATTGTTGATACTCCAATCTATCCAATCAAACAGAATATAACGGCGGTCATAACTGAGGTAAAAACTAGCTTGGGCTTGATGAGGTTCACCATCAATATATAACGCCCCATCAACATAGCTATGCATATCTCCATGATAGAGGATGATGGTCGCCTCACCGTCATTGGGAGTCGCTTCTATGAAGAAGTAGTAAGGTGTATTGAAAGAATTGGGCAGGGGGTCAAAGGAGAATCGGGCTAAGTTACGTGTTTTCAATTCAGAAATGGGCAGGGTAACGGTGCGAATATCTTTCGTTAATTCGGAGTTGGTTTCGACATGCTCAACCCGCATGTTCCCTGAGTCTGTCGATGGCACGTCTCCTGAACTTGTCGAAGGAGAGTTTGAGCGCACATGGAGGGTTAGAGCAGGATTACCAGTGGTCTCAACGACCTGCATGGGCAGGTAGATACCCCGCAAGCCCGCTTGACGAGGGACAAAGGTTTGCCCGATTTGGGGCAAGGCCGACAGTTTGGCCTCTATCTGTTGGCTGGTATCTGGTTGAACCAGTTCAGCTTGTTCATTTTGGAGTTTTTGTTGTAATGTCAATAAGATGATGATGGATACTAAACAAACAAAACCGATTTGTAACCAACTTAGGTTACGAATCGGTTGTTGATTTAGCCATTGTTTGAGGGAGTGGATTTTTATCATTTATTCGGTGATGATGTGCTCCTATCTATTTCAACGACCCCACAGCGAAACCAAAGTTAATAACTTCGGCCGCCACACCGTACTACGAATTTTGTAATGACCATTTACTTATCCCAAATGAACCATATCATTTCACGCCCACACCAACCGCTCATATCCCACCGAGACAACGGTATAGGTACGTAAACGCAAGAAACCCGACCCATAACTCTTATTCAATGTAGCTCGGTATTTGCTCAACTGCTTGGCACCGTCTGCTAAGGCCACCTTCACAGGCTTTAACTCCAGCAATTCAGCCTGATCCATCTGGGCTACCTGCTTACCGGTTAGGTTATTTTTGCCCAATGGTACATACTTGAACTCTATCAAAAAATCCAACAATTGAAACTGTCGCATGTCCGGTCGAACAATCATCAGTAAGTCAGAATAACCCCGTTTTAAAGCATGTTCAGAATCCATGATGTAAAAGGTATCGTTGAACAACAGCGTCAAAAACAAGGTTTTGAATGTCAATTCATTCGTCCAACGCAAATCTCGGTTATCAAAGATGGTGAACTGTTTCTGGATAACATAGTCACACAGTTGTTGCATGTCACCAGTTTGATAGAAGTGATTAACCAGTTGCCGAGCTTCCTCCTGAGAGATGAAATCCGGTAGCATCATCTCATGAATTCGATCCACATATAGTTTACGAATCACCAAATTGGGGATACGTAACTTCAACTCTCCTATGTCGGTTTGCTCGGATGCCAACGTAATTACCCCAAAATAATATAACAAAGAGACCATAAAAATGCTATTATGCTGTTGCTTGAGCATCTCTTTCACCCCAAAGTTGTTGGCTAACTCGGCTATCGTTAAGGGATTCTCGTCGTCTAAGGCTTGTGAAACAACCTGCTCACCTTGTGGCAATTGCGAGATGTAGGCGATTTTGTTGGCATCCATAGCCAAATTGGTGTCTAAAATGCGACGGGGATATTTACATCCTTGTACCAGATAGTCCAAAAAATAGAGAACCATTGTAGGATTGTAAAGTTGTCCTTTGGTATCATATCCCAAGTTATAGCCGTCATAAAAGGTACGCATGATTGTCAGGGCTTCCTCAATTTTTTCCGGTGATAACTGACAATGCTCACCAACTTGCGCTAACGCCTCAGCTACCTCAAACTCCCAAAAACCGCACAGGTCAGTAAACTGCGACCACAATGAGATATCCTTTGCAATGTTAAAACCGCTGGTAATATCACTCAACACCACTGGTGAGACTCCAGTGATAAAAACCCTATCAACACCTCTCCCTTCTGTGCCCGCCTTAACCACTTTGAAGATGGTTCTTAACAGTCCTTCACCTTTGACCAACTTTTCATATCGGTTTTTTCCCTGTGGGTTTCCACCCATCAATACCTCATTGGCTAAGTTGTCATACTCATCTATCAACAAATAGAGTTTGTAGGGGGTTATACTAACAACGTCTATTAACCTTCTAAATGTCGATAGAGCATCGGTTGGATTTAGGTCTACTTTGACCGGTAAAATATCCTGATAGGTCAGCATGAATCTCCATGCACTATCATTGAGATTATTGTGTATCGCCTGTCGCATCTCTGCCTCATCACCGACTGTAGCAACCTCAGAGAAGTTCCATTTTAATATCAGATATTGATTGTGCAGTGGTGTGGGATTCTGTCCGATGGCTAGATGCCCAAAAAGTTGTTCAAACTCATCAGCTTTGCGAACATCATAATAGTTCTCCAAAACTGACAGCCATAAGCTCTTTCCAAAACGGCGCGGTCGTAGGAATAACAAGGTGTTTCCTACATCTTCAAGTAGTCGTATATTTTCGGTTCGATCGACATAGAAGTTGTTTTGTGTAATAATTCTATAAAAATCGGCAATACCATAAGGAAATTTTATCATTATTAGCCTCCGGTACTCATTCTACCAACCCAACCGATACCGAACCGTCCACTGTGTTTTTCTAAACAGATTGATATGCCTAAAGAATCTCAACGCGCCCAGTCTCGGTTCCGGTTCATCCATATACGACCATTCGTTGATATAGTGGCAACGTTTCTAGGTTTGTTAGCTGGCCTTGCATTTTAACATCAATCATTCATTTTAGCGATTTTCTCAGCACTAACAGAGCAACTCCCCGCAAACTTTGAGATTGCGGGAGTTTGGGCTAACTATTTGGCATCCTCTTACTAGCGGGTAATTTCGCAAACCTTGATGGTCAACCAAATAACCATCACCCAAAATCAACGACCTAACATTGAACTTCCAAACAAGGGTATGATATAATGAAGCGTTATGATTATACGCAGTAGAGCAAAACTCATCATGAAATCGAAATATAGTCATGTCATTCCCGCATGGTTTTAGCGGGAATCTATTGTTATATCTGTGGATGCCCGATAACTACATTCGGGCATGACATTCTGCGTCCCACATTCAGACGATTTTTGCGCTATTGCGATTATACCTTTAGGAGGTGCTACAATGTGGCGTACATCATGGTTATTAGTTTTTGTAATGGGGTTAGTTTTGATTGGGCTAAGTTGGCAAGAAACAACGGCTCAGACGGCTAAAGAGTTATGCCCAACTGGAGCAGGAAAAAACTGGATCATCATCGACCCTCAATCGTTGGAGTTTATAGACGGTAGTGGGGTAGATATTGGACAATATGGCGAATTTCGATTTTTGATGGTTGCCAGTGATGGCAAGTCACCTACCGACTCGACGGCCTGTGGTGGTGCGATATTTTATCCCAAAAGTGAGAACCTGTCGGTACGCTCTGTACTTGAGCGACGGGAACATATCGAAGATATTGCCTCGCAGTCGCTCGTTGTGGATGCGGATAAAATCGGCGAAAACCGACTTTATGTCTACATTATTGGGTTCGACAATGCCCGCTCTGATGGTGAGGTGAATGATGAACTCGATACCCTTGTCAGCACGATTCGGGCAGGCATACATCAAGCGATTAACGCTCCTAAACGAGGCGATTTTGCTCGAGATGTGACCGACTATCTGTTGACTGAAGAGAACGGTTTTTTGAACGAGTCTCAAATTGTCGGCTACCAAGGCTTTTGGGCCATGCCTAGAGACTGGCAATGGGGATCATTACATGCCGCTCATACGACCAACGGGTACCTCTATCTGCGTTATAAAACGCAATCCTATAACGCCCCCGAATACCCCGACGTGTTGACTCTGTCAGTTGAACAGAACGTGGTGCGAAATGGTGATTTTGAGTCTCTGTTTTGGACAGAGCGTAACTCTGTGGCTCCATTTTGGGAGACTTACAACAATGGTCAGGCTGAGTTTACATGGTTACGAGAAGAGTGGGACGAGGCAATTTATGCCGGGAAACAGTCCCAAATGCTCGGTATCCGTGCCGCGCCGTCTGATGTGACTACTCGCACCATCGGTATCCATCAAACAATTGAGGTGCTACCCAATTCGACCTACAACCTCTCCTTTTATGCCCTCATGCGGAGTGATTTGCCCCGCGAGGAGTTCAACAAAGGATTGTATAATCTTTATTGGGGTATTGATTATAGTGGACATAAACAAGCCACCAACGTTAAGGCCTGGTATCGTGTACCTTTGGGTGAACAGCCTCGTATTGGCTCAAATCTATCTGGACAAAATGCCTATCAACGACGGCGGTTGCAGTTCCAAAAGGTACAAGGCGCTATTTCTAGTGGGAATAGTAACAATTTGACACTGTTTATCTTGGGGACAAAAAATGATGTGAACGGGCCAGAGGTCAATTTTAACATCGACGATGTGGCACTATTTGGCCCGAATCCGAACTATGTTCCCCCACCTACACCCACCCCCGACCCTGATGCCGAAGATCAAGTGGTTGATGGGACAACCTTCTCTGAGGATGGCACATACAATGGCCCCACTTTTACCATTTCCACACCGGAGCCAGAAGTGCCAACCGATTCAATCGGTTTCTTGTATTATTTGCATGAATATTATAGCTCGATTAATGGACACGATTTGTCGTTAGAGGGCATCTATATTGAGGATGGAGCCTCGGAACGACGGGTTTACCTGAATTTGGATGAGGCTGGACGAGCCATCTTTAGCAGTCAACATACCGATTCTCAGGCCAATTATATATATCGTTTGATTGACGATACGGCAACCTATTTTGGTGGAGACAGCAAGGCCGAGGTGTTAAGCGGTCAGTTAGACAATGTCAACCAAACCGCGGCTGGGTGCGGAACGATTTCCAATACGACAGTACGGGCTTGTTCAGAGATGCAGAAGTCGCTCAATACCACCTTTGAGGGAGTTACCCTAGCCTCGGCTGAGGCAAATGGCGACGAGCGGACGGTTTATGTGGGTGAGCAGGAAGTGGAGGTTACTCCCACACCTACTGCTACGCCTATCCCCACCTCTACCCCCATACCCAAAGCTACTCCAAAACCTACGGCTATGCCACAATCGTCTGAGTCATCAGATTCATCTAACCCAACGTCCAACAATAAGGAAGTCGACCCGCCTTGGCGGCCGTGTACTAAAAACCAAATTAAAGGTAATAAAAACTCTAAAAAGTACCACGTACCAAGTGGTCAATACTATGCAAAGACGTATTTAAATGTAGAGTGTTTTAATACAACCGCAGAGGCAGAGGCGGCTGGGTTTGTAGCTTCACAGAGGTGATTGGCTCATCGGGTTCTATCATTCCAATCTCAACGCCTTCTGCAACTGAACCAGTCAATCTATCGCCTTGTGAAGGTATCAGGTATTCACCTGATACCTATACTCGGCGGGTATGTACCCACCTTCTTCGATGTAAAGGGATACATATCCGCCAAATACCCGTTGCGATGACATCATCGCAACGATCAGAAAAAGAGGTCTGTTGTCGGAGGTGACTCATTCACGTCGACTAAATTAGCGGTCTTATGCCTATTCTATGCGTCCTACTCTAACGCAGTATAAATGGGGCTATCAGCAACATGCCGTAAGCCGCCCACCATATTCCATGTAAACAGACAATGATCCAAAACTCTATTTGGTAGGAAAACTTCGAGTTTTTATGGCGTATATTATATTGAGCGAATAAGGCTCCCGGCCACCCGCCTAGTAGTTCCGCAAAATGTATCAGATATTCAGGAGTTCTCCAACGTTTTTGTTGGGCGCGGTTTTTGTCATCATAATATAGCCATGTCGTAATAACACTCATCACAGCATACATCATCAAAGGAAACGGATTACCCACCGCCCACAACAGATAGAGTGATGCGCCAAACGGAAAAATTATCAGCGATTGAGCTACAACCGCCTGAAAAGGGTGCGGTTTTGCCCTCTCTAGGTCACCATCTTTCACACCCCTTACATGAGCTTTACAGGCACGGTATTTACCCGTTGCTTCGTGTTGAGTAATTTGATAATAAAGTGTATCTCCAACAAAAGGACGACGAGCCATATCAGTTCTGAAACCACTGATATGAATGAACAACTGCTTCTCTTTTTTATTGAGAGGTTGAATGAATCCAAACCCCTTCTCATCATCCCACTTAGTTAGCACCCCTTTTTTCCACGCAATTGACGGTTCTTCTGCTGACAAACGTTTGTTTTTAGAATCCTTAACATAGGCATTGCAGGCTTTATATTTGTCAGTTGTTTCGTCTTGGACAACTTGATAATAGAGTACATCTCCAACCAAAGGGCGGTACATCGTATCAGATCTGAAACCACTGATATGAATGAACAACTGCTTCTCTTTTTTATTGAGAGGTTGAATAAATCCAAACCCCTTCTCATCATCCCACTTAGTTAGCACCCCTTTTTTCCACGCAATTGACGGTTCTTCTGCTGACAAACGTTTGTTTTTAGAATCCTTAACATAGGCATTGCAGGCTTTATATTTGTCA
>JAUCGA010000027.1:0-4571 GCA_030377865.1 Anaerolineales bacterium HSG25 | reverse complement strand
CAGTTGTTTCGTCTTGGACAACTTGATAATAGAGTACATCTCCAACCAAAGGGTGGTACACCGTATCAGATCTGAAACCACTGATATGAATGAACAACTGCTTCTCTTTTTTATTGAGGGGTTGAATAAATCCAAACCCTTTCTCGTTTATCCACTTGATTAATGTTCCCTTTTTCCAAGCGATTGATGTCCCTTGTTTTGGTGCTGACATTTTTTCGTGTGCCCCTTCATTTCTTATCGATATATTTCAAGCCATACAAATCTGATAATGCATTTACTCCTCCGCGGTGTATACAGGAAGACCCAAAACTCGGTGGTTCACCCATGCTTTAAGCCGTTGCCACGGATTCCGTTTTAGTCGTTCTGAAAAATCTTCAGCCGCCTCAGCCAGCGAGATATCATCATGCACATGCTGTTCCTCTAGCCGGTATTGGTGGTCAAAAATATGAAGTGCAATGTCGGCCTCAGTACGACCGGGAAAATAAGTTGCAATATCATCAGCCTGTAGCTGTTTGGTTAGGGCATGATAAAGGGTATCGTACCAGTGTAACATGGCTTCCGTAAAGGTCGGATCGCGTTGTTCGGCCAAACCGAGATAGTAGCGATGAATGGCTATCTCCTCCTCAAAGAGCCAATAACGCCCCGGCATGGTCAATATAATGTTGGCTTGTGGACGATGTTGGTCTAATTGGGTTCGTTCCAAAAACTCTAAATATTCTCGCCGAATTTTAATGTCTTTGCGACTGTCGTCAGGCCATAACGGTACTCGGCTCGAATATTTCCACACCTCGGCTTCAATCACCTCGGCCATTTGCTGACGCATGACAGAAACGCGATGGTGCCCATCATTCACAAAATATATCTGGCTGACTTGATATAACTCAATCGGGGGCAGGCCAATCGTATCGACCAGCGTATCGACCTCTTGCCAACGGTTTTGGATTGCATTGTTACGAGGGCTAAAGGTACGGGTAAAATCCTCACTCCGGTTAACACTGCCCACAATCTGATCGAGAGAAACCTCTTGCAAACCCTGATACTGTTTATTTTCGAGTTTTAACTGAGTGCGTACCATTTCAAACGGTAGCAGATCGACCGGTGAGTGGCGAATCGTCGCCAACATCTCCTCGGTAAAAGCGCGATGTTTGGCTCGTTGAAAATCGTCGATGACTCGCTGTCGTTCTGCTGTCCGATAGTTGATAAAATGGGTAGCTGTACTCTCAAAGGGACGATGGTGTTTATCTGTCATAGTAGTTGATGGAATTGCAGACGTTTAGCTGGTCGATGGTTGTGCCGGGGTAATGATTTTTAATTCAAGACCAACCTTCCCGCAAGTTCAAAACTTGCGGGAAGGTGACAATAACCCCTAGCTAATTTAACTATTAACCTTACGGACATGATCAACCGCCACAGCTAAAATTTTCTCCGGGATTTCGATGAGGTATTCGTCATAATCAACAAATACGCTATTTTCAGCTAAAATAAGAAACTTCCAACTACTACCAGTGCTTACGATTCCCATAATGTTGCCATGTAAATCCCCTTGATTTGATTGTTGGGCGGCGTACATTTTAGCAACACATTTGGGAATCGCTGATTTTATATTCTCGTTTTTTGCCTCGACGATGGCAATAACAGGACGGTTGACATAAAGATGGTTGGGACTATTACAGATCAGAAAATCACACAGGCCGGTTAGTCCTCGATTCTCGTCAACATTCAACGATACCCCTGAAAACAGGCTAACCGTACGATGAAGCAGTTTGCGGAGTTCTATCAACATGGGGACAATTAACATTTCGGAACGAGCTTTTTCGGTGTTAATGTTGAGCGCGAGGGGGATGTTCTCTTTGAGGGTAATCTTGAGATGGTCACTAATTTCTATAGGGGTAACGTCCTCAAACAATGATTTGCTTTGATGAATGGTTAACGAAAACTGCGTTTGTATATCTACTAAAGAAAATTGATCGTAGCTCATACGATATTACGATTTGCGATGATTGATTTACATCATGGTAAACCGACCTCGTAAACCGGCCTAATATAGGTTATGGTGAGACATCAATTCCTAGGAATCGGGACTAAATAACTTGCGCGTTTGACTGGAAGCCGACGCGCCAACTACACACGTTAATTAATGCTCATTCCTAAATCTTCTATAATCCAGCGGGCTACTTGTTGATGGGCTTTTCCAGTCGGATGCCCGTCATTTTTGATTCCTAGCCCAGCCTCTGGATCAAGTTTCATACGTTTGTCATAATTCAGAACATTTAACCCCGCAGTCTCAAAATGAGGTTGAATATCCTCGAAATAGTCCCCTTCATCAGGATAAACAACGACATAAAACTGGTCACTGCCAAATTTGTCCTGAAATGTATCTCGTGCCGCGGCAATCAGTTGAGCGGTGAATTTATAGTGTCGGTCGGTCAAACGAGGTGGAATGGTCACATTAAAATAGCTGGCAATCTCGCTGTTGGGTAGCTGTTTGTATAAGGTGGCGATAATCGGCCTGCCAGTAGTAAAATTTCCTTGTCGAATCAGGTTTCCAGACCAGTCGATGGTGTAGTAGGGCATTTTATCGCCCCAAGCGTTATGAACGTACATTGAGCCGATGGCTCGTTCGACATGGGCATCAATAAACACATAAATCAGAGTAATTTTATTAGATGTTGCCAGAGTGGGTAGCTCATCTCTTAAGGCATCACTTTCTAATTTGGCTAACATTTGCTGAGGGCCGTAACCGCTAAAACCGTAGTTGTACGGCTGATAGTTGGTTGCCTCGAAAGTTACATAATAGGGCAGAGTTTCATCATCCTGTACCCCCTCACCAAACATAAAGGAATCACCAAAAAAGAGCATGGTATTGGGGCGATTTTGTCGGTTCGATTCAACTTGTTGGTTCGACTCAAATGGAGTAACGCGACGGCTATACTCATCGATGCTATAGATAACGTCGTATAATATCTCATCGCCCAGTTTCTTGACCGAATCGACCTGTGCTAAGGGACGAGGTTTGTAGCCGAGTAGCTCATCGTCATGAAAAAAATCGTGCGTATACGTGCCCTCATGCTGAACCGCGGGCGGTGGCGGGGCGACCTCAGCCGTTGTCGGTGGTGGGGGGCGATGGTTGAGATAATAAAAGAGCCATTCTAGCCCGTACAACATTACTAGCGTTATCAGCACACCGATGGCGACATTGAGCAAGGTAACAAAGGAACGGCTAATGAGCAGAATCAGTCCGGCACTCACACATAACAGGTCAAAACCCCAAATGATGACGATGTTACGGGGTTCGATTTGTCCATCACTGGATAACAGAGGTACTAAAATCCACTCGTTTGCGATAATACCAATAATAATCAGGCTAATTCCCAATATCATCGGCAAACGGGCGGACAATTTTTTTGTTAGGGTGTTGGTTAGCGCCATTTACCAGTACGGGCATACGTGCGAGCCACTTCGGTCATCCATTGGTGCATTTCTGTGTCTAAGTTGCTCAATTTTTTCTCTAGCCGACCAGTTTTCTGCAAATGTTCAATATACTCCTCTACTCGACTGCCCAAGGCCAAAGCAAAGGGGTATAGGGTTCCATCAAAATCAGAGGTAATTAACTGGACAAGATGAGCCGAAGCGTCATACTCATTTTCTGACCCATCCTCGTCCTCTTCGTCGATAGGGCCAAAATTTACGTTGACCTCAATCTCACTTAGGCTGGTTACTCCTAGGGTTTCTTGTACCGCAAGGGTGATATTACTACACAGTTTTTCTTGCAATGTATCAAGGTTATCCAGTGCATCTGGTGAACCACTGATACTAAGAATCGCTTGCAAATTTTTCTGTTTACTCATTATAAACGTATCTCCATGAAGATATATAGTTAGCCAGAAAAACACTAGCTGGATATCTATATTGTAAGGTAGTGTGACATTAGAGTGGTTTCTGGTCAATCCATAAAAAGTACCAACTATAGTGTGGGTAAAAATTTTCAATCTATCGCCTAGCACAGGTTAATTAATACCCATTTTTCGGATTCGATTTGTAAAAGTTCAGTAAAACCGCCCTAGAAACCCGATTTCTCAAAGAAATCGGGTTTCTGACGCTCCTTCTGGCGAGTTCACTGAATATTTACTTCGATTTTTGGTGCAGTTGTAATGATATAATAATTGTATCGTTTACTGTGAAATCTGCAATTTCAGCATCAGTATGGAACCATGCCGAAACCGGAGACAAAAAAATTCCTTACTTTTTCTTTAGAAATCAAAAGTTTGTCGTTTCATTCATTGCTTGACATGTTGATAAAATCAAAAGCATTTTTTGATAGGATTAACAAGATTAACAGGATTTTTTTGCATGTAATTCTGTCGTAAAAGTTCAGTAAAATCGCCTAAAAACCCGATTTCTCAAAGAAATCGGGTTTCTGACGCTCTTTCTAGCGAGTTTACTGAATATTTACTTAGCCAAAGCTAAATTATCGCGTCAGACACTAAAATGTTAAAAGAATGTTAAAATAAATTCATTTTCAAACCAGATTCAAACCAAACCATGTTACAATAGAAATTGTAGTAGTATAT
>JAUCGA010000026.1 GCA_030377865.1 Anaerolineales bacterium HSG25 | reverse complement strand
CCAAAACCATTGTGACACTCTACCCCCTCCCAGCCTCCCCCTGCTAGGGGGAGGAGCCGCTTCCCCCCTAGCAGGGGGGACTGAGGGGGGTAGAGACTCTGCTCAATTTGGGAGATTTATTTTCTTGAAATTGCCTTAGTTTTGGTTCTCTGGTAGATTCCGTGCAACTCAAAACTGCATCCTGAATCCTGAATTAGATACTTTGATGGGGCAATCTTCCCGCAAGTTTAAAACTTGCGGGAAGATGATGACACAATCATGACGTTTACACGGAAAGCCCCAAAGAGCCTTAGCTTTTACAGCTACTTAAAAAAGGTTGTTCAAAAAAAGGGAGATGTTGGTTAGGGGTAATATTTCGTCAATCACTCCACTATCAATAGCAGATTGTGGCATAGTTGTAGATTCTGCGGTGTTGGGTGCTTGAGCAATCGTCAAGCCACCATTTATCTTGATTCGCCGTAAGCCCGCGGTACCGTCACTATTGGCTCCAGTCAAAATAACACCTATCACCTGAGTCAGATAAGCATCAGCCGCAGTTTCAAACAAAACGTCAATCGAGGGACGAGCGTAGCATATTTTTGGATCAATTGATAAGGACAATACTTTGTCCTGCTCAACCAATAAATGGTAGTTAGGGGGGGCGACATAGGCTACTCCGGGTTGGAGAGCGTCTTTATCATCAGCCTCTTTAACCTGAAAAACACTGGCATCATTCCAGTATTGGGTCAAAAACTGGTCGAGTACGGGTAGGCGATGCTGAACAATCATAATTGGAATAGTAAGTCGCGGGGACAAGCCTGACAAAAGAGTAGCAACCGCGCTGATACCACCCGCGGACGCGCCAATAACCAAAGCCTGATAAAATTTATCTCTCATACTAACACGCCCCATAATAAGTAACTTTCATTTCTAAGTTGTCACTTTTATCAATATGTCATTCCCGCATGCTTTGAGCGGGAATCTATGTGTTGTCAGTGGATTCCCGCTCAAAACATGCGGGAATGACAATTTACACGTTAGTTCTGAAAACTACTTATCATCCTTTATGTTGATAAATTCGCTCCTTTCGAGCGACCTCAACAAAAGTGTTTCGCACCTCAGAGAAGTCTAACGTTTCCTTACTACCTAAACATAAAAAGCCATTGTAGCACAAACTATCTCGAAATACAGATAAAACTCGATTCTGCAACTCTCGGTTAAAATAGATGAGAACATTGCGACACAATATGAGGTGCATTTCACTAAATACACCGTCCGTAGCTAAGTTATGGTTTGCGAAGGTAATATTTTTTTGTAGTGCAGAATCAAAAATAACAGCATCGTATTGGGCATGATAGTAGTCAGACAAAGAGTGTTTACCGCTCGCTTTCTGATAATTAGCACTATAATCTTTCATCCGTTCTAGGGGATAGATACGGCTTTTAGCCTTTTGCAAGGCTCGATCGTTAAAGTCGGTAGCATAGATATGCGCTCGGTCATAAAGGTTGTTCTCTTTGAGCAAAATCGCCAAAGAATAGACTTCTTCGCCAGTTGCACACCCAGCATGCCAAATATTAATAAAAGGAAACGTTTTAAGAAAGGGGAAGATTTCAGTTTGTAGGGTGGCATAAAACCACGGGTCTCGAAACATTTCAGTCACAGTGACCGAAATATCAAATAAAAAAGCCTTAAAAGCCTCTTCATTATATAAGAGATGAGGGATCAAGGCTGAAATTGTATCATGGTTTGTTTTTGTGAGATGATGCGTGACACGGCGTTTAATAGAGGCTTGGCTATACTGCCGAAAGTCGTAGCCATACCGCTGATATAACGCCTCTAAAAGCAAATTTATCTCAAGTTGTTCTATTTCGACTGTATTCATATCTACTATCCTTAGAAAACGGGATTGGAAACGGGATTAATTAACTTGTGCAGTTCGTTATGAGAGTGGTTCAATCTTACAGTCTTTCAGATAATGGTTTTCAATTCAAGGCCAACCTTCCCGCAAGTTTAGAACTTGCGGGAAGGTGATGGCTGAAAATATTTATCTGAACATCTATAGAGATTGAACCACTCTGGAGTACGCAACTTATTTAGGACTCATTCCTTGGTAACGGTTAAACCTCTTTAACATTGGGAATGGTGAACCAGAATTCAGCACCTGCGCCTTCTTCACTAACTACGCCAATCTCTCCGCCATGCATTTCGACCAGTTGTTTACTGATTGCCAAACCTAATCCAGTGCCGCCATATTCGCGAGTTTTGGTCATGTCGGCCTGCTTAAAACTCTGGAATATGACTGTTTGTTTTTCTTTCGAGATACCAATTCCAGTATCAATAATACGAAACTTGACGGCTGTCGTATCCTCAGAATCTTGGTCAACGATAATCTTAACTTGACCCTGTTTTGTAAATTTAAGGGCATTACTGATGATATTAATGAGGATCTGCTTCAAGCGTAACCGATCCGCATAGATATGACGTAAATTTGGTGCGACATCAAGCGATAAGGCAATTTGTTTACCCCTTACCAATGATTGAGCGGTGGAAAAAACGTCATTCATAATCTCGGCTACGGCTAAGGGGCGAGGGAATATCTCCATCATGCCCGCTTCGATACGAGATATGTCCAAAATATCGTTCAAAATCGTCAGCAACATCTCTCCGTTGCTCCGAATCAACTGAATATCGCCATGTGCCAACTCTGGTAATTCACCGTCAATCCCTTCGAGCAAAATTTCGGTAAAGCCCAAAATGGCATTTAACGGGGTACGTAGTTCATGGCTCATGCTGGTCAAAAAGTCAGTTTTTAGCTCATCGAGAGCCTGCAATTGCTGGATGGTGGCCTGTTTTTCACTCAGCAGAATGGCATTATCAATGGCGATGGCAGTTTGGTCGGCAATGGTCTGCACCATCGACACATCCTCTTTCGTAAACCTGTTTACTCGTTCGCTTTGGATGACTAGCACCCCTAAAACTCGCTCATTAATATGCAATGGCATGGCGAGTTCTGATTTGGCATTAGGCAGTAATGGATTCGGTATAAAGTTCGCATCATCGTCAGTGTTGTTACATAAATAATGCCGATTAGTGGTCGCGACTTGACCCTCAATCCCCTGCCCAGCGATACGTTGGTATCTTTGTTGTTTTAAGGTTTGCCCGATTTCACCCGACCCAGCGGCTAACTCTAAATCGCCACTGGTTTGGTTGAGCAGATAGACATGGGCATGGTAAAATCCAAAGCTGACTTTAATTTGGTTGACCAGTTCAATCAGCAGTTTATCCAAGTCGAGAATAGCGTTTAGTTGCCCGCTTAACTGAGCAATCACTGCTAGTCGTTGGGTACGGTCTGTGACCATCTCCTCCAGATGATGGCGATATTCGCGGAGTGCCTCGGTTCGTTGGGCAACCCGTTGTTCCAAACCGCTGACCAGTCTCCGATTGGCGACGATAGGGGTAATCAACACGGGCAACGTTTGATAGACTGCCATCTCATGGTCAGTAAAACGATGGCCGATATGCCAGTTAAACACCAACAGTCCCAACCAATGCCGCTGTTGGACAAGAGGAACAACAACCTGGGTTAAAATTTTATCTTTAAGTAAAACCCCTTGCTGGGTAGGCTGGAGTTTATTATTGGTTGCTACATTCGTTAACAATAACGGCTGTTTTGCATTAATCATCCACAATTCGGCCAACGGATAGTCTATCACAAGTTGCCGTGTCTGTATCGGAAACGGAGTGGCTGATGAACTTTGCCAACTCGCCACTGGTTCAAAGCCGACAGGATGCCCATGTTTATCCAAATCAAAATAAAGCAGGGCGACATTTGCCACATTTTTTTGCAGTTTCGGTTGAACCAAAGTTTGGAGAAGTTCTTGTTCGGATGAAACAGTCAATAAATTTTGGCTCAAGTCAAACAGAATATCGCTTATCTTACGAACACGCCGTTGTTCGTGAATGAGCATGTAGGCTACTAAAGAGATGGTAAGATAACTTAAGGATATGGTCAGGCTATAACTAATCTCTTCTTCGGCAATAAAGGCAATGACGCTAACCACTGCGACCACAATTAGCATGGCTCGGTGGCCTAAAAATAGTCCGGCCAAAAGAATCGAAATTGTCAAACTCACATACTGCACAGCATTAATATCGCTTAAATCAAAAATGTTTGGAGTTAAGCTGATGATCGCAACTACGGTCACCATAAAAACACTAGCCAACTGAATATAGCCCAACCGAACTAACCCATACCCTAGCAAACAGGCCAATGGTGCGACTATAATCGTGCTTCCAGATAGAACAACAAGGTCGGTGAGAAGACTAACTAGCGACGCGGCTACCGCGGCCATAAACAACCCAAAGGTCATCACACTAAGGCGGTATGCTTTACGAGCCAGTGTTGGATTGTTAGTCTGATAGAGCAAGAACCTCTCAACGAAAGATTGCCAAATCGTCATGACGATACAAAACTCCTGTTAGGAAAAACACTTGGTACCCCTTCGCTGACGCAAACGGAGTACTCTATATTGTACATGGTTTTTGTTAGTTAAGGGGTAGTATTTTTGGGATGTTATTCGCGTTATAGAGGGCCGTCTCCATGTAGCCATATTTATGAATTAGGCTAAAATAGGGGTTGAGGAAGACCGGAGCATTTCATATATATCTTCCATTAAACGGCCAAGAATTTGTTACTCCAAATATACCACAATTCGACCTAAAGGTATAACCTTCACCTATGGAACTGTTACTCATTTTTATCAACATTGTTACCCCTGTTTTTGCCTTGGTTGTTATGGGCTATGTGGCTGGACCTCGGCTGGCATTGGAGGCACGCACCCTATCTCGAGCGGCCTACTATCTGTTCGTGCCAGCCTTTACATTTAATGTGATTAGCACAGCCAGCATTGAGCTAACACTCGCCGCCCGAATTATGGTGTATATCATTATTGTCCATGTGGCATGCTCACTGCTGGCCTTTGGTATCGCCAAACTACTGCGTCGCTCGGCAGAGATAACCGCGGCGTATATAATGATTGCCTCGTTTGGCAACATTGGCAACTTCGGCCTGTCGATTGTCGAGTTTGGTTTGGGTGAATCGGCTCTAGTGCCGGCCACCTTTTACTTTATTGCCATCGTGCTGGTGGGTTTTATCATCTGTGTGGGGGCGGCCAGTAGCGTGCGAGGCGGCGGTGGATTGGTCGCCGTGGTTGAGGTGTTAAAAACGCCCGCCATCGTCGCCGTTATTCCGGCCACCTTCTTTTTGGCGACCTCGTTCTCCGTCCCATTGTCAGTCGTTCGCATAACCAGTTTGTTAGGCCAAGCTATGATTCCAGTGATGTTAGTCACCTTAGGCGTTCAACTGAGCGAGGTCAAGAAACCACGCATTAATGCCGATGTGATGGTTGCTACTGGCATCCGCTTAATTGGTGGGCCGGTGTTGGCGATTCTCTTCGCCGCCATGTTCGGGGTGACAGGGCTAGAGCGCTCCGCCGGGGTTTTACAGGCGGGCATGCCAGTGGCCGTACTAGTCTCCATTATCGCCATTGAGTATGATATTGTGCCTGAAATGATCACCACCACGACCCTATTTTCGACCATTGCCAGTTTGTTCAGCTTGACGATTCTGCTATCATATCTGTAGAAATTTTGTCCAGCTTCAGACCTGACAGGTTTCTAAAACCTGTCAGGTCTGGCGTGATACCCATCACAGGTAAAAGTTCAGTAAAACCGCCCTAGAAACCCGATTTCTTTGAGAAATCGGGTTTCTGACGCTCTTTCTAGCGAGTTTACTGAATATTTACCATCACAGGAGAAAGCACCATGCCCATAAAACAAACCAATCAAAAATGGGTCGTTCGACCCCAAGTGCCCGACAGCGTCTTCACCGACCGACAAGAGTATCTGGATTATCTATATAAAGCCGCGTTGAACATCAACATGCGCCGCACCATCTCAACTGTCCTGCTTGGTCAACGACGCATGGGTAAAACTGAGATATTTATTCGCGTTATTAATCGTCTATTTTGGGAGCAAGATTATCGTGACCCAGAGGCGATTATCCCCATATTTTACACCTTCCCAGACCAGTTAGCACCTCACGACAGTTTTCCGGTCAAGTATGTCGAGAATTTCATTCGCTGGTATGGGGCGTTTCGATTACGAGAGCCACAAGTCTTGTCAGATCGACATATTCCTCAAAATGACCTGAAGGCATATCTAACCAGTAAAGCAGAGTTTCCTAAACATTTTCTATCGAGTTTTAATCTACTAGATTTATTACTCAAAAATGGTGTATCCTCACCCTACGAAAGCGCGGTCATGTTACCGCGTGAAATCGGCGATTGGGATGATAGCAATATCATCATGTTTCTGGATGAGTTTCAAAACAGCAAACTCCCCCAACATAATTTTAATGTGGTCGGCTGGATGCAACGAGCCGTAGAATCGAATACCTGCCCTCACTTTGTGACAGGTTCGGCCATGACCATTCTGTCAAGGGAAATATTGGGTCGCGGGGCACTATTTGGACGGTTTCGGAGTTTACCCATCAAACCATTGGTTAGCTATTGGGGAGCCGAATTAGCGTTACGGTCCGCGACATATTATGGGGCAAAAATATCTGACGACATGGCCCCAATTATCGCTGAACGATGTGGTGGTAACCCCTATTATATTACCGCAGTCATTCAACAAGCGGAATATCAAAATGAGCCACTGTATGACCAAGACACCCTAAACAACATGCTGGCAGTTGACCTATCCTCCGGCTTTATTTGGGCCGAGTTAAATGACCAAGTCAGCAAATGGATTGAGAGAATCAATGAGTATGGGATTACCAAATGGGTGTTGTATCTGTCTGCCCTAGAGGAAGAGGAACGAATCGATTTGGCTCGTATCAAACGTGAGTTGTGGGAGCGAGACCGTCAGGATGTACCGCTTGAAAAGATACGGGATGTGCTGATTCAACTCTCACGCGGCGATTTGGTTGAATTTCTGGAGCTAGGCAACTGGTTCCGTAAGGTCAATGACCCGATTTTGATTGAGTTTTTGAAGGTTTGGGGACGTATTGATGTTGAGGGGAAAAATGCGGATGGGGTTCGTGATACGCTGATTCGGCGCTACCAACGGTTAGAGCGACAAATCAAAGAGCATTTGGGTTATCTGGCCGAGGTCTACATGGCGCAGGTGTTGCTGAGTAGCCAACGCAAAACGTTACCGGGCCGGTTTTTTCATTATGACGACGAAGTGCCGATTCCTGATTTCATCTATCTCCATTTGCGAGAACGGTTGGGTGTTGGCCCCGAACGAGAGATTGACATCTTGGGCGCGGCAGGCATCATCAAATGGGTCGGTGAGAGTAAATATCTGCATGGCCGCAAAGTAGGCCGCGAGGCGATTGAGATTGTGTTACGCAAAGCGGCCTTTGTTAAAGAGGAGTTAGAGGCCGATGTGGTCTGGGTTTGGTACTTTGCCAATGACGGCTTTACCGACGAAGCGTTAGAACTGATGACCGCGGAAGGCGTGTTATGGTCAGTCCGAGAGGATTTGAACGGCTTGCTTGACCATGTCGGGCTACGGCGATTACCTGAGTTTGTTCAGCAAGAAACATAAATCATCAATCTGCCAACTTTGTATTTTAGACGACGTATCTTATAATACGGCAACTCCCCAACCGTTTGGAGGAGAAGTCCCCCCATAACAATCCTAATTTACCTATTGGAGGTCAGACCATGACCACACCTGACACAGATGTAACATCAAATTTTATTACCAAAATTATTGAAGAAGACATGGCTAGCAATCGCTACCAAGGCCGCGTCCACACTCGGTTTCCGCCGGAGCCAAATGGCTATTTGCATATTGGGCATGCCAAGTCAATCTGCTTGAACTTTGGCTTGGCCGAGCAGTTCGGCGGGCTGTACAACCTCCGTTTTGACGACACCAATCCGAGCAAAGAAGAGGTTGAGTATGTAGAATCGATTCAAGAGGATATTCGCTGGCTTGGCTTCGATTGGGAAGACCGACTCTACTACGCCTCCGACTATTTTGAGCAGTTGTACGAGTTCGCGGTCAAGCTGATTAAAGACGGCTACGCTTATGTTGACAGTCTTGATGCAGAGCAGATGCGCGACTATCGCGGTACGTTGACCGAGCCGGGCAAAGAAAGCCCCGACCGAAACCGCTCAGTAGAAGAGAATCTCGACCTGTTTGCTCGCATGCGAACTGGAGAGTTTAAGGAGGGTGAGTATGTGCTACGTGCCAAAATCGACATGGCTTCGGGCAACCTGAACATGCGCGATCCTGTCATGTACCGCATCCTGCATGCCGAGCATCATCGCACCGGCGATGCATGGTGTATCTACCCCATGTATGACTTTACGCACGGGCAGTCCGATTCAATCGAACAGATTACTCACTCAGTCTGCACCTTGGAGTTTTCAGACCATCGCCCTTTATATAACTGGTTTGTCGAAAAGTTGGGCATTTATGCTCCCCAACAGATCGAATTTGCCCGCCTGAATTTAACCTACATGCTGATGAGCAAGCGACGACTCCTGCGCTTGGTTGAAGAGAAGTATGTTAGCGGTTGGGACGACCCTCGCATGCCGACCATATCGGGTCTGCGTCGTCGTGGCTACACCCCACAGTCGATTCGAGATTTTACGGATCGCGTCGGAGTCGCCAAAGCCAACAGTCGTATCGACATTGCTCTACTCGAACACCATGTCCGGCAAGATTTGAACAAACGAGCCTCACGAGTGATGGTCGTTCTGAATCCGCTCAAGGTGGTCATCACCAACTATCCTGACGACAAGGTCGAGTATGCCGATGCGATCAACAATCAAGAAGATTTGAGCCAAGGCACACGTAAAGTCCCCTTCTCCAAAACGCTCTATGTTGAACGAGACGATTTTCAAGAACAGCCTCATAAAAAGTTCTTCCGTCTGTCACCGGGGCGCGAGGTGCGGTTGATGCACGCTTACTACATCACCTGTAACGAGGTGATTAAGGACGATGCTGGCAATGTGACCGAACTCCATTGCACCTACGACCCCGAAACATGGGGCGGAGACTCACCCGATAAACGCAAGATCAAAGGGACGCTCCATTGGGTCTCAGCCAACCATGCCATTGAGGCCGAAGTCAGACTATACGACCATCTTTTCCAAACCGAGAATCCGAACGATTTTCCCGAAGGCAAAGATTTCACCGTCAACCTGAACCCCAACTCCTTAGATATTTTGACCACAAGTCAACTAGAACCAAGTCTCGCCGAGGCTAACATTGGTGATAATTTCCAGTTTATACGCAAGGGATATTTTACCTTGGACAAAGACAGCACCTCAGACAAAATCATCTTTAATCGCACGGTTTCTCTGCGTAATACATGGGCCAAGATCAAGAAAAAACGGTAGTATAGGAAGTTCCAGAATTTAAAACCTCCCAAAACCATTGTGACACTCTACCCCCTCCCAGCCTCCCCCCTAGCAGGGGGGACTGAGGGGGTAGAGACTCTGCTCAATTTGGGAGATTTATTTTCTTGGAATTGCCATAGGGATAGAAACCCAGACCTGACAGGTTTAAAAAACCTGTCAGGTCTTAATAGCAACCATGAAAAACAGTGATATTCAATGACAAATAACAAACATTATCCAATTATTGTATTTGATTTTGGCGGTGTCCTGATAAATTGGGACCCTCGTGGCCTTTATGAAAATCTGTTTGAGGGTGACACCGTTGCTATGGAAAAGTTTTTTACTGAGGTAGATTTTATGGCCTGGAACCTTGAGCAGGATAAAGGACGCTCTTTTGCTGAAGCTGTCGCGGTGTTGTCTCAGGAATTTCCGCAATACGCCTCTTTTATTGCCGCGTACGACGAACGATGGGAGGAATCGATCTCTGGCCCAATATTAGAAACCGTGGAGATTCTTCGTTTATTAAAACAGAACGGCTACCGTTTGTTTGGTTTGAGTAACTGGTCTGCCGAAACATTCCCCCGTATCCAACATAAGTACGAATTTTTCAACTGGTTTGAAGGAATTGTCCTCTCAGGTGCAGTCAAACTGATAAAACCTGCCCCTGAAATCTACAACATTTTGTTAGAACAAATCGGTGAACCTGCGGAAAAATGCCTGTTCATTGATGATTCTAAACCCAACATTACAACTGCCAATGAATTAGGATTTATGACAATTCATTTTGAGTCTCCATCGCAATTAAAAACAGAGTTATCAATGCGAGGAGTACTGTAAATTTAGCCGATAAACACGACTATGGATCCAACAATACGTACGAAATTAGACAACCATATTATTGCCGCTCAAGCACTATTTTATCGGGCTATGGAAAATGGTCTTTTTGAAATTTTGCCAGATTGGGTGCGAGGTAAAAGTGGGGTGCAAATACCGAGTTTTAACATCTTTATGCCCCTTAACGAAAACGGGCTTGATGATGAGGTATTTGCCGATACCGCGGCATTTTTCAATAGTCAGCGGGTCGTATACGCCATCGAACTTATTCATGATCATCTGCCGCATGGGCCGGACTATCTGAACAAACGGCGCTATCAGCCCTTGCCCCCTCAGCCAGCCATGCTCATGTCAGAATTACCGACCAACCTCAAGCAGAACGCAAAGGTCAGAATCGAGCGAGTCAAAACGGTTCCGGCCCATACAGCATTTTACACCACTCTGCATGCCGTGTTCGACTATAATATCGATGATGTGGTACAACTATTTCCGGTCAGACATCTCAATGAGAATCAAATTCACACAATCCGGCATTATTTGGCCTTTGTCGACGATCAGCCAGTTGGCACGGGGAGTATCATCTGTAAACATGGAGTCGCCAGTGTATGGAATCTCTGCACTATCGACGCGTATCGACGGCAAGGAATTGCCAATACACTGCTGTACACCATGCTAAACGAAGCCAATAAAGATGGGTATGATTTGGCGATGTTATATGCCACTGCCCAATCATATCAACTGTTTAATCAGTTTGGGTTTGATATTTTTACCCAACGCCAATGGTTTCTCCCTCCGAGCATACAATACGCTGATTAGGAATAAGGCCTAAATAAGTTGCGCGCTCCAGAGTGGTTCAATCTTTAAGATTGAACCACTCTTATGACGAGTAAATATTCAGTGAACTCGCTAGAATGAGTATCAGAAACCCGATTTCTTTGAGAAATCGGGTTTCTAGGGCGGTTTTACTGAACTTTTACTCATAACGACCTGCACAAGTTAATTAATTCCGATTCTTTAAGAAGGTTGCTGTTCTCCCAAGACTCCCAAGCCGATGCCGCCCAAAAGTAGGGTAAAACCAAATAGTTGCATGGGTGCGAAGGTCTCACCCAACAAAAAATAGGCCAAAATCGCTGACCCAATCGGTTCGCCCAAAATTGCTAGAGTGACAAAGGTGGTTGAAAGATGGGCTAAGGCCCAGTTAAAAGCGGTGTGTCCTAACAGTTGCGGCCCTACCGCTAACATCAACATCCAAAAATAGGCTTGATTAGAGTAACCAAATAGTGAATGACCCGTCACCACGGTGACAGTTAGCATGACCAGCGCCGCGGCACTGTAAACCAGCCACACATAGCTGGTGTTCGATATTCGTTTACGCAGATTACGTCCAACCAAAAAGTAAATAGCAATGGAAATTGCCCCGAACAAGGCCAGAGCATCACCAAATAGAGCTGTATCGGCTTTACCAACCGGAGCAAGGATATTTTGCCACTCAAACCGAATAATTTGTGTGGCTGTCGGATCAATGATCAAGACCCTTGCATCGCTAAAGGTTATCAGCAAACTACCTGTAAAAGCCACAAGGAGGCCGATAATCGTTTGGGGTGATAGTTTTTCGCCAAAAAAGAGCCACACCGCCAAGGCTACCCATAACGGGTTGGTCGTGACGAGTGCCGCCGATGAGGCTACCGAAGTAAACTCTAATGAGGCAATCCATGTTGCCAGATGAAGCGCCAAAAACAGTCCGGCTCCGGCTCCCCATGCTAAATCACTCTGCTTTAGGGTTCGTAACTCTTGATGTCGTTTTTGCCAAGTAAATGGGGTTAGAATGAGCATCGCAAATAGTAGCCGCCAAGTGGTTATCACCACCGATGGGGTCTCTAGTGCTTGAGCAAAACGAATAAAGATGGAGGATGTGGCGGCAATGAGTACGCCACCAAGTAGTACCAAGTATGGCAAAAATCGTGGTTGAATCAAATTTTTCTCCTTTGAACAGTAAGGAATCGGGATTAATTAACTTGTGCAGTTGGTCATGAGAGTGGTTCAATCTTAAAGATTGAACCACTCTGGAGCGCGCAACTTATTTAGAACTCATTCCTAATGGTTCAGGTGCGGTTGCAGGCAGGATGCCTGCGCTCCAACTATCGAAACAAAAAAAGCGAATAGGTGAATGAATCAGGATTATCTTTGATTTATTCACCTATTCGCTTTTTGAAAACAGTCGTATTATAACGCTTGAATACATTCTATTGACTGGTCGGTATCTATCATCTCTTTTAGCTGTAGTGTAGCTGGCGCAGGACTCTCGCCAAATAGTTCCTCAAATAACTTGATACAGTCTCGGAAAACCTTTAATGATTGTGGTTTGTGGCCTAAGCAGTAATGATGTTGCATCAAACGGCGATAGACACTCTCTAACAAGGGGTCTTTTCGTAAGGCTAATTCACACGATTCAATCGCTTCTGAATAGTAACCCACCGCGGCATAACAGTCAGCCAAATTGATAAGCAGGTCGCAGTAGTCACTGGTAATCTGACGGCGCATGTCATTTACCCAGTCGATATTTCGCTCCTCGGCCAAAAAATCTCCCCGATATAAGGCTCGCCCCTTTAATAAGATTTCTTTGGCTTCCTCCCAATTCCCGTCTTCAGCCAGTTTTTTACCCTCGCTGATACAACGTCGAAATTCGACCAAATCCCAATGAATACGATTATGCAGGTCGAACATGTAGCCGTTAGCACTACGTAAAATAAAGTTCGAGTCACGGGGTTCAATATCTGGTTCCAAAAAATGACGGGCTGAGTTGATTGTCGGCAGTAAATTACGGCGACTTTCATCGGCATCTGTATTAGGCCACAAGCGGGCAATCAACTCATCTGCCGGAACAATCTGTTCACTTCTGGCTCGGCGAACAAGCAACAGTTTGAGGGCTGTTTCAGCTTCTTGAGAGTCCCACACTCCCAATGTTTCACCATCGCGCGACACTCTAAACTGTCCCAAGGAGCGAATACGAATTTCTGGTACTTGGGTAGCTTGAGCCAAAGCATCATATAGAGCTTGAGAGGTGAATTTTTGTTTCTCAATGAAACGAATGGCCGAATATTGGGTTAGGAGATGAGCCACATCACCAGCACTGGCTTTACCACTCAACACGACTACCTTTATTTTTGGATGAGTCTCTACAAAATGGTCAAGCAATAGCCAACCTTCATTAGAGCGGAGGGGCAAACTGTTTGGTTGGAGTTTCAAGTCAAGAATGGCAACATGAAAACTTTCAGTTTCGATTAAATCTAAAGCATCACCAGCGGTGTTGGCTGTACGCCAATAACAGCCTAAATCATCCAAAACATTGGTTACAATCTGTTGCCAGTGGCTGTCGTTTTCTACAAGTAAAATTCTAGGATAACCAGTCTCTTTGCTCAAGGGTGACTGGTCAAGCGTTGTATTTTGAATATCATTCAAATCAACAATCGGTTTAGAGCTTACATGCCAATCTTCACCCATAAGTTTATGAATCGAGGTGACAAAGTCAGCTTGATCCCAGCTTTCTTTTAGAAAAATGGGTGCGCTTGGACATAGGTGTTGTAGGCTGGTTTGAATATCTGGGGTCAGCGCGCCCGTAATAATCACCATCGGGGTTCCCGGTTGAATTTCAGATATTTTCTGAATAACTGTCAGTCCATCCCGATTAATCCGGCGATCTGTGTCTAGTACGGGGTCAACGACAGCCAAGGCAAACTCATGTTGCCCCAAAGCAGAGATGGCTGAATCGTATGATGAAACGGTGTTGGGTAAATACCCTTCTGCTGAAACGGTGCTACTGACAATATCTTGCCAGTCAGCTCGGTCTTCTACAATCAGAATATGAGATTGTTGAGTCATTGCTATGTCTCCTACCCAGTCAATAAAATTATCGGGTAATCCTGCACATGTAGTGGTCATCTACCCGCAAGCTCAGAGCTTGCGGGTAGATAGTAAAGCCGCACCACTACTTTTGCACCACTACCAATTATCGGTTCAATATTGTCGAATTATACTCAATTTGGTAATCCTGCACATGTAGTGGTCATCTACCCGCAAGCTCAGAGCTTGCGGGTAGATAGTAAAGCCGCACCACTACTTTTGCACCACTACCCTCAATTTTTAAGATAAGGTGAAACGGGGTCTCGTGTCCTTTCAGCCTTAAATCTGTTTTTACCAGCTTGTTGCAAGGTAACGGTAAAAGTTGTTCCTTGCGGCGAGCTACGATGTTCGATACGTCCATCAAACTGTTGAATAAAGGTTTCAACGAGCCATAGCCCAAGCCCAAGGCCACCATCTTTACCCGATATGCCGGGGTTGAACATAATCGATTGTAAATCCTCTGAAATTCCTGGTCCGTTATCGGCGATTGAAATCTGAACGGATCCATCATTAGTACGGCTAGTTTCGATGGTGATTATACCACCTGTATGGGTTAAAACCTGAGTGGCATTTGAAAGTAAGTTATGGAACACTGTTTCTAGCCGTTTAGCATTGGCTCGAACTAAAGGTAACTTAGCTCGAAAATGGGTCTGACGTTCGACATTGTCTGGCCACCAACAGCTTTGAATCGCCTTGTGTAGACAATCCTGTAAATCTGTAGGGCCAATCAAAACCATATCAAGCGGCCCGGTCATAGAGCTAATCAATTTTATCGCTTCTTCGGCATTTTGCCGAATTTGGGTTAACTCTTTACGATATTGTTTTAAAGGAACTTTGGGCGATGTGACCGAGATGAACTCTAACTTTGAGGCCCACACTCGAATCGCACCGACCACATTATTCATAGTATGAGCCATGTCCAACACGATGGTAGCCATAGCACCACGGGTTTCTGCGGCGACACGTCGCTTTTGTTCGGTAGCTAATCGTTGATACGCTTTTACTCGCTCATCATACAGTTGGGCATTGTGTAGGGCTATGGCCGCCCAACTGGTTAATTTTAGAAGCAAAGATTGATCTGCATTGGTAAAAGGACGATCATTTTCTTCACTTACGGCCTGTACGACACCAATAACCCGTTCTTCTATGATAAGCGGAACGCACAAGATAGAACAATGTTGGCATCCAATTTGGAGCATCATCTCTCTGATAAGACTATCAGCATTACTTGCCCCGTTTAATACAATTGGTTGTTTATGCGTAATAACCTTTGTGGCAATCTCTTCTTGGAGCGTGGCTAGTCCCTTTTTTGAAGCCTGCCCTACCCCATAACGGAGGTTAATCTCTTGAGATTGTGAGTCAATTAAATAGATGGCGATATTTTCTGTTTCTAGCGCCGCCTCAACTCCTTCGGTGATTACTTTTATGATATGGGAGGTATCAAGGCTACGTGTTAGAGCCGAGCCGACTTCGTTTAAGTAACTAAGTTGAAAGGCTTGAACATGGATTTTATTGTAATGACCGGCATTTTGTACTGCCAAACCAATAATTCGTCCCATGCTGGCTAACAGGTTGATTTCATCGGTACTATAGGTGTGAGGGTGAGTGTTGACGATACCTAAGCCGCCTTTAACCATCGTGCCAACTTCAATGGGCACTATGGCTAAAGCCTCAATTCCTAGACTGTTTAGGTCGGTCTCTTTGAGCCAATGATTCGGGTGGGTTTGGTCAATCAATAAAAATCGGTCGTTGGCAGGTTGTTTCATCATCACTGTGGCAAACTGAGCCAAAACATTACTTTGACGTGGGGTCAGGTGCGTGGTAAACGAGGTACTTTGATTGACCTGCGGTATTAAACCTGATGAAATCGGTTTATTATTGAGTAAATGAATGGCTCCAGATTCAACACCTAGCATGGTCAATGATTTATCAAGCCCAATTCGTAAAATTTTATTCAAATCCAGAGTGCTACTTAGGGCTAACGAGGCTTCATTTAAAGTGCGTAATCGCTGAACTTGGCGAGCCTCTTCAAATAGCCGAGCGTTCTCAATCGCAATGGTGGCTGATGAGGCAAAAGCGGATAATAGCTTGATGTCACTTTTCTTAAAGCCCTGTTCATCTTTTTTATTGAGGACTTGTAGCGCGCCAATCACTCGGTCATTAAGTTGTAAAGGTACACAAAGCAACGAACGGGTATGAAATCCATCTGAAACCTCGCCAAACCAGCGATCGTCGGCTTCTACATCATTAATGCAGGCTGTTTCTGATTGAGCTACCACCCAGCCTGCAATACCCTCGTTGATATGTAACCGAGTATGTATATCAACCCGTTTACCTTTTGATACAGAGGTGGAAAAAGTTAGCTCAGATTCGTCTAATAATAAAACCGACCCAGTCTCTACATTAAGCATGCGGGTCGCTTCGTAAACGATTCGAGTTAGGACCTCATTTAAGTCTAAAACTTGCACAATGCTACGGCTTAACTCGTTTAAACGGGTTAAATCTTGAATTTGATTAAGGTGTTGTTGAGTACGATGAATGGCGAAGGCGGCTTGACCGGCAAAAGCATTAAGAAAATCTAGCTCATTGGGGCCAAATTTTGCCGGATGAGGATGATCAATATAGATCAAACCAACCAGTTGCTCACTTGCTTTTAGGGGTACGGCAAGCACAGAGCGAATGTTTCTAAATTTTTTCCCTTCTCCATTCATGAAGGATGTAAAATGATGATCGGCATGCAAATCGGTAATTAGCCGTGCCGTGCCTTGTTTAAGCACATCTTTAACAACAATTGAGCTGGCAAACTCCAAAGTTTGTTTTAATGTGTCACTATCAGAATTTAAGGCTCGTGTTAAGGCAACATGCTGGAGTTTGCGCTCGTAGTCATTGCTTAGGAGCAATAACCCTTGATGCCCATCGATTAAACTTAAAGCACGGTCAATAATAAACTCCAACAATTCTGGTAGGTCATCCACCGAGTTTATCCGCCTCGTCAGCTCATATAAGCTTTGTAGGCGTTCAAAGGTCATGCTCTGTTCGGGGTGGCTATCTGTCAATTCTTTGTTATGTGTAGCCATATTATCTATGTGCCATAACCTGTTCGTGTCTCATGCCTAAACTTCTATGGTCAACCCATCATAAGCAACAATCACTTCACAATCGTACTCACTAGGGTGGTGCATAAAATAGGCTTCGGCTTGATCTTTGGCTTCCCAAATGGTTTCATCTGAACTGGTCGGATCATGATGAGATAGAGCCAACTGTTTAGCTCCGGCTCGACGAGCCAATTCTGCGCCCATTAGAGCTGTACTATGCCCCCAATCGGGACGATCTAGGGCTTGAGTTAAACTGTATTGAGCATCAAAAATCAATAAATCGGTATCTTTAAATAGCTTGACATATTCCTCTGTACTGGCTGGATCAACTCGTTTATATTCGGAGTCGGTGGCGCAGACAATAGATTTTTCACCGTCATCAATCCGATAGCCATAAGCAATTCCCGGATGGGACAAACGCATGGGATAAACTTTGAAGCGACCAATTTCGTACCACTCGTTCGGCTTAATGATGTTAAACTTGAATCTCGCACTCATGTAGCTGGTCGGAACAGGGAAAAATAGCTCATCTTGCTGTTTTCGCAGTCGATCTTCCAGATCCTCGAAGGGACTGTAAAAGGTAAAACGGTTGTGTGGAATAAAGGCGGGCGTAAAAAATGGAAAGCCCTGAATATGATCCCAATGGGTATGGGTGATTAAAAAATCGGCTCGATGATGTCCCTTGGCGAATCCTTTGCCCATCAGGTCAAGTCCTAACACCCGCAATCCCGACCCAGCATCAATAATCAATAGTTGATCATCCGACCGAATTTCAATACATGGCGTATTGCCACCAGCCGTACCCGCTACAGTGATTGGTAAACGGTCGAGGTAACGGTTGAGGACAGCTTCGTTATCAAGGTCTAACCCTGCGGCTCCTTCTAAGGCTTGACGAATCTTCTGTTTCACATAATCGGAGGAGATTGCGGTTGGGATCGATCCTCGAGTTCCCCAAAACTTTATCTTCATAGTAATTCTGCCTCAAGTTATCATTATTACAGCAATTAGTAATAGCATACTATTACAGCGTTAAATAAGTTTTGTAGGATTTCGTAGCTCGGTCTTTAGACCGAGTTTCAAAGCACAGGCTAAAGCCTGCGCTACGGTAAAACCTCGCATAACTTAATTAACAGTGTACTATACTAAAAACAAATTTAGTATAAGGTTGTTCCACTTTTTATTCTTCCCAAAACTGCTAATCGAATATTTAGAGGTTGGGAGATTTGTTTTCCTTGGAACTACCTATGTGTATGCTCTAGTTTCTAGTATTCAAATATGGATTCTATTCAGGTACTGATCTTCTCGGCATCATCAAAAAAACGAAACACCTTTTCAAACTGCTTTTGAGTAGTTATCAGGGCAATCTTCCCGCAAGTTTAAAACTTGCGGGAAGATGATGACACAACCATGACGCTTGCACGGAAAGCCCCAAACAGCCCAAACTGCTTTTGAGTAGTTATCAGTATCGCATAAAAACGGCAACCACGCAAGAGCCAACTGGTCGAAATTACATGGTCTATTGTTACTATTCTTGACCATTTGAGGATGGTTTAAGGTAATGTGGTTTGTAATTATACCCTGAAATGGCATCCTTGTGAAGATAGCACTATTCTTATGGAATGAGTGTTCAATAACCTCTCGTTAACCTCTCATCGAAAAGGTTACTCTCCAAATCGTTGGATAACCATATCATCTCGATGAATGACAGTTGCTCCGTAGTCGTAGCCCAAAATACGGGCAATATGGTGTGATTGCTGACCGAAAATAGCTTGTAAATCAGGTGCTTTATAGTTTGCCACTCCACGACCGAGTTCTTGCCTTGCGGTGTTAAAAACCGACACCGTCGCCCCTCGTGGAAAGTCACCTGTAACCTCAACCACGCCAACAGCCAGCAGGCTTTTACCGCTTTCAATCAATGCCTTTTCAGCACCAGCATCAACGGTAATTGCCCCTTGTACCCTTTCGGTCAAAATCCAACGCTTACGACTTTCTACATGACTGAGCTGAGTTGGAAAACGAGTACCAATCGATTGCCCCTCAACTACTCGTGTAACCACATCCGGCTCACTACCGGGAGCTACAACCACATCTGTACCTGACCGAGTGGCAAGTTGAGCCGCTTCGAGCTTGGTAGTCATACCGCCGGTTCCAACATTACCGCCACCACCTGCCATTGCCAAAATCGTTTCATCAATGGTTTTTACTTCGGGAATTAATGTCGCCGAATCATCATGACGAGGGTCAGCGGTAAACAATCCTTTTTGGTCAGTTAAAATTATTAACAAATCAGCGTTGATAAGGTTAGCAACCAAGGCCGACAAGTTATCGTTGTCACCAAATTTAATCTCATCAACCGCAACCACATCATTTTCATTGATAATCGGTACAACCCGATGTTGAAGCAGTAGCAACAAGCTGTTTCGGGCATTCAAATACCGATTCCGATTGGCTAAGTCACTTCGAGTTAGAAGCGCCTGAGCCACTTTTAGACTATATAACTCGAATATCTGCTGATAGAGGGCTAATAAACGTCCTTGCCCTATCGCGGCTAACATTTGCCGATGCGGAATATCCTTTTTACGTTTTGGTGGCATCACACCTAAAAGCTCTTGTCCGGCAAACACGGCTCCCGATGAGACCAACACTGGCTCATGTCCTAGTCCGCTTAAATGGGCAATCTGGCGGGCTAAATCGATCAGGCGAGGGCGATGAATACCTTCGGTACCACCTCGCAAAACATTTGTACCAACTTTTATGACAATCCTCATAGAGTAAAAGTGCTAGAATTAGAAATGTGAGGTATGAGGTAAAATTTCTAAATTATGTGGTGGTCAAGGTGACATCGGAGTGCAATGGGTTCAGCCATTGCTTCTGGCAACGGCTAAACCCATTGCACTCCATTTTCAACATCAAGCTGATCACTACAAAAATTTCTAAATTAAAGCAGATTCTCCTTGGCTCGTTTTAGGTATAGACTGGCCGCGGTGTCACTTGGATTTATCCTTAGAACTCGTTCAAAATAATCCTTTGCGGTCGCAAAATTATTATCATAATAGAATGACAAACCCTCTTCAAATTCACTTTTTGTTTTCCGATTCATCGAAATCGTCATCTCCGACGCTCCATCAAATACCTCAAAGACCGACACCTCGTTACTTTTTCCTTTAACTTGGACATGACCTAAAAAACGGGTATTGTATTGGCTTGGGTCTTGCAGTTCTCGGTAGGTACCTTCGCTTAAAATCAGCATAG
Source organism: Anaerolineales bacterium HSG25 (assembly GCA_030377865.1). Lineage (GTDB taxonomy): Bacteria > Chloroflexota > Anaerolineae > 4572-78 > J111 > JAUCGB01. The sequence goes on along the minus strand of JAUCGA010000026.1, from coordinate 37,902 downwards.
ACTGGTACTCTTTGGTCAATGATTCGACTCGAGAAGCGAGATTGACCGCATCAGAGATAACCGTCCCTTCCATGCGCTCTGCTTCGCCAACTGTGCCAAGCATAACTCGGCCAGTATGTAACCCTATACCGATTTTTATAGCAAAGCCACCAGCCTCTTGCCAACTTTGGTTATACTTGGAAAGGCGTTTTAAGATAGCAATTGAGGCTTGCACCGCATCGTCTGCCCGTCCGGGGAAAAGAGCCATAATTGCGTCACCAATATATTTGTCGATAAAGCCACCATGCTGACGAATAACTGGCCCGATTAAACTGAAGTAAGTGTTGATAAAGTTGAAATTTTCACGAGGAGTCATTTGCTCTGAGATCGTTGTGAAGGAGCGAATATCAGCAAAAAAGATAGTCATATCCATTTGAACATGGTCGCCAAGTTGGACATCAACGATACTATTTTGCTTGAGTAGCCTTAAAAATTCCTGTGGTACAAAGCGCCGATAAGCCGTGTTAATCCTGCGTAGTCCATCATACGCGGAGCGTCGTTTAGATATCTCGGCTTCCAAATCGGCATTGGCCTGCGCCAAATCAGAAGCACGCTGAGAAACTCGTTGCTGAGATAGGTTTTTGGCAACCTCAAGCCGTCGCTGTAACCGTCGAATTGTCAGGTGCGTATTAATCCGAGCCATGACCTCTTCCTGATGAAATGGTTTGGTGACATAGTCAACCGCGCCAGCCTGAAACCCCTTAATCTTATCTTCTGTTTCTGACAGAGCTGTGACGAAAATAACTGGTATATCTTTGGTGCGACTATCGGCTTTCAAACGCCGACAAGTCTCATAACCATCGATACCGGGCATCATTATATCTAATAATACAATATCTGGTTGCGAGTATTTAATCTGCTCTAACGCATCGATTCCATCCTCTGCGACCAGTACCGAATATCCGGCATCGTCCAGATAATCAAACAAAACATCTAAGTTGGTTGGATTATCATCAACGATTAAAATTTGTCCCTTATTCGCTGTCATCAGGTATTGTCCTTTATTTAGGGATTCCAGTTTTTAATTAAACTCTTCCAAAAATTGTTAGCCGAGCCTGTCGAAGTCAATCTGCATCGGCAAACTCAGGGGAGTTGGGAAATCTCTTTTTCTGGAACCATTTTAGATTCTTGGTAAAAATATATTAAAGCTAATGAGATTTTGTTATATCACGCAACATACGATTGTAATAGTTCGCGGATTTGTTTAACTCGATACCGTTTGGCTAGCTCTCGAAGTTGGTCGGCAAACGGTTTATATTTATGGTTGACGGTTTCTAACTCTGTTACCTCATACCGAATTCGCTTAACATCTCCTCGTTTCGCTAATTCAAGCAACGTTTGTAACACTGCTTCGGGAGGGCCAACCATATCAGTGTAATCATCATTAGGTGGCGTTGCTTTCGTGTTAGCAACTGTTTTTTCTTGATATATCCATGTTAAGTTTAAGTGCGCTTGAAGGGTTTGAAAAAGATGCGAAAAAGAAAGTGGTTTTGTTAGAAAATCATTACAACCAACTTGTTGACATGCTAGTCGATCTTCTTCAAAAGAGCGACCTGACAACGCAATAATTGTCGTGTTTTGTATCGTCGTGTCTTGTCGAATCTGTTTCGTTGCTTCCAAACCATCTATACCCGGCATCATAATATCCATCAAAATTACATCGGGAGACTCTTCTCGTGTTTGATCAATGGCTTGCTGTCCATCAGAGGCTTGGACAATGTCAAACTGTAATAGTTTTAACATGTTTGATAAGACAAGTCGGTTATCAATCTTATCATCGACAATAAGTACTTTGCGACGTACCCCCTTGTAACCAATAATCTCTTGAGAACGAGGTATCTTTTTCAAGGTTTGGCTAACTATGGGTAAATCGAGGTCAAACCAAAAGGTACTACCCTCACCTAAATCGCTCTGTGCATTTAGGGTTCCTCCCATCATGCTAACCAATTGTTGGCAAATAGACAACCCCAAGCCAGTTCCTTGAACCGTGGAATGTTGTTCAGATAAACGCCGATGGAATGGCTCAAACAACTGCAACATCTCTTCAGGTTCAAGCCCGACACCCGTATCTGCTACTTGAAAACGAAGTTTGTTATGCCAATATCCCACTGTAAGGGTTATTTGCCCTTCGTCCGTGAACTTAATCGCATTATCTAGTAAGTTTGCCAAAATTTGGTGGAGACGTAGTTCGTCAGCCTGTACCACCACCGGAAGGTCTGAGGCTGCTTCAAAAATGAAGCCAAGACTATGCCGAGCGGCTCGTTCTTTTGTTGTTTGGACCAAGCGAGACAAAAATTCGGGAAACTCCATATTTGCCGGTTTTAGATGTAGGTGTCCGGTTTCGACTTTCGATATGTCTAGTACATCATTAATCAAACTAAGTAAGTTTTTACCATTCTCTTCAATTGAATCGATTGCCGATTGCTGACGTTCTGTGAAGCTTTGGTCACGGTTGAGGATTTGAGCATACCCTAAAATACCATTTAGCGGTGTACGGAGTTCATGGCTCATATTAGCTAAAAACTCGCTTTTTGCTTTGTTTGCCGCTTCTGCTGTCTCTTTAGCTGTAAGTAGAGCCGCTTCAATCTGTTTTCGTTCGCTATTTTCCTGACGAAGACGGTCGTTGATTAGACTCAATTCGGCGGTTCGGCGCTCAACCATTTTTTCGAGATTATCAATTAAACGAAGATTCTCTAAAATTGGAGCGGCTAATACAGGTAGCGTCCGATACATGTCTAATTCAATTTGATTAAAACGATGTGGCTTATCCCAGTAAAAAACAAGTAAGCCAACCCATCGTCCTCCTTGTGTTAACGGAACAAGAACCAAAGCCATAATCCCCAAGGCAAAAAATATGTCTCGTACAGCATCATCCAGCACCTCATCAGTTAGAAGATTGGTGATAAATTGAGGATGATAATCAGAATTTTTTAGGCTAGAAAAGGGAAATTGCGATAAATATTCAGAAATATTTACCGAATCACCAAAAATAGTCGAGCCGGGCGGTGACCATGTCGCTACAACTTCGGCACATTCTGGCTGTTGATTATCGTCTAATCCAACATAGTGTAGCGTAGCTAACATGGCTTGACCAATCTCACACAGTGGCGTGACAGCCTGTATCACCGCTTCATTTGTCCGAGCCAAATTTAACTCACGACTAATCCGATAGAGTAGTTGCGAGTCTAAATCAATCGGTACAGCCGTTGAAATTTGGTTTTGACTGTAATCAGGTGTTTGTTCAATCGCTGTTTCTAATTGAGCAAGCTGTTCACGGATGAGGTTAAGTTGATGGAGGAGTTCAACTTTACTAGTTGTCGTTTCGTTCTTTACCATATTAAAATTACCTCTTAGAACTATTATAAACCTACTAATCTTAAAGGTAAACGGGAGTTTTTACCCAATTTTATGATTCATGGAATAAATTGCGCGTTTGCACATAAGAATGAATTCTTATGCTGATACAAGAAACCTGCTTGTAAAAGTTCAGTAAAACCGCACTAGAAACCCGATTTCTTTGAGAAATCGGGTTTCTGACGCTCTTTCTAGCGAGTTCACTGAATATTTACCCTGCTTAAGCAGGTTTTCCGTATAAGACGCTGATTTCAATCAGCGGCCATAACTTAATTAATCCTGATTCCTTAGTGAGCTAGTGCCGCTGTTTTGCGGGCAGTTCTAAGGTGAACTTGGTTCCCCGACCAATTTCACTTTCGCAAGCGATTTTACCGCCCAAAGTTTGGGTCACCAAATTATAAACAATATGCAACCCTAAACCGCTCCCACCTTGACTGCGTGCGGTGGTGAAAAATGGTTCAAATATTTTTTCTAAGTTTTCTGGAGTAATACCAACCCCGTCATCCTGATAGATAATCGTTACCCAGTCCTGTTCTTGTACAACTGTAAATTGGATGTTGCCCATGTCATCATCTTCGTAAGCATGATGTAACGAGTTAATGACCAAATTGGACACCACCTGCGAAAACGACCCCGGAAAACTGTTCAAGATTAACTGTCGATCTCCCTCAACTGTAACATTATGTTGAGTTCGTTTCATCACATGACGCAGACTCAGCAGAATTTCCTCGATATAGGCACACACCAGAAAATCTCGACACTCTAGGCTCGTTTGGTCAACTGCAACCTGTTTAAAACTCTGTACCAATTCTGCCGCTCGGTTCAGGTTGTTCAAAATAAGCCGACTGCTCTCTTGAGCCGTTTGGAGATACTCCTTTAAAACCGACACTTTAATCTTACCTGTTTTAACCATGTTGACAACCTTGCTGGTTTCGTGTTGCAATAACGAAGCCATCGACACCCCGATACCAACGGGTGTGTTAATCTCGTGTGCGACACCAGCCACCAAACTACCCAGAGCGGCCATTTTTTCCGATTCGACTAGTTGTGACTGGGTTGATTGCAGATTCTCCAAGGCCGCGGTCAACTCTTCTGTCCGAGAGGCAACCTCCTCCTCTAAGATACGATTATAGTTCGACATGCGTTCTTCCATCAACTTACGTTGGGTGATGTCCTGCAAAATTGTGGCAAATTGTCCCCGTGCCGGAGAGAAAACCGATACTCGGACAACTTTTTTGGTTAGCTCATGGACGGCTTCAAACGAGGTTGTTTCGGCAGAGCTGGCAACCCAATGGTAGGTTCCCAAATAACGTAATGCCGACGACCCATATACCTCACTCGCCTTTTTGTTGATTACATCCTCCCATTTCAAGCCAGTCATAGCCTCGTAGGTCGGGTTGATGTCGATAAATTTGTAATCAATGGGTCGCTCTAAATCGTCATATACCAGTTCAAATAGAGCCAGCGCCTCGTTCATTGAGACATAGAGCGAATAGAATTTCTTCTCGCTCTCCATTATGGCCTCTTCAGCCTTTTTTAGCTCAGTAATATTATGATTGATGGCCGCTAAGGCTCGTGGTTGCTGATGTCGGTCTCGAATTAAGAACATGGAAGCTTGCATTGGCACGGCCACCCCGTCGATACGCCGATGAGGCATGAACCCTTGCCAAGCTTCCTGTTTAAATACTTTTTCTAAACGAACACTATTTAACTGGCTCAACTGCTCTTCTGGCACGAGTCTACTGAGGTCTAGCCCGATAATCTCGTCGCCATGTCCCATGCTTCGTCGGTATGAGATATTGGCGTAGGTAACACGTCCCTCTAAATCGGTTACCAAAATACCATCCGGCGCGTTTTCAACCAAAGTTTTGAAAGTGCGTAAATCTTTCTCTGCCCGCCGACGCTGGCTAATCTCTTCGCGTAAATCTGTAGCTTGTTGATGGGCTTGCTCGAATAGGTCGGCATTATGTAAGGTAATGGCAACCTGATTCGCTAACGATTGTAGAAGATTAGCATCCCCTTCATCGAGCGCGGCCACTTCGTTTTGTTGTACATCCAACACCCCAACCACCGTATCCTCGACAATAATTGGTACAGCCATTTCTGACCGAGTTTCGGGTAATAGGGGATTAGGCAACCATGTGGGGTCGGCATTTACATCTGCCACGGTAATCACTCGTTGTTTGCGAGCCGCCCGTGCTACCAAACTGGTTTCCGCTTTGAGTAGGATGGCATGGTTTTGGGCCTTCATTGCCGTTCCAATCTCACCCACTCCGGCTTGCATGACCAGATTCTCACGTTGGTTATCAACAATGTACACTTGGGTATGATAATAGTTAAAATTCTTATCAACCTGTCTAACCAATTCGGTCAACAATTGGTCAAAATCGAGGATGGCATTTAAGCGACTACTCAAGGTAGCGACCACTTGCAGGCGATGGGTTCTGCTGATAACCAGATCTTCCAACTGCCAGCGATAAGCCTCTAATTCCTTCTCTGTCCTTTCTCGTTCGGTAATCTCTTGGCTTAGTTTTGCCGTCCGCTCGTCAATCATCTGCTCCAAATTTTTGACCAAGCGCCGATTCTCCAGTGTGGCCGCGGCCAACCCGATTAATGCATGATATATCTCAATTTCATGGGTGGTGAATTGGTATGGCTCGTCCCAGATAAACTGAATGTTACCCACCCATCGATCAGACTGGGTCAACGGGATAATCACCCAAGCACAGTTACCAATTGTTTCAAAAATAGAGCGCGCCTCATCACTGACTTGTGGGTCAGTAAACATGTTGCTAATTAGTAAGGGTTTATTTGGCTCGGCCATAAACAGTTGAGCTAATGAGAACTCAGGCAGATGAAAACGAGTCCCAACCGGAAAGTCGGCCTGCTCATTATCGGTCGTATCAATTGAGGCCACTACTTCAATCCAAGCTGGTTCAGCCTGATTATCAAGGTCGATATAATAGAGAACAGCCTTGGTCGCACCCACCTTAAGAGCTGGTTGAGCCAATATTTGTAATAACGCCAGTTCGTCTGAAGCGGTGTTTAAGCCTCGACTAATCTGGAACAAGGTATCAGCGGTTTGTTGAGCCGCTTCCAACTCAGCAATCCGAGCTTCTAAATCAGCGTTTGAGGTCATGTATAATGAGTCTCCTCGTGTGGTTATATCTCCATTATATCTTACCCTGATGTGATTTGTAAAAAAAGGGTCTTTAATCTACCTTAAAGGTGAGGGCGAAATCTGTTGTAGGTTATGACTTGTCGATTTTGGTCATTAACAATATCAAAAAAAAAGATAAACGAACAAATTCAAAAAGATAGTGGTGCAGAAGTAGTGATACGGATCCGTTAGCTACCCGCAAGTTCTAAACTTGCGGGTAGCTGACCACTAGTTTTCAGAATTACAGTCTTTCAGATAATGATTTTCAATTCAAGACCAACCTTCTCGCAAGTTCTAAACTTGCGGGTAGCTGACCACTAGTTTTCAGAATTACAGTCTTTCAGATAATGATTTTCAATTCAAGACCAACCTTCTCGCAAGTTTTGAACTTGCGGGAAGGTGACAACTGAAAATGTTTATCTGAACATCTATAATCGTCAGCTCGGGTAGACGAGAAAAACGCATCACCTTTCGTGAGGTTGGCATAACGATTTAATCTGTAGTAAAATTGTTGCTCATTCTTAAAAAAGTTAACTACTATGTCAAATCAAATCGAACGAACAACAATACGATTAGCCTTGCCCAGCAAAGGGCGCATGGAAGCCGAAACTCGCCACTTTTTGAGTGACTGCGGGTTCACCGTCAAACGGGTCAACCCCCGTCAATTTATCGCCAAAATCTCAGAAATCCCCCATCTTGAAGTCTGGTTTCAACGCACTGCCGACATTGTCCGCAAAGTTCGCGATGGCGATGTCGATTTTGGCATGGTTGGGTATGACAATGTGGTCGAGTATCAACGTGATACCAACAGCATCGTCACCATTCATGAAAAACTGGGCTACGGCCATTGTTACTTAGCTGTAGCCGTCCCCGAAGATTGGACCAAGGTCAATACTCTTGAGGATTTGATTACCCTCGCCGCGACTCGAAGCGAAACCCGTCCGATTCGAGTGGTTAGCAAATTTCAAACCCAAGCGGCCCAATTCCTATCGGCTCACAACATCCGCCATCGCCTACTCTACGCCGATGGAGCGCTTGAGGCTGGCCCACAAATGGGCACCGCCGATTTTATCATCGACCTTGTTAGTTCGGGTGTAACGTTACGCGAAAACCGGCTCAAAGAAATTGAAGGTGGACGGATTTTGGACAGTCAAATGGTGTTAATTGGCAACCGTTTGGCGATGACAAAACGTCCCGAAGTGCTTGATATGGCTCACACCATGCTCGAACGCTTCGAGGCTCACATCCGTGCCTCCGAGCATCATAGCGTGGTTGCCAACATGCGAGGCAATTCGCCCGAAGATGTGGCTCAAAAGCTATTCAGTCAAACCGATTTAGTCGGTCTGCAAGGCCCCACCATTAGCCCTGTTTATCATCGAGAGCAAACCGACATCAACTGGTACGCCATTAGTATTGTGGTGCGTAAGGACAATCTTGATGCCTCAATTCGGCAAATCCGAGCGGTTGGCGGTAGTGGGGTGCTGGTTCTGCCTTTGACCTATATTTTTGATGAAGAGCCACCTAGCTGGCGAAAACTACTCGACAATTTAGGATTGGGTAAGTGAATAGTGAATAGTGAATAGTGAATAGTGATACGTAAGCGCGAAACGTGAGTTGTTCGAGTCACTGGCTACCAACTTAAGGTGCGACAAAACACATCGGAATAAATCCCGATGCTGATAGCCAAAGCAGGCTAAAGCCAGCTAAATAGGCCGCTTTTAGCGGTCTTCAGCTTTTAGCGTGGGGATTTATTCCCACGTTATCTGTTTCGCCTTATGTTTATAGCCGAGTCACTCATCACTTTTCACTTATCACTTTTCACTTATCACTTTTCACTCATCACTCATCGCCAACAATATGTTCCAAATATATAATACAACTACAGCCCGACAAACTATTCTTAAACGCCCACCAGTCGGGGATATTACCCCCTCGCCTACCTTGCTCAAAGGGATTGAGCGGGTCTTTGGCGAACCACTCCCCATCGAAACCGCTATCAGCCGCATCCTGCAAGAGATTCGAGTTCGTGGTGCTGAGGCCGTTATCGATTGGACCGAAAAGATTGATGGAGTCCGTCTTACGTCATTAAAAGTACCACAGGCCGACATCGACGCGGCCTACGAGACGATTCCTGATGATTTACGGCAGGCGCTCCATTTTGCCGCTGATCGGATTCGACAATTTCATGAAAAACAGCCTCGCCTCAGTTGGATGGATTGGCGACCCGACGGTGGCGCGCTCGGTCAGATGGTGCGTCCGATAGAGCGAGTTGGAGTCTATGCCCCCGGTGGCACGGCTCCATATCCAAGTACCTTGTTGATGTGCGCCATCCCGGCTCAAGTGGCTGGTGTGAGCGAGATCATCGTCACCACTCCCTCTGGCCGAACCGACACGATTGCGCCGGTTTTGTTGGCCGCGGCCAAAGTCGCCGAGGTGTCTGCGGTCTATCGTATCGGTGGGGCGCAGGCCGTCGGAGCGATGGCTTATGGAGTCGATTCTTTGCCCAAGGTCGATAAAATCGTCGGGCCGGGCAACATTTTTGTCACGCTGGCTAAACGACAGGTGTTCGGTCTGGTTGATATTGACGGTCTGCCCGGCCCCACCGAAACGTTGGTTGTGGCTGATGAGCATGCTGATCCTGCCATCGTTGCCGCCGACCTGTTGGCTCAAGCCGAGCATGACACCCTGTCCGCGGCGATTTTGGTCACGCCGAGCCAAACCTTGGCCGAAGCAGTACAGGCTGAAATCGGGCATCAACTTGAGAGCTTATCCCGCATCGAAATTATACAAGAGAGTTTGCCCAATCAAAGCGGAGCCGTTGTCTGCACCGACTTAAATGAAGCGGTTGAACTAAGCAACCTGTACGCTCCCGAACATCTCTGTCTGCATGTGCAAAACCCGTTTGAGTTAGTCGGCAAAGTGACCAATGCGGGCGGCGTATTTTTGGGCGAGCATGCCTACGAAGTATTGGGCGATTACACCGCCGGGCCAACCCACGTCATGCCGACCATGGGCACGGCTCGATTTGCCAGCCCGCTCAGTGTGCGCGACTTTACCAAAATTATCAGCGTCTTTGGCCTGAGTGAAGCCGAAGCGCAAGCCATCTCCCCCGCGGCGCAACGCATCGCCGAGGCAGAAGGGCTAGACGCGCATGCGATGGCGGTCAAAAAACGAAAAACGACCTAGAGAACATTCCACTGGGAGCGCAGGCTTCCAGCCTGCGGCAGGCTGGAAGCCTGCGCTCCGACTCTGGCTAACCATTTGAAAGATATAGCTACCAATCAATTTATCCGAAAAAACATCATCGACCTCAAACCCTACACCCCTATTCTCCCGTTTGAGGTGTTGTCTGAGCAGTTGGGTCGTCATCCGAGTGAAATTATCAAGCTGGATGCGAACGAGAATCCCTACGGAGCCTCGCCCCTTGTGGCCGAGCGATTGGCTGAGGCTCCCTATCTGCACATCTACCCCGACCCCGAAAGTCGAGAGCTACGGGATGCGTTAGCCGAGTATACCGGTCTTGAAGCCGACTATCTCATGGTCGGGCATGGGGCTGATGAACTGATCGACATGGTCATGCGCTTGGTGTTAGAGCCGGGCGACTCGATTATCAACTGCCCGCCCACTTTTGGCATGTATCCCTTTGACGCGGCTATTAACGCGGCTAACACCATCAACATCCCTCGCCGACCCGATTTTAGTTTGGATATGGTTGCCATTAGTCAACAGTTTGAGGATAATCCCAACCCGCCCAAACTGATATTTGTCACCTCGCCCAATAATCCGAGCGGCACCTTGCTGGCCGAGGAGGATTTGCACCGTCTGCTAGAGCTACCTGTGTTGGTGATTCTGGATGAAGCCTATATTGAGTTTGCCGGATTTGAGCATAGCCGTTTTACTTGGGTTAAAGAGCATGCTAATTTGATGGTATTTCGTACCTTTAGCAAATGGGCTGGCTTGGCCGGATTGCGGGTCGGCTATGGAGCTTTCCCCTTGGAGATTATGGCTCATCTGTGGAAGATGAAACAGCCCTACAATGTCAATGTGGCCGGACAGATTGCCGCGCTGGCCTCTCTGGAGGATAAAGTCACTCTATTTGGCACGGTTGACAAACTTATCGCCGAACGAGAGCGATTCTTTTCTGCTTTGCAACAGCTTGACTGGTTGACTCCCTATCCGAGTCAGACCAACTTTATTCTGTGTAAAGTCGCCGGACGGGACGCGCCCACCGTCAAACAGCAACTAGCCGAAGCCGGAATTCTAGTTCGTCATTATAACACCCCCGGCCTGAGCGACCATATCCGCATTAGCATTGGAACACCCACGCAGATGGCGCGGGTGGTTGACGTGATGCGTGAAACGTGAAACGTGACCTCGTTCACGCAACACGCAACACGTATCACACATCACGCAACACGTTTCACACATCACACATCACGCAACACGAGGTACTTATGAACAACATCTATCGCCCCAAGCTAAATATTGATGCCCTATATTTTTCCCTAAATGACATCGTCATCGACGTACGCTACTCCTATCAACAGGTGGTTCGCAAAGCGGTTCAAGTTTATCTGGAGCAGACCTTTGCCCTGCCGCCAAGCAAAGATTCCCTCATTACCCTTGAAGAGGTGATCCATCTGCAACGAGTGGGTGGTATTGCCAACTATTGGGATTTATCACGCGCCTTTATCGCCTATTTTATGAGCCTGTTGCCTGATGTGCCGGTTGTCACCTTTCCGATACGGTTTCATGTACCGGCCATGTTAGCTTATCTGCAAACCGCGGCGGCTCGTTTGCATGTGGATATTAACGAACTTAAAGCTAAGAAAAATATCGACCAATTGACTCTCGACACCGTGAAAGCTGGTGGGGGCTTAGATGGTCTGTATGACGCTCTGCCCGATGTCAACCGTCACTTGGTGATTGCTAGTGGAAACATCACTCAAATTAATTTGGTTGGGCGAATTTTTCAGGAGCTGTATTTGGGGGCTGATCTGTTTGAGCGTACCTACGACCAACCGGCTGTATTGGTACAAAGTACTGGCTATATTGAGCATGAATCTCTCTTAATTGACCCTGAACTGTTGGCCCTGTTTGGCGAAAAATTCCCCTTGGGAGTCCTCTCCAGTCGCCCTCATTTAGAGGTGGAACATTCGTTGCAGGCTCGTAAAGTTAAAGATTATTTTCAGGTTGTCATCTCGTTGGAGGATATTCAAAAAGCAAAAGCCAAAGAAATACCTGACCCGTGGGCTTTGTTAGAAGCGGCTCGTCGTACTCAACCTACGCCCACCCATATCGCCTATGTCAGCGCCAATCCGGCAGGTATTCGAGCCGCTCGAGCCGCCAACCAAACCGTTCCCTGTACCGCGGTGGCTTGTTTGATAGGTGCAACAGATAGAGCCATGATTCGGCAATCGTTTGAAGACAGTAAGGCCAGTGTTATTTTAGGCCACCCTAATAACTTAAAGGAGTTGATTTTTGACTGAACGAAGCGCAGAGGTAACTCGCAAAACGGGTGAAACCGACATTACGATTAAACTTAATATAGATGGAACAGGACAAGCCAACATCAATACCGGTGTTGGCTTTTTCGACCACATGCTCCATGCCTTAGCCCGCCATGCTCGGTTTGATTTGACCATACAGGCCGTGGGTGATTTACATATCGACGAACACCACACCGTAGAGGATGTGGGCATTGTGTTAGGCCGAGCCTTGCATCAGGCTTTGGGTGACTTTAAGGGGATTGTCCGCATGGGGCAAGCGATTGTGCCGATGGATGAGGCCTTGGCCTTGGTGGCGGTTGATTTGAGTGGACGGGGCTACTTTGTCTTTGACGGCGAGTTCTCCACCCCTCGTATCGGGCAACTGGGCACCTCACTCATCCCCCATTTTTTGGAGAGCATGGCCCACGCCGGACAGTTTAACCTGCATGCCCGTTTGCTCTCTGGCACGGACGACCATCACCGAGCCGAGGCCATCTTCAAAGCGCTGGCTCGCGCCCTCGACATGGCCGTTCAGCATGATGCTCGTTTGGCCGGGCAGGTGCCGAGCACGAAAGGGACGTTGACGAGTTAAGGCGTGAGGCGTGATTTTAATTCGTGCATCTTGCTCAAACATGGCATAATTATAAAGAAAGGAGTATTAAAATGTTAGTGACTCTTGAATTACCCATTGAATTAGAACGTGAGCTAAAAACTCAAGCTGAATCGGAACAGGTTTCGGTCAGTAAGTTGGTCGAGAAGTTGCTTTTTCAAATCCTTCATCCTGAATATCCTGAATTGACGATTGAGGAAGTCAAAGAACAGTATCCTGATGAATGGGTGGCTATCGAAATTACCGAATTTGATCAACAGAACAAACCCCAAAAAGGGATTGTTATCGCCCATAGTGTCCATCGGGATGATATTGTTGAACCAACTAGAGAATTATACCAGCAAAAACCAGACGTAAAAACATATACCTTCTTTGCCGGGCCACCCATTCCTGAAGGAGTCGTGTTTATCTTATGAGAGCAGATCGTATTGAAGGTATTCGAGGCTATGGAAACACCTTAATTATCCCTTGTGAACTCAATAATCGTCACCATGTTGATCTTTTAGTGGATACTGGCTCTGTATATACCGCCATTAGCAAACAAAGCGCCGCACTCATCGGTTTAGATTTAAGTCAACCAGTCAAACGGCTATCGATATCGACAGCCCAATCAGTCATCAGCGCGCCCCTCTTTTACATCGATGCGCTACAGGTTGGTGGTTGGCAGGTCAAACAGATTGAGGTAATCGTCTTATCATTGCCTACAAACATACACGTAGACGGCCTGCTTGGAGTCAACTTCCTACGCCGTTTCCGTACCACCTTTGAGTTTGACCAAGCTACTCTTGTGTTGCGGCAAACATAAACCTGAACCGCTGAGAACGCTGATGTGGTGAATTTAGCAGATTATCCATGAGAACAGGATTGGTGGCCCGAAGGGGCACTGATTTGGCCTGTTCTAATCAGTGCCCCTTCGGGCTACGCATCATGTTCTGACCAAAGAACGCGTATTCGATGAATGACCGCTAATCCAAATACTCGCGAATTGCCCGTACTATGCAATCCTCCTGCGAGGTATGTTTTTTTCCTCGTAGGTGTTAGAACGCGGATGTGGTGAATTAAGCGGATTCAATTCACCGAATCAGCGTTCTCAACCATGAGCTAAAAACCATGACTGAACAACAAATCAACGAAATCATCACTCAGCTAAACAGTTTCATCACCACCGAGACACTGGTGGCGAAAAAAACCTGCCTAATACAAAATCCTGCCCTACTGACCGATGAAGCCTTGCAGATGCTACATGATAATATTGAACGAACCAAACAACAACAGGACGAACAAGGCTATCGCGTATTCGTGCAACATTATAATCTGCTCATTGACTGCCAACAAAAAGGAATTGAATCTGCCTTTGCCGATAAAATTCAACCACAAACATCAGATCTGATTGCTCGGTTGCAAGCTATTCAATCCCAAGAGGAACTGAAACAACTCCTGCTCGAACACCCCGAACTACATGTGCAACAAATGACTAAACAAACTGCTTCCTTTGAGAATAACAGCCAATTCCAATTCCTCATGCAAGTCCTACAAATAGTTGAACAAAACCCTACTCCCCAAGCCCTCTATCCCCTCCTCCAAGACAACCTGCACCAGCTAAACCTGAACCTAGCCCAAATCATCCAGCAGTGGGCTAGCACCACTTTCCGACAACAGCCCAACCATGCTCTTAACATAGCTAGAGATATTGGCGAATTCTGTGGCTTGATAAAAAATTTTCCACTTGGCTCACGGGCCGATAATATAGAGATTGCCATCGCAGGGTATAAAGTCATTGGCATTATTTTCACTCACCGAGGCCATCCAGAGATATGGGGAGTTAACCAAAATAATCTAGGCTTTGCTTATGCTGACCGTATCCGTGGTAAGCGAGCAGATAACTTAGAGCAAGCGATTGAACATCACAACTTAGCCCTCATGGTCAGAACAAAAGAATTTTTTCCAGAAAAATGGGCCATGACACAGAACAACCTAGGTATCGCTTATCAAAAGCGTATACGAGGTAAACGAGCGGATAACTTAGAGCAAGCGATTGAACATTACAATTCGACCCTTACTATCTACACCCAGGAGACTTTTCCGGAAAAATGGGCCATGACGCAAAACGATCTGGCAGTTGCTTATCAAAACCGTATACGTGGCGAGCGAGCAGAAAACCTAGAGAAGACAATTGACCATTGCAATTTAGCTCTCACTATACACACAATAAAGGAAACTTCCCCTGAAGACTGGGCCGGTATGCAGAACAATCTAGCAATTGCTTATAGAAATCGTATACGTGGAGAACAAGCGGATAACATAGAACAGGCGATTAAACATTACAACTTGGCTCTCACCATCTACACCCAAGAAGCTTTCCCTGAATATTGGGCTAGGACGCAGAACAATCTGGCAATTGCTTATCAAAACCGTATCCGAGGTAAGCGAGCAGATAATTTGGAGCAGGCGATTGAATATTTTAGATTGTCTCTCACTATCTACACTCAGGAAGCTTTCTCGGAATATTGGGCCAAGACACAGAACAACCTAGGTATCGCTTATCAAAAGCGTATCCGAGGCGAGCGAGCGGATAACCTAGAGCAGGCGATTGAATATTATAACTTGGCTCTCACAGTCAGAATAAAAGAGATATTACCAGAAGAGTGGGCTAATACACAGAACAACCTAGGTCTCGCTTATACTGCCCGTATCCGAGGCGAGCGAGCGGATAACCTAGAGCAGGCGATTGAATATTATAACTTGGCCCTCATGATTAGAACAAAAGATGATTTTCCAGAAAAATGGGCTATGATACAAAACAATATGGGCGAGGCATATCGAATCCGCGTCCGAGGTAAGCGAGCAGATAACTTAGAGAAAGCGATAAAATATTTCCAGTCAACTCTGGATATCAGAACTAAGGAGGCATTCCCAGAAAAATGGGCTGAGACGCAGGACAATCTGGCAAATGCATACTCTAACCGTATTCGAGGTAAGCGAGCAGATAACTTAGAGAAAGCGATAAAATATTTCCAGTCAGCCCTGAATATCAGAACTAAGGAGGCATTCCCAGGACAGTGGGCTGAGACGCAGAACAATCTGGCAATCGCTTATTTATACCGTATCCGAGGTAAGCGAGCCGATAACCTAGAGCAGGCGATTGAATACCTCAACTTGGCTCTCAGTATCCACACAAAGAAGGCTTTCCCAGAAGAGTGGGCTGGTAGGCAGAATAATCTGGCATTAGTTTATACTGACCGTATCCAAGGTGAGCGAGCGGATAACCTAGAAAAGGCGATAAAACACAATACTTTAGCTTTTGCTATTTACACAAAAAAAGCATTTCCTGAGAACTGGGCTGGTATACAGGTTGGTTTGGGCAGTGTTTATGCTGACCGTATACGTGGAGAGCGAGCGGATAACCTAGAGCAAGCGATTAAACATTATAATTTGGCTCTCACTATCTTCACCAAGGAGACTTTCCCAGAAAAGTGGATTAGTACACAGGCTCGTTTGGGCAATATTTATGCTAATCGTATCCGTAGTGAGCGGGCAGATAACTTAGAGAAGGCAATTAAATATTACAACTTGGCCCTGACTATCTACACCCAAACCGACTTTCCAGAGGGCTGGGCTGATACACAGCACAATCTGGCAAACGTATACTCTAACCGTATTCATGGCAAACGACAGGACAACTTAGAACAGGCGATAAAACATTTTAACTTAGCGCTCACTATCAGAACGAAGGATGCTTTCCCAGGAAGCTGGGCCATGGTACAACACAATCTGGCAACTACCTATGCTGATCGTGTACTTGGTGAGCGAGTGGAGAATTTAGAGCAGGCGATTGAGCATTTCTATCAGGCCCTGACCATCTACACCCAAGCCGACTTTCCTCAACAGTGGGCGGAGACCCAGAATAATCTAGCAAACACTTATCTAAACATGGGTAAGATTGGTCGAACGGTTGAGCATTATCGTCAAAGTCTGACCATTCTCAAGCCAACCTCTTTCCCCCATAAATGCCGTGATGTAGCCACTGTGTTAAGCCAACTCCTCTACCAACTAAAAAGATACCCCGAAGCCCTCGACGCGCTTGACACCGCCCACCAAGCCGTAGAGCAAATTCGTCGGCAAACGCAACGGGATGAGGCCAAGCGGAAACTGTCTGAGGATAATGCCGGACTGTATTCCATGTTGGTTCACACATGTTTACTCTTGGAGGATAGAGGGGAGAGGATAGAGGATGGAGGAGAGAGGATAGAGGATGGAGGGATTGACTACCATACCAGAGCCTTCAACTATGCCTTGGCTGGTAAGGGGCGGGCATTTGTTGACATGTTGGCCTCCACACAGTTTGATGTGCGGGGCGCGGCGCAGGATGACGCGGTATTGGCTGAGGATTTGCAGAAGGCGCATGAACTACGTCAGCAGATTGATAATATTTTGGCGATGTTGACGGGGACGGATGGGATGCGTGATATTGGAGATCAAGACCCGAAAGGTTTCCAAAACCTTTCGGGTCTAGTAGCGAGGCGCGAAGGTCTGTCTGACAACCTCCGCACCCTGCAACAACAGGACTCCCAACTGTGGAGCGATTTGGCCTACAAACATCCGCAACTGACGGCCACCCAAACCGTGCCAGCGATTAAGGCTCCCCAAGCGATGGAATTGGCCCAACAGTTGGGGGCGACATTGGTGGAATATTTCCGACATGCGGGGGGTTGGTCGGCCTTTGTGGTCACGGGGTCGGCGGTGCGGCATGTGGCTCTGCCCGATTTGAGTGATGCGTTGTTGGCTAAGATGTCGGAGTGGGTGGAGCAGATAGGTCAACGGATGGGGTTGCATGATGTGCTGTATGATTTGTACGATGCGGTGATAAGGCCGTTGGGATTAGGGCAAAGCAAGCTTTGCACTCCGGATGAACAAGAACGGTTGATTTTGGCTCCGTTTGGAGCGTTGCATCTACTGCCCTTAATCTTGACTCGTCATGAGGAGAGTGACCTGTTTTTGGATGAGCAGTATCAGGTCAGTTTGATGCCCAGTATCACCGCCATCTATACGGCACTGGCGCAGGCCGAACGGGACGCGGAGACTCAAACGAGTCCAAGATTGGAGCAGTCTCAAAGACTGCTCCAATCTCCTCTCCGCCCTCAACGGTTGTTGAGTGTGGCTTATCCGGCAGAGGGAGCGCATTATCTGCCCAATGTGTTGGCTGAGGCCAAGGCGGTGGCCCAGAACTTTACGGATGTGGTCGATCTGCATAAGGATGAAGCCACGGTTCCGGCGGTGCTACAGCAGACCAAAGATCGGCAGGTCATTCATTTCGGCTGTCATGGCCTGTTTCGCATGAATCAGCCCGACCAGTCCGGCCTACTGTTAGCTGATGGCTGGTTGACTGTCCAGCAGATTATCACCCAACTGCCATTAAAGGGCAGTCAGTTGGTCACGTTGGGCGCGTGTCAAACTGGACAAACCGGAATCAAAGGGGGCGAGGAGCATGTCGGCTTGATGCAGGCCGTCATGACCGCTGGTACACCTACGGTGGTCGCCAGCCTGTGGTCGGTGGATGATCAAGCTACTCGTTGGTTATTTGAGGCGTTTTATGCCCGTCTAGCCGCAGGACAAACGGTTCAACAAGCCATGTATCAAGCCCGTCAGGCTATTCGTAAACAGCAGTCACACCCTTACTACTGGGCCGCTTTTCAGGTATATGGGACAGATTAATGAGGAATGAAGAACGAAGAATGAAAAATGAAAAACGACCATTCTCCATGTCGAACTGGTCGCCAGTGGCTACTGAAACAATCAGAAATGTGTTACAATATCCAAGCTGTTCACTATTCAAAAACAGAGGTAATGATGTCAACAAATCCAACGATTGAAACGGCTTTACACCAACACAGTATCCGAATGCTCAATCGCCAATTGGAAATCAGGTTTGCTTTGTCTGTAGACATGGTGAAAGGTATTAGCGATAAACTGCAAAAATTGACGTTATCGGAATTGGAGGTTCTATTTGTTGAACTATTCAAACTGAAAACGGTTCAGCAACTTAATGGCTGGATCCAAAAACGTTTAGAGTCAGTCGATGATGCCGAATACCAATTTGAATTGGAGTTAATGCAGTTAGGATTGCTTAAAGAACGGCCTGACAAACCCTATCAAACAGATTTTAGCCCTATTGACGTTACTGGGCAACCTTTGTCAGAACAGATTATTGCGGAGCGGCGATAGCATGGCAGTCTATTATTTTGATACTAGCGCGTTGGTCAAACGATATGCAAATGAACGAGGTACTGGTTGGATGGTCAACTTAATCAATCCAACCGCCAATCATAAACTATATACAGTGCGGATTACTGGGCCTGAAATGATCGCCGCTTTTTTCCGTAAAGCGAACACCGGCCAAATTCCTCGTTCGGATGCAGTGATATTTGCCCAAAATTTTAAGGCAAATTGGCAAAACATCTATCGAATTATCGAAATTGATTCGCAGGTATCAGATAACGCTATGCTGATGGCTGAAAAACATGGCTTGCGAGGCTACGACGCGGTACATTTGGCAACAGCGATACATTTAGAACTGATTCGCCACAATAGAGGATTACCAAGGCTAATCTTTGTTTCTGCGGATAATGATCTATTTCAGACGGCTCAAAACGAGGGCTTATTGGTTGAAAATCCGAACAACTACCCTTGAAAAAATTACCGAAATTATACGGCATGGAGTGAAATTATGAATGAACAAACCATCATCGAACAAGCAGAGCTTATTATAAAGCAGTTAGCCGAGAACCCTCGCAGTTTAAGGAGATGTCTCGACAAGACCACCACTGAGCAGGTTATCGCTAAACTAACTGCCCTGTCGGAGCAATCGGGTCGGGTCGATAGTGAGGCTGACCTGTTGGCTTTGGCGGATGGTATTCAGCGGTTAATTGAGGATGTGCCGACCTTAAAAACGCTATTCCCCAACCTCAAATCAGACCGAGGGCAACGAGAGTTGACCATTGCCGAGTTCAACAAAATCACCGCAGATAAGCCAAAACCAACCGCCAAAGATAAAGCCGGACAACTCAAGAATCATATCACTACCAGCCGCGAAGCGTTACGCAAAGCCTTGTTACGCGTGAAGAAATCATGACCACCCACAAAAGCATGCTAATTGCCACCCTATACGGCAAAAATGACGGACGTATGCGCCGCATGCACCGTCAACTATACGAGGCTATCACCAGCGATGAGGCGGGGTATACTGATAGCTGGCATGATCAAACTGGCAAAACTTTCCTCTACTATTTTGATGTTCCGGCCACCTACGATACAGCCACCATCCAACTAGCTCTCAATGCTGACGATAACCAGCAAGCGGCGATCCTCAGTTGGCCCACCTTGCGCGCCCGTCTGACTGGATATTTAGACACCTGCTCCTTCAATTTGATGTGGGGATATAGCCTCGTTTATCAAGCTAACCTAACCAGCGAGTCAACCGCTTACGAGACGGTTCTACCAACCTTGTGTCAGACCGTTGGTCGGTTAGAGGCTGTCGATGTCAACGCCGAGACCACACTCGAACCAATCGCCAACACGGTGATAACCGGCGGACAACTGTGGCTATTGGATGTACCGCTTGAGGAAGATGGTCTGTCCGCCAAGACGGTTTATCTGGCTCTCGCTCCGGCCAATCCTGACCAGAATATCGTCACGGAGGTGCTGTTTGGTCGTACGGCCAGTCTGCTTATGCCCGATTTGGTGGCCCACAAAGGGTATCATCAGCGCCGACAATATAGTGTGGATAAGCTGGATGAGCAGTATAAAACTCAGATCGACGAGTTACAAGATCAAACCAATTACCTCTTAAAATCACTCCCCAATGAAAGCGCGCCGCTCGACCTGAAACAGTTGGCCCAAGATTATGCCCATCTATCTGAGGCCACCTGTCTGCTGGATGAGATTCAGATTTCACTGAGGTTGCAACTCCGCAACTATCGCTGGTGGCATGAGCCGACCTCGGATCAGCAAAATCTGTTTGAGTATCATTATCAGTGGTTGCTGAAAGGGCATGATAATCTGGAGATCAAGTTGGCCGAGGGGCGATTAGCTCTGGAGACAACTCAGGGCGCGGTGCAGATGGTTCAGGCCGAGCTAGATCGTCGGCAGGAGATTAAGCAACAGTGGTTTGAACGGATATTAACCATTGTCGGGGTCGCGTTGGCCGTGCCGCAGTTGATTGACCGCGGCGCGGCAGGGGCACTCGTTTACTACCTTTCGTTGACCAGTCTCAGCCTAAATGATACCATTCCAGCCCACATTCTGCTCCTAACCAGCACCCAACTTGTTATCACCGTGTTGATTGGGGTGATCGTCTGGTGGTTGCTTGATCAACGTGATACGTGAGGTTAATAGCATGAAACTCGTAAATATTCAGCGAATCCGCCAGAAGGAACGTCAGAAACCCGATTTCTCAGAGAAATCGGGTTTCTAGAGCTACTTTACTGAATTTTTACAGTCCACTAGTTTATTAGAGTTGTTCGAGGTCTGCGGAGTGCAAAAGCTTCTTGCTTTTGCCGGAGACAAACATGCAAAAGCAAGAAGCTTTTGCACTCCGCAGACCTCTTTTGCACTCCGCAGACCTCGAATTTGAGTTTTTATACGATGATAAACTAGTGGGTCGTTTGCCATGCTCATTACCCTAATATGACACTGGACATCCTGACAAATCGTTCCGGCTGATGATACAGATTGCGGCGGGCTGTGTACTTTGATTAATCAGCCGAACATAGACATACTCCCCGGGTAAAATTTTACCGTCCCATGCATACTCTTTCGTTGCATCGTTGCCATCAAAATCATCAGGAATTTCTTTAACTGCCAAATTATTGGTACTATCAGGTTGTGCTGGCGGCCAACGATTACTCTCTCTTTCATGGTAGACGACCATTTTTAGCGGTGTTGTGCCACGTGTAAAGACTCGGATATCCACCTTACCTTCCTCACGGGGGCCAGTAAAAAACCAGCGTTCTTGACCAACTGGAATCGTTCCGGTTTCCACCCCCCACCAAGGAACTAGGTATTTGGGTGAGCCATCATCTTCGGGGGTTGGTTCGGTGGTTGGTGTTTTAGTTGGCTCGGTTGTTGGCGTTTCGGTTGGTTCGATGGTCGGTGTTTTGGTTGGTTCGATGGTCGGTGTTTCGGTTGGTTCGATGGTCGGCGTTTCGGTTGGTTCGATGGTCGGCGTTTCGGTTGGTTCAGCGGTTGGTGTTTCAGTCGGTGTTTCGGTTGGTTCGGCAGTTGGCGTTTCGGTTGGTTCGATGGTTGGCGTTTCGGTTGGCTCGGCAGTTGGCGTTTCAGTTGGTTCGGTCGTTGACGTTTCGGTCGGTTCGATGGTTGATGTCTCGGTTGGCTCAGTTGTTGGCGTTTCAGTTGGCTCGATGGTTGGCGTTTCGGTCGGGGGGATAAAGTCTGCCTCGACGGTGGTTGCCGTTGGTTTAACCGCGACCTTTGCTTCAGTAGTGGCCGTCGGTGTTTCAGTTGGTTCGGTCGGCTCGGCGGTGGGCACATTTGCTTGTAGGGCTGGCTCATTCTCACGACTACTGAAATAAACGTAGCTACCTGCACCTGCAAGAAGTAATATCAGCATGATAATAACGATATAAGGTAGCGGACTCGATGATTTTTTGGTGGCTGTGTCAGCCACAACAGGTTGCGCGTCGGTCACGAGGGTGGGTTGAGGAGTGACCGCGGCGGGAATTGGGGGTAAGGCCACTTTTTTGGTGTTGCCCGTGGGGTGTTCTTGGGTGGGCGGAGGCTGAATCTTGGGTGTGGCATGATGTAAATCGGGTTGGGTGGATGGTGGTGGAGAAATTGTCGAATCGGTAGGCGAGTCAGCCAGAGGCGCTGGCGGCATGGCGACCACTATGGCCGGGTCGGTTTTAAGTTGAAATGAGTCGTCCACCTGCATCAGCAACGGAGTTAAAGCCTCCATAAGCGCCTCGCCATTAGGATACCGTTCGGCAGGTTCTTTGGCTAAGGTTTTAAGAACCAGTGCCTCTAGCTCAACGCTCAAGGCTGGACGGGCTTGACGTGGCGGCGGTGGGGGTTCGGTCATGTGGAGCATGACCACGTCGAGCGATTCCGGCGCGTCAAACGGAATTTCGTTGGTCAACATCTCGTACAATATTATCCCAACCGCGTAAAAGTCGCTTTGAGGAACTACATTGGCCGACGAGATACCCTGTTCTGGGGCAATGTAATGGGGCGAGCCGAGAATCTCGCCTCGGGTGCCCACATCGGTCAGCAAGGCTAAACCAAAGTCGGTTAAAAAGAGATTTCTCTGCTCATCCAACATGATGTTAGAGGGTTTGATGTCCCGATGGATAACGCCTTTGCCGTGGGCGTAATCGAGCGCTTGGCAGATTGCCCCCATCAGTCGGTCAATCTCTTTGGCGGGCATAAACTCCTCTTTGTGCCGATAATGCTCCATGCGTTCAAATAGGTTTTTACCTTCAATATATTGCATGGCAATGTAAAGCAGACCGTCCTGCTCATCATATCGATACAATCGCACAATATGCGGGTGTTCGAGTTGCCCAATCGCCTTGGCTTCCCGCTCAAAACGGGCGACATAATCGGCATCACCTCGAAATGGGGTATCAATCACTTTAACGGCTACGGTGCGGTCAAGCCGGACATCAACGCCCCGATAAACGCGAGCCATGCCACCTTTGCCTAACAAATCTTCTAAGCGATACTCGCCTAACTCACGCCCAATTAAACTCTCTGCCGAGACGATGTCCGCAAATTCGGTAATCAACTCCTCGTCGGCCTGCAACGCTGTTTCCAAGGCATCGAGCAGGGCTTGACCGGTTTGATACCGCTCCTCTGGCGTTTTGGCTAGGGCTTTCTGTAAAACCTGCTCGGTCTGTTGATTTAGATTCGGGTTGATGGTGCGCGGCGCTGGTAGGGGCATGGTCAAATGTTGGATAGCAACCGCGGTCGGTGAGGGATCATCAAAGGGGCGTTGACCGGTCAGCATCTCATATAATACCACTCCCAACGAATAGAGGTCAGACTGTGAGATCGCATTGGCAGAACGACGAGCCTGCTCTGGGGCGACATAATGCGAACTGCCAAACACCTCACCCATCGAACCTTGCTCCACATCTAAGGCCAGGCCAAAATCGGTCAGCACCACCCGCCCATCGCTGGCGACCATGACGTTAGAGGGTTTGACATCACGATGGATGACTCCCTGTTCATGGGCATAATCGAGGGCTTGGGCAATGGCTCGACCCAACCGAATAACCTCGGTGTGGGGTACAAGCTCCTGTTTTTGCTGATACTCGTCAATCAACCCCCGCAAATCAGAGCCGTCGATAAGCTCCATGACAAAATAGTACAGACCATCCTCGTCATCGGCATAAAAAATCTGCACCACATGCTCATGCCGCCATTTGGCAACAGAGCGCGCCTCACGGACAAATCGCTCGGCGTAGGCCGGATTGCCACGATGGCGAACATCAATCACCTTAATGGCGACGGGACGCTCTAGTTTGACATCTTTACCGTAATAAACTTGGGCCATGCCGCCCCGACCTAAAGGGCGTTCGATTAAAAAATTGGCTAAGGTTCGTCCAATGAGTGGGTCTTTTGCCATGCAATATCTCCAAAAATTCGTAATTCGTGATGTGTAAACTCGTACCTCACGGTTTCCATGATCGTTGCGGATAGGCTACGCACTCCGCAATGCCTAATTTACTAACAGGCATCGTGCTGGATTTGTATACCGGACAAAAAGCCAGATTGAGTGGAAATGTTATGCCCGATTGTTTTAATGCCGTCGAGTCGAGGTACGATTATAAGCCTGATAGAGCCAGACCACGATTAGCACCAACAGCATGGTCAAGCCAGTGATGGCGAGTTGGAGGACTAACTGTACCATACGGTCAGCAGATAGACCAGTTAGACCCAGTTGGCTGATGTACGGCCCAAAACCGAGCCATGCTAGAAACAGGCCGGTTTTGCTGATGATGTCTTTAGCGGCATCAGCGTCGAGTAACTGCGGACAAGCGAGGGCAATCCCGACGATAGCCAGAACAATTTCGAGTCGCCTTTGGTGTCGTTCACGGCGTAGTTGGATTAGCGGTCATAATGGTACAACAGCGAATGACGAAATCAGCGAATGGCTGGTCGGTTTTATTCGTTGCTTTTGTCATTCATTGTTGTATACAGTCTTTCAGATAATGATTTTCAATTCAAGACCAACCTTCCCGCAAGTTTTGAACTTGCGGGAAGGTGACAACTGAAAATGTTTATCTGAACATCTATAGAAACATCCGCAAAACATTATTCTGCATCAACAGTCATAGTTGCTTCCTTGTATCGATTGTATCAGTTAAAGTTATGGATTGATAGCTTTGGAGAGAGGGAAAAAACAGCCTGAAAAATGGTAACATAAAGGTTAAATTGTGGCAACTAATAAGGAAGGTAGTGGGAATTTTAGCGGGTAGATATAACAATGCCCAATCAGGCCAGTTAATGGTATAATCAGGCTATATTTAATTAAATTAAGGCAGTTTACCTAAGGAGACAAACATGGAGTATTTCGATGATCCTATCATGGTCAACGGCTCGGTAACGGCTGATGGGGAGTTAGATATTGACCAACTAACGTGGCAAAATCAAACGTACTCAATTATCTCAAGCGGACGGCAATGGGACACCGATACAGGCCGCCATGCGTTGGTTGAGGCGGCAGGAAACATTCGTTTTGAGGTAGCCTTAGAACGAAGCAGTTTTGCTTGGCGGCTTAAACGAGTTTGGCGGAATCAAGCCACGGCTTAAGATAGTGTATTACAATACGAAATAACTCAAAATAACTTGTTTTCCATTTAGATGGTATCAACCGCTCTATCCTGAAATCTGTCATGGTCAAAATGATGTTGAAAAGAGAACATCGGCTAGTACATTGTTAAATAAGTCTTGTGGGTTTCGTTCCAAACACCTCCGAGGAAAACTACATACCTCGGAGGAGAACGACTCCGCGTCCTCCAAGGTGTGGTTTTCTCCTTGGAGGTCTTATCTTAAGGTAGTGTTGTCATCTTGACTGATAACGCATCGGAATCAATCCCGATGCTAAAAGCTAAAGGCTGAAGCCAGCTATTTAGGCCGCTTTAGCAGTCTTGAAGCTCTTAGCCTTGTGGCTTTAGCCCAAGGCTATCAGTCAACAGGTCAACACTACCGCTAATTGATACCCATTCCTCAGTATAGAGATCATATCATCCAAATGGAAAATAGGTTACACATACCTTATGACGAAACGAAGAACCTTAACTGGTACATTTTCTGTATTTGCTGAGCAAGTCTCAACTGATAATAAGGAAAACTCGGTTAGTAAATTTGGTACGTTTGGCGGGGTTTTTACCCCTAATGTATTAACAATTTTGGGGGTCATCATGTACCTCCGCCTTGGTTGGGTGATTGGTAATGCTGGTCTGTTGGGCGCAATTATGATTATCTTAATGGCTAAGATTATCACAATTTGCACCGGTCTTTCTATGGCCTCCATCACCACCAACATCCGCATCGGCGCGGGAGGAGCCTACTCGATTATTTCTCACTCGTTAGGCTTAGAAGCGGGCGGCAGTATCGGCATTCCCCTTTACATCGCCCAAACCCTGTCGGCGGCACTCTATATTATCGGCTTTACCGAAGGCTGGCTCCGAGTGTTCCCCGACCATCCGGCAATGGTAATTTCTTTAATCGCCTGGCTCATCCTAACCACTATATCTTATGTGAGCGCTCAATTTGCGATCCGAATTCAGTATGTGATTATGGCAATTATGGCCTTGTCTCTCGTATCCTTTCTCTTTACCCCTCTACCCGTTAAACCATTAGAAGAAGTAGTCTGGATTGGTGGTTTTGAAGATGCGAGTTTCTGGCAAGTATTTGCCGTGTTTTTCCCCGCTGTAACCGGAATCATGGCCGGAGCAAATATGTCGGGCGATTTGGAAGACCCACGACGAGCTATTCCAATAGGAACATTGGGCGCGATAGCCGTCACTCTGGTGATATATATCGGCTTGGCAGTCGTGTTGGCTCTTGTAGCAATGCCCGAAGAAATGCGCCTAAACCAAATGGTGATGGTCGATTTAGCGTGGAATAGTCAACTTGTGGTAGCCGGAATTATGGGAGCCACTCTCTCCTCAGCGTTGGGCAGTATGCTAGGCGCACCTCGTATTCTGCAAGCCTTAGCCGAGCATAAAACCATTCCCTTACACAAGACCTTTGCCGCCAAAACCGCTCGCAACGAACCCGGAAACGCCATCATCTTGACGAGTGGAATTATCTTTGTCGCTTTAATCATCGGTGATTTGAACGCCCTAGCTAGCCTTATCACCATGTTCTTTTTGATTACCTATGGCATGCTCAATGTGGTCGTATTTTTGCAACAAAGCATCAAAATCATCAGTTTTCGACCTAGTTTTAAGATACCTCGCATCGTACCGCTATTTGGCGGTGTAAGCTGTATTTTTATGATGTTCTTCATCGACCCTCTCTTTAGTGTGATCGCAATTTTGACCATCGTTGGCGTTTATATATGGCTTATGCGCCAAGAACTTGACGCTAATTGGGGTGATATTCGGGGCGGGCTGTTTGTGGCTTTAGCCGAACGAGCCTCCCGCATGGCTGAAAGATTTCCCAAACATCATATCTCATGGAAACCTGACCTACTCGTACCCATAGAAGACCCTAAAATGTGGGCTGGCTCGCTTCTATTCATCAAAAATATAACTTACCCATCAGGGAGTATCTTCGCCTTTAATGTTGCCCAAGGGGACTATGACATCGAAGATAAGACATTACATGATATTCTTTTACCCTTAAAGCAACAGGGAATTCTGGTTAATTCAGTGGTGATTGATGGCGATCAATTTTTGCATGGGGCCAAGACGGTGATTCAAACATTACGAGGGGGAGCATTTCGACCAAACACCCTATTTTTAACGATTAGTGGTGATATATTTACCAGCTCTTATGGACGAGTTAGTCCCGAAGTAGAAACCAAACAACATCAACTAAATGAACTAGTCAGAATTGCCTCTCGATATGAGATGGGTATTATTTTGATGTACCAGCATCCACAAATTGCCTTTGGTATGCAACAAGAGATTAACCTGTGGCTGAGAGACAAAAGCCCCAATTGGCACTTGGCGATGCTCATCACTCTGCAACTGCAAGTTAACTGGAACGGTACGATTAATCTCATCACGGTTGCCAATGACCAAGACAGCGAGGCTTCCTTATATGAATTTCTGGAATTTTTGAGCGACCAAGCTCGTCTACCTTCCACCACCAAGTTCCATGTTTTGTTAGGCTCGTTTAGCGAAGCCTTAAAAACGGCTCCTAGAGCAGACTTGAATATTTTTGGTTTATCGTTGGGTAAAGTACCTCTTAACTTTGTCCGTCAATCATCAGAGACTCTAAAATCCTCATGCCTATTTGTGAAAGATTCGGGGCAGGAAAACGCGTTGGTTTAACAAGGAATCGGGATCATAAATGATTTTTTGCCTCCAAAGTGCGTCATAAGGATTATGCAGGATGGAATGAAATGGTAAACGGTGAATGGTGAACTGTAAATTACGTTTATCACCAAGAGCGGTTTGGATACTGGCATCGAAAATACGACAAAGTTGATCAGATTTATCCGTAATGCCGCTTATTTACCGTTTATAATTCACCATTTACCATTTATAATTTTGATGTTTGTCAGATATTGTTTTAGTCATGTGAAATGATAAACTTCTGTACCACGTATGAAATATCTAACCCCCACCCTCATCGTCATAATTTGCTCACTCATCTACGTGGGCGTTGTGTTAGGCATGAATCAACTCGACCCTATGAGTTTTGTTCTGCTCGGCACACGATTCTCGGAGCAAAACCCCAACGGCACCGAAGGGTATGACGGACAGTTCGCCTATCAAATTGCCCTAAACCCCACGCAGGCTGTGCCCTATTTGGATGTTCCGGCCTATCGGTATCAGCGCCTCCTGTACCCCATGCTGGCTCGCTGGTTGGCCCTTGGTCAAGCCGACCTGATTCCGTGGACGTTGATTCTGGTCAACCTGCTGGCAATCGGGTGGGGAACTTGGATGACCGAAAAACTGCTGGTTGACCTGCGAGTCAGCCGATGGTATGCTTTATCCTATGGGCTATACGGTGGGCAGATGTTGACTCTCCGTACCGACCTAAACGAGCCGCTGGCTCAAGCTCTAATCCAAACGGCCATGTGGCTATGGGTCAAACAAAGGGTATGGGGAACGGTTTTGGCCTTTGCCTTAGCCGCCTTTGCCAAAGAGACCAGCCTTATATTTTTGGGAGCCTATATTTTTAGTTGCCTGCTCCAGAAAGAATGGCGCAATAGCATCAAACTATCGTTGGCGGTTGTACCGTTCCTCGGCTACCAAGGTTTGTTATGGATCTGGTTAGGCAGTTTTGGTCTTGGCTCTGGTGGGGCGGGCGCGACCCCGTTTAGCCCAATTCCGTTATGGGGTTGGCTGTCGATTATCTCGGTCAGTGTGGTCGGCTTTTTGCTGATTTCGTTAGTCGTGTTCCCCATGTCGATTTTGCCTGCCCTGGCCGGAGTACGTCTCAGCTTACCTCATCTACGAGCCAAACAGTGGCATCCCTACATCATCAGCCTATTTTTACACAGCTTGATTCTGCTCTGCTTACCAGCCTCGACCATGCGTGAACCAGCGGCCATGATGCGCCTAACCCAAGGGCTGATGGTCGCCATGCTGTTGTATGGAGCTTGGGTTAAATCCCCTCGAATTTTGCGTTATACTACCCTATGGATATTTACCAATGCCTTGCTGATTGGCGGCGTGGCGTAGTAATGAAGAACGTAGAATGAAGAATGAAGAATTGGGGTAAGGCGTTGGTAAATATTCAGTGAACTCACTAGAAAGAGCATCAGAAACCCGATTTCTTTGAGAAATCGGGTTTCTAGAGCTACTTTACTGAATTTTTACAGGCGTTGAGCAGGGTTGATAGTTTCATATTGCGTTGCGTCAAACGAATCCTTAACAAAAACGCTTGCTACCCGACAAAGTAGTTTAGAAAAGGCTAAAACAGGAACACAGAGATGCACAAAGTTTCACAGAGGAAAAAACAAATCGCTTTTTCTCTGTGAAACTCCGTGTTCCTCTGTGAATCTCTGTGTTAATTAGTTCAGGCTAAATTTTCTGTCGAGTACTGAGGTACTGAGAACAAAAACGCACATGCCAATTGCTGGCAGTGCGTTTTCTATTATATACGACTATATACGACTCATTCCTAAGCGCGTTTACTATGGTCTACCGCTTTCAAAATTTTGAGGTTGAGAATAATGAAGCGAATAAATTGAAACCATTTGCTGTTCATCCAATAACGTTCTTTGTCAGTAATTTCCATCATTAGTTGATTTCCTTTTTCTAAAGAATTTGGCGCATTGAAAGTTCCCCCATTATCACATATAAAACTATAATAATGCACCTGATACGCCGTATCGAGTTAGGCGTTCCAACGTTGGAGCATTGGAACGAAGGGGAACGATTTTTCGTGGTTTTGAGTACTATTCAGGGATCAAGCTCCAGCCGATACGGCCTTGTAGTTTGTGCATAAAGGTAGTATGGATCATTCGTTTCATCCATGCACCGGCTAACCCCATTTCCATGTGCGTCACAAACATGTCGCGTCCTTCTTCGTTGGGGTAGCGGCGACAATTCGGCACAACAGGATAGACAACAATAACCGCCGCCGATCCATCCCACATGGAATCACCCATTGAGGCAATACAAGCCGCGGCCATTTCGGTCATTCGCTCGTTGTGGGTCATTCTGCCATGTTTCACTAAGTCAATGATATTTTCAGCTACAATTTTTCCAGTAGCACCCGATACCATGCCAGTACGTGGTGGGGCAGCGGAAATGGACATCCCGTTGGGGTTTACGTGCGGCACAGAGATAGGCCCTGGTGGAGCAAAGGCGATACCAGCAGCAAAGATATTTTTGTAGTTAGGATTCTGATAAATTCCTGGCCATACGTC
Organism: Anaerolineales bacterium HSG25; assembly: GCA_030377865.1. Lineage (GTDB taxonomy): Bacteria > Chloroflexota > Anaerolineae > 4572-78 > J111 > JAUCGB01. The sequence continues at coordinate 7,174 of JAUCGA010000026.1, read as the reverse complement.
AGGGTTAGAAGCCATTTTTTCGTAAGGTTGCCCGTAGATAGCATCTACAATAATAAAACCACTCGGGTTGACAACTTTGGCAGAAACGTCCTCACCGTCTTGACCAATGTATTTCATCGGCATGCCGGTAAATTGGGGAATCAGCATCCCAAAATCGAAATCTGTTTCTCCTTCATCACCGTCGTAATCTTCCCAGTAGCATTTACCTTTTTCAACATTTTTCACGCCTTTTTGTATTTTCCAATCTGTGCCGTACTCTTTGAAAAGCGCGTTTATGAACTCCTCACTGGAAAACATCCGGCCATTTTTCTTTACGTGAACCCCTCGCACGCCAAAGTCACCTAAGGCACGCTCATTAGAAAGGTAAAGCAGTTCAGCCTTATCACGTACACCCCGCTTGATCAAACTTTTGTGGATGTTAGTAATATATTCAAAAGCGGCCCCTTGACATGTTGCTCCCGGATGACCGGTTCCAACAACAATTTTTTGCCGTTCGCCCCGTTTCATTCGTTCGACAGATTCTAAGAATTTGTCTCGAGCTTGAACTGTGTGCGAAGCGGTGCAAATCGAATAGGTATTGCCATGTTCCGGTCCCAACCCCGGCGTGCCCTTAAAGTTTAAGTGTGGCCCGGTGGCAACGACCAGATAATCGTAATCTACCCGCGCTTGCCCACCTTGGTTGTCTCTCCTTTCGGCAATAACGTACTGTTCATCTGGATGAACTTCGGTGGCCTTGCCGTGAACAAAGTTGACATTAAACTTGTCATAGACTTTTTTTAGAGGAAAACGAGTTTTTTCCACATCAAAATGCCCAACCCCAGCCCATACGAGTGAGGGAACATACAAAAATCGATCAGACATATTGATCATCGTAATCTCGTGATCTTTACCCAGAGCACTTCCTACATACATTGCGGTGGTGTGACCAGCAAAACCGGCCCCGATAATCGCTACTTTTGCCATAATTTTCTCCTTATGTGTAGAGGCTACACAGCTATAAAACATGTTATTTCGAGTCAATCGAAAAATTAGGTTGATCAAGCTACTCGATATGACATGTAAACGAGTTAGTAAAGTCAAAATGCACAACTTACTGCTAGCTACAGTCTTTCAGATAATGATTTTCGGTAGTGGCGCAGAAGTAGTGGTACGAATCCGTTAGCTACCCGCAAGTTTAAAACTTGCGGGTAGCTGACCACTACCTATGCAGGACTACCCACTAAACCACTTTGTCGGGTAACAAGTCTGGACAATCCAATTTGTTATTATTATAGTTGCCCAAATATTTTATCAGTAAATTTAACATACCAAGCGGCAGATTGAACCTGTATGATATATGCCATTGCTATGATAATCGCAATTTCAGAACCTCTTTCCGTAAAAGCAGTCATGGCTATCGCCAAAGCAATTGAGAGGTTTCTCATAACAGTGCCATAGACGATTGCAATGCCATCTCCTCTATTAAAAAATAATTTTCCTACCACTGTACTAATTGTAAAGTTAATAAAATACAATAAAACTAATGGGATTAAATAATCTATAAGCATCATAGGATTGTTTATAATACCTCTTGCTTTTAAGCTCATGGCAACATAAACAATTCCAAGTACACCAAGGGTTGAAAACACCGGAAATTTTTGCTTTATACCGTTTTGATACTTCTCTTTGCCAAAATATTTGATGATCAAAACTTTTGTGATGTATCCAAAGAGCATCGGTAAAAAGACAATCACCGCAATTGAAGTAAATATTTTCTGCATTGGCATCTCTATAACCTCTCCCATTAACCATTTCGCATAAAATGGTGTTGCCAGAGAACCTATAACTAAACCAACCACCGTCATCTTTATTGCGGCATTCACGTTGCCCTTTGCAAAGCCTGTCCATGATATTGTCATTCCACTTGTTGGGAGAAGGGCCGTAAAGAGGAGACCGAGAATAATCATAGGCGAATCTGGGAAAAAGTAGTTTCCCAAGCCAAATGCGATGAAAGGGATCACACCAAAATTGATAATTTGAGTTACAACTTGACACTTCATACCTTCAAGAGAGAGTACTTTTTCAATTTGTAGGTTTACCATCATAGGATAAACCATTAGAAAGGTTAGAGGTACAATTGTAACTTTAATAAAAGACATATCAAAAAAATATCCTGTTATGATACCTAATATCATCATAACAGGAATCGTCCAAACTAGGTTTTTTTGCAAAAATGACAAAATTTTCCACATTATATTTTCTTCTCTATATAAAAGTTCAGTAAAGTAACCTAGAAACCCGATTTCTCAAAGAAATCGGGTTTCTGACCTTTTTGACGCTCTGATAATTCTGCACATGCAGTGCTACCTACCCACAAGTTCTAAATTTGTGAGTAGGTGATCACTACTTGGTAGTCCTGCATAGCTACCCGCAAGTTTAGAACTTGCGGGTAGCTAACGGATCTGCACTACTACCACAAATTTATCACGCTGACTCTTGAAAACCCGCTTTCTTCAGGACAATCACTAACGGACAAAAGCCGGTAAAGGCTGATTGCAGCAGATTTAACCCGACAAAAGTGGTAAACAACAACCAATAGTTAGAGTGAAAATAGGCTAGTAACAAACTAAGCAAAATAAAGGTACCAGCAAAAGCTGTAACAAGACGGTCGACAGACATAATATACTCCTTAATTATTTTTTTGTAGTGGTCAAGATGATGTTGGAATGCAACGGGTTCAGCCATTGCTTTTGACAACGGCTAAACCCGTTGCACTCCATTTTCAACATCAAGCTGACCACTACACTTAATTATTTTTGGCTCTTTGGGGCTTTCCGTGCAAATACCATGATTGTGTCATCATCTACCCGCAAGTTTAAAACTTGCGGGTAGATCGCCCATCAAAGTATCTAATTCAGAACACAGTTTTGAGTTGCACGGAATCTACCAGAGAGCCTTATTTTTTCTCTTTATAGTTCCATAATGGATGCCGATGGTCGGCGTATTTTTTGTTTACATAACCACTAAACATGGTTGGAAATAAGGGCCAGTTCTCTTTGATTACAAATGCCCCTAAATGTGCGACGAACAGAAAAAGGAAAATTGGTGTTGCAATGGTATGAATAAGAGTTGTCGCGGTCATAAATTCAGGCTGTAAAATAACAATACCTGTATTTTTATACACCTTAATCAACCCTGTTAGCAGTAGAACCAACGAAGTTAGGCCCATAGCGGCGTATGCCAATCGTTGCTCTGCTAAAAATTTACCATGAGGCGGCTCTTCTTTACCTGTCAACATGGCTTTTATAATGATTATACTTTCACTGACATCACCGCTACGAGGCATGGCTGAAAACTCTTTTTGCATCAAATGGTAGACGATATGATAGAGAATAGCCGCTCCAAAGACAGCTCCGGCAATTAAGTGTATCACTAATGTGATGTTGTAATCCGAGACCCAATACAATCCCGGCAAAAGAACAACATTGTACCTTTTGTACATGGGCATCTGCCCAATACCTGAAAAAAGCAACAACATACCACTAATCGCTACTGACCAATGTATAATTCGTACTGTATTAGAATGTCTCAAAATTTTTTCAGTTGTTTTCATCATGAGCATCCTCTTGTTTATTTCTTTTTTTAACAGCTACAGTTGCCGCAAATGCACCAATCGCTCCCGCTACCGGAGCAAGCAAAGCGGCTGAACTCCAATGTGAGGTGTTGTCAATCACATTATACGGAGTATCATGGACTCGCATGGCCTTCTCAGGGTCGTCGGCTTTGGAGACGATGGCTTCGTCAATTTTTTCAAACGGAATTTGGGAAACGTATAGCGTGCCCGTGCCGCCCATCTGTTTATCACCATAGATGTAGCCGTTATACTGTTGACGCAGTTCTTCGGCTTTGGCAAAAATTTCAGACCGCGTCCCAATCACCATAGCTTCTTGTGGACACTCCTCAATACAGGCTGGCACTTTTCCCTCGGCCAAACGATCCTTACACATATCACATTGATACATCACCCCACCACCCGCAGGAATGGGGTCAAGTTTGGTGTAAATGCCAACTCCCGCCTGACGTTGTGGTACGCTCCACGGACAAACATCCCTACATTTAGCTCCCCCAAAACAGATGTCGGGGTTGATGTAAACTGGCCCTTCTTTCATCTTTACATTAGCACCAAATGGACATAATTTTACACATGGTGGGTTGTCGCAGTGCATACAGCGACGTGGTATGTTGGTCTCCACCATTTCACCATCAACTTCAACGTTAACTTTTTGTACAAATATCCAATTATATGGTGTTAAACGATTGGTTACATCACGTTTGTTACTCCAATCTTCAAACTTCGTTTGCGGCCAATATGGTTTTAACATCGCCGGATCCGGCTCTGGATATTTGTGTTCATTCTCAGCACGACAGGCCATCACACATGCTGGCGTGTCTTGGTCTGGACAACCATCACACTTGGTTAAATCAATAAGGGTAGCGTATGAGCTATCACTCACATCAGCAGTAGCTCGGTCTACTTTGTTAGTTAGAGCGGCCGCGGTTCCTGCCGCGACCATACCCTGTAGAAAAGTTCTTCTCTTTATTTTCATAAAAAGATCACCTCCGATTTTATTTTATATACCTATACCCCGTTAGGGTATCCGCAGAGTAGTATATACCCCATGAGGGTATATGTCAAGCTGAGGATTTTAGATTTGTGATTTTGGATTGTCGTAAGCGAACTATTTTTTCCTCTGCATGACCGTTTTACTTACAGATGTTCAGATAATTTTTTTCAAAGGAATGAGAAAGACCTGTCAGGTTTTGAAAACCTGATAGGTCTCTCAAGAGTTTGTCGATTCATTCATGACCTGACATGCTGACAAAATCAAAAGCATTTTTTGACAGGATTAACAGGATTGACAGGATTTTTTTGCTTGTAATCCTGTCAATCCTGTTAATCCTGTCAAATATTGTTTTAGTCATGTTGAAATAATAAACTTCTGGGTCTCTTATTACGGACGCAGGAAACGGTTCGGGGGGATATGACCACCAATCAAAAAGCCCGCGAATTGTCACTCGCAGGTAAAAGTTCAGTAAAACCGCACTAGAAACCCGATTTCTTTGAGAAATCGGGTTTCTGACGCTCTTTCTAGCGAGTTCACTGAATATTTACACTCGCAGAATGAATTTTGAGCCAAAAAGAGGTCTGTTGTCGGAGGTGACTCATTCGTGTCAACTGGATTAGCGGTCTTATGCTACACTCCCCAACTACTCTACAGTCTTTCAGATAATGATTTTCAATTCAAGACCAACCTTCCCGCAAGTTCAAAACTTGCGGGAAGGTAACAACTGAAAATGTTTATCTGAACATCTATATGCGCCCGATTAAATTACTCAAGGGTTGCATCAACCGGATATATGGAGTATCTTGAAAAAGTAAAATAAATGCTGAATGGAATCCTCACATGACCACCCATAATAGACCAACATCAAAACGCATCATCGGCTACTGGCTCCGCTTGAGCCTATTTGCCATAATTGTAAGCCTGATTGGCCTGTTTCCCATCGTTTTGCGCCAAGTCGATATTATTTTGACCCCCAAAGGAAGCCCCGACATCGGCACACCTAACGTGCTGAATCAGCCGTATCAGGATGTTACGTTTATGAGCAAAGATGGCCTGACCATTTCGGCATGGTATATTGAGGGGGAGCGAGACGAGGCGCTTATTCTGGTACATGGCATTAACGCCAATCGACGAGGCATGCTGTCCGAGGCAAAAATTTTGTCTGAGGCTGGATACCCCTTGCTCATGCTCGATTTACGGGGCAACGGGTTAAGCGAGGGGGATGAACTGACCTATGGCTACAAAGAAGCATGGGATGTAAGCGCGGGAGTCGATTATCTGCTTGATTTACCGGAAGTTGAACAGGTCGGCGCGGTGGGTCACTCATTGGGTGGGGCGGTGGCAGTGCGAGCCGCGGCCATCGACGAGCGGATTAAGGCGGTGGTGGTCGAGAGTAGTTACAGTAGTCTACCCAACGCGGTCAATGATGCCTTTAACGAGATTGTCATGCTCCCACAATGGCCGTTTCAGCCGTTTGTGGTGGCCTTGGCCGAATACCGAGTCGGCCTTAATCTGAGCGATGTGAACTCGATACGGGACATCGCTACTATATCTCCACGACCGGTCTATATTATCCACGGCACCAAGGATCATCTATTTCTATCTTATCATGCCGATATGATGTATGAGGCGGCTCAAGCGCCAAAAACATTGTGGCTAATCGAAGGTATGGGGCATCAAAGTCCGGCCCATGCCATGCCGGATGCCTACCATGAGCGGGTGGTTACTTTTTTTGAGAGGGCGTTTGGGGCATGCGAATCTGGTGTGAGGTGCGGTAGTTGATACGCAGAGTCTTGGATCGCCCCCGAATATTGACCTCCAGCGTTTTCCATGAGAAAGGTTGTTGGAAGATGCGCTGGCCCGAATATGCTCCCATAAATTGCGGAACTTGGGCATGTCACTCCGGGGATATTATCGGCTACTGGCACACGGGGCAGTTTCACAATGCCACATTCGATGGCATCCATCAACGAGAAATCGCTCATCGTCCAATGAAAAATCGTCTTCTCCTCATAGCCAGAGCCTTTTAGAAAGAACGGCGTGACCGACAGGTCAACCACTCTCAGAAAACCCTCATTCGCTCCCCAGATTAGCGGTCATAACAATTCAGCGACTCATTCGATGCTTTCCCCATTCGCTGTTGTGCCCCCACAACACAACAACCAATATCGAAAGCAACGAATAGCCGTATACAAAAATTGGTGCTTATTATCAGCTATGGTATACTTTTATGACGACTTTATTTATAGGAGTTAAATCAATTATGATGACTACAATAGAAAGAATACAAACCGATATAAAATATCTTTCACCAGAAGAATATAGCCTTTTTCGGCAGTGGTTCTTTGAGAGAGATTGGGAGCTATGGGACAAGCAAATTGAAAAAGATATAGCACTGGGCAAGTTGGATTTTCTACTCCATGAAGCACTTGTTGAAAGCTCTGTATCCCCCCAATAACTAGGGGGTAAGTAGCCATGTCTCGATAAATAGCGAGAAAAGGAAAGATGTGGTATAATACCATGCATCATCGAAGGATAAATTTGGAGCACAGCCGTGATATTGAAAGATT
>JAUCGA010000130.1 GCA_030377865.1 Anaerolineales bacterium HSG25 | reverse complement strand
TCATACAAACTATTACTATCAAGCTGATTTTCATACCATTACCCCTACTTCATATTTGTAGGGGTATAATAACCAATTTCTTTAATTTTGTCACCTTTTTCATGCTGGGTTACTCTTACCGTTGGGCGTTTTAATCAGTTTGGGAGGTTTTAAAAGTTGGAACTGCCTTAAGTACGACATTAAACCTCATAAATTAAAACAAGAAGGCGCAGAAAATTTCTGCGCCTTCTTGTTTGGTATAACGAATCGGGCCTTGATATTCGTTTGGGCCAAGCCAGACCTTCGAGGAGAAAAACACACCTTGAAGGACGCTACTCGACCTCACCTGCGAGGTATGTAGTTTTCCTCGCAGGTGTTGTGGCCGAAACGAAGACCATAGCCACAGAATCTATAATTTCCATGAAAGGATATGGATAACGATGCATGTTGCCATCAATGCTTGGTTTTTAGATAATCCATCCGTTGGCAGTGGACAATATCTTAAATATCTACTCCCTGCTTTATTAGATAACTCTAAAGAGCTAACGATTAGCTTGATTTCTAATCGAAATCTCGACAAGGTCATTAATTTTTCAGAACGCCTAAAATCTATAATTACCTCAACACCATTTTCTAACCCTTCGAGTAACCTTGCAAAACTTTGGTTTGAGCAGGTTAATTTCCCTCGTGCCTGTAACACGCTAAAGGTCGATGTGGCACATGTACCATATTTTGGTTCGCCTGTTTTTACTGCTGTCCCCACCGTAGTTACAGTTCATGACCTAATCCCCATGATTTTACCAGCCTATCGAGGTGGTGTACGAGTACAACTTTACACCGCACTTGTGGCTAAGGCGGCGAGCCGAGCAACATTGATTATGGCTGATTCTATGGCTAGTCAGGCTGATATATTGACCCAATTACAAATCGGCACAGACCGAGTAGAAACCGTTTATCTGGCTCCGGCACCCCATTTCCACTTGGTTAAACCAGACATGGTTAATGAGGTTAGGGCTAAATACAACCTACCTGATCGTTTCATTTTATACGTAGGCGGGTACGATACCCGAAAGAATGTATCAACGCTATTGCGGGCTTATGTTGGGGTGAGCCGGTTGTTAGGGAATGATTATCCATTAGTTCTAGCTGGTGGTCTGCCTAAACAAAACAGTGCTTTTTTCCCTGACCCGATTCAGCAGGCAGAGCAACTTGGAATAAAAAACCATATCCATACTCCCGGCTGGATTGCCGAGGAAGATTTACCAGCTCTATATACAGCCGCAAATCTTTTTGTTTACCCTTCTTATTACGAGGGGTTTGGGTTGCCAGTGTTGGAGGCTATGGCCTGTGGGACACCTGTTATCACCAGTACGGCTACCTCACTGCCCGAACTAGCAGGCTCTGCGGCATGTTTGGTTAATCCTTATCATGCTGACCAACTCACCGCGGCCATGTTACAAGTTCTCAAAAATAAACACCTAGCTCAATATATGGTTCAACAGGGACTAACTCAGGTTCGACAGTTCAGTTGGGCTGAAACAGCTCGTCAAACAGTCATGGTATACAAAACGAGTATACATTAATGCCTCAGAAGTTTATCGTTTCAACATGACTAAAACAATATCTGACAGGATTACAAGCAAAAAAATCCTGTTAATCTTGTTAATCCTGTCAAAAAATGCTTTTGGTTTTATCAATATGTCAGGTCATGAATGAAACAACAAACTTTTGATGCCTAACGTTATCATTCATCGGCCTCTTTTTGACATTGCCAGCAAATTCCAAATAAAACCATGTGGTCGGCCTCAAGTATAAAATTATGGTTTGTTTTTAGTTGCTCTATAATTGGGGTAAACAAAAGAGAAGGCAGTTCAATTGACTGATTACATTTGCGACACACGGCATGATGATGTGGCCCGTGTGTTTTTAGGGCGTAGTGCATGGTAGAGCCACCCATATTTGACTCAGTAATTAATTCAGCCTCTTTTAGCAAATCCAAAGTACGATAAACTGTAGCCAAGCTAATGTATGGGTTGTTTTTTTTAACAGCCTTAAAAATTTCATCAGCAGTGATATGAGCCGATAATGATTCAATCGCTGAAATAATAATAGCCCGTTGAGCCGTAACGCGACAACCTCGTTCATGAAGTTCTTGGATTAAATTCATCTTCAATTTATTCGCTATTTACTTCGCGAGCCTCAAGCTTAGTTTTGATAAGGTTATAATGATTAGGTTTATCCAAATCCATAGCTAGTTCTGCATAGCGAGTTAACAACACTCGGCCATCTGGAATGCCTGCTCGACGAGCCGCTTCGGCGGCGGCTTGATGAACTGGAATTCGACGAGCTAAAAATCGTATAATAAAACCAACTCCAAACATCTGAATCTGCTTTAAGTAGTTTTTACGAGAGCCAATAATACCCCGCATAAATTCATTATCTGGTTGTAAATCGGCACGCACGACAAACGCATCACCACCCGTGTAACGCCCCCCTTTGCAGGGAATGTAAGTCCGATTTGAGTTAGGGTACTGTTTTTCCATGACACTCTCTTCGACAATGGAATAATAGATGTCACCACTTAAATCACCACACTCCCCAACAAAACCACGAATGATTTCAGGAGTAACGAGTGGAATATCGGAGGAACAAAGCAAAATTTTCTTTAATGATGGCGTGATTTCAACCAGTTTATCGCGACCAACAAGTAAATTTTCTACCATACGCCCCGTCGAAGGAAGGAAATAGGTCGGAATGTCAGGCAGAGTAATGTCATCAGGCGTAAGTCCAACGATAACTAAATTGTTAATCATACCCGACCCGACCATGGCATCAATCACCCAACTAATCATTGGTCGTCCAGCAAGAGGAATTAATGCTTTTTTAGTAGTACCTGTTAACTTATACAAGGGGTCATTGGGCTTACTAATACCACCAGCGGTAATGAGACCATCAATCATATATCACTCCGAAGAATGTGCGAATGTACGAATGTGCGAATAAAAAATATTGGCCTATACCAAGATGAGGCGGGCCTGATCTGCATCAGCCTGAATCTGTTGAATCAACGATTCCAGATCATCAAACTTTTTTTCTGGACGTAATCGAGATACGAAATCAAGGCGACATGTTTCGTCATAAATATCTTCATCAAAATCAAAAATATAACTCTCGACAGTACGGTTATGCCCATTAAAACTAGGGCGAATACCTATATTCGTTACACTAGGGTAAGTTTGTTGATTTTTTTGCCGAGTAAACCAAGTTGCATAAACACCATTAGCAGGCAAAAGTCGTTCAGGTGGGATATCCAAATTAGCAGTTGGGAAACCTATCGTCCGTCCCCGTTGCTCGCCTTGTTCAACTTGACCCTGTATCATAGGATAACGCCCTAATAGTTCTCCTGCCATTTCAACCTGTCCATCCGTCAATAGTTGCCGAATACGGGTACTGCTAATAAGTTCTTCAGCCATAAGATACGGCTCAATTTCGTGAACCGTATAATCAAAAATTGTACCGAGTTCTTGTAATCGCTCAATATTTCCTGACCGACCTTTACCCAAAGCGAAATCATGCCCAGCCCATAGCTCAATCAAATTGAGATATTTTTTGAGATGAGCCATAAACTGGTAAGCAATCAGTTGTGATAGCTCTATCGTAAAGGGAATTAACAACAATAGGTCTAACTTTAATTCGATAAAAAGGTCAATTCGTTCTGTAGCGGTAGTCAAATAGTCGTAACTGCCCAACTGTGGGCGTAGAACTGTTTTGGGACGAGGATGGAACGACAATACTGCTGATAACGCTTGTTTTTGTCTTGCTCGATTTTGAATTTGTTGAATAATCTGTTGATGCCCACGATGAACCCCATCAAACGTACCAATTGTTAAAATGGTCGGTTGACTAATTTTGATATCGTTGAAGTCTTGAATAAGTTTCATTATGGATTGTCCTAAAGCACGACATGGCTATCGGTTTTAAAAACTTTTTTAGGTCGCCATAAATTCTCCACCTCTTGAACCGGTGTTAAGATGGCCAAAAATTGACCAGAAGGAGTGTAGGCTCGGAGCATGCTACGAACATTAACCATCGTGAGTTTATGCTGGTCAAACAAAAGTGTAATTTTACGCCCATGCTGAACATGTTCATAATCCGTGTTATTTAGGATAATTTTGGGGATATGGGTGATAGCATGATCTATGGGTAATAGATGGGTACGCCAATCGATCTCAAGTTGTTCTAATGTTACTGCATCGGACAGGCGGCAGGTGCCGTTATCTGTTCGGATCAATCCGACCAAATGAGCCCCAACCTCAACGGCTTCTCCGATATCTCGAGCCAATGAGCGAATGTAAGTTCCAGCAGAACAGGTCACAGTTATAGTTAAATCAGGAGCAGACCAACTATCCCACTCGATATTGTAAATTGTTACGGGACGTGGATCAACCGTAACAACTTCACCTGCTCTAGCGCGTTTATATAATGGTTGACCATCCTTTTTTAGCGCAGAATATATCGGTGGAATTTGTTCAATCAAACCTTGAAAACGAGGTAATACTTGGGTAATCTCTGTTGCGGTCAGTGTTGAACTATCTTTTTGCGAGGTAATTTGTCCATCTGCATCGAGAGTGTCGGTGGTGACACCAAACCGTATCGTGGCTTGATAGGTTTTTCGACCGGTCATAAGGTACTCGATAATTCTGGTTGCTTGCCCTAAACAGACCAGTAATACACCTGTCGCCATCGGATCTAATGTTCCGCTATGACCGGTTTTACGTTGACCTGTTAGGCGGCGTACTCGCTGAACAACATCATGCGAGGTCATTCCCTGTGGTTTATCAATAATAAACAAACCAGAGAGTGGGTTAGCTGTCATGTAAAAAATAATTTATGCTGGTAAATACAAAAGTAAACTTGCTGACCCCTAAAGGTTTATAAAACCTTTAGAGGTCACCAGCATTTTATCAAGATGTCACATCTTCGTCAGTTGTATCCATTGACGAAGTACGCTCTGCCTCTTCTTGGGCAATGTTTGCCAATAAGGTATCCATTTGTTGTCCATACTCAAAAGAGGTATCGAGCTTAAAGGTTAGCTGTGGGACTTGACGAATAGACAATAACTTAGCCAACTCCCGCCGGATATAACCACTAGCGCTCTCTAACCCTTTCATAGCATCTTTAGGGTTCGCGTTATCGAAAAGGGTTACATAAACTAAAGCTACTGAGTAGTCACGGTTTAAGTCAACCCCAGTTACGGTCACAAATCCTAATCGTGGATCACGAATATGATGCTGAATCAGATGGCTAATTTGTTGATGAATCAGTTCAGCCAATTTACGTTGACGACGGCTAGTCATAGTTAATTAGTACGTTCCTTAATATAAGCTTCCAAAATATCACCTTCTCTGAAGGCATTAAATCCATCTACGCCAATACCACATTCAAATCCAGTTGCAACTTCGGCTACATCGTCGGTGAAACGTCTCAACGAAGCTAATTTTCCGTCATGCAACACCTTCTTCATTCGATAAACTCGCACTAAGGCATTACGACTAAACTTTCCTTCTTGAATATAAGAGCCTGCAACTTGACCCTTTTTCGGCACTTTAAATATTGCTCGAACTTGCGCTCGGCCAATAATTTTATCCGCATATTCTGGCTTTAATAGACCTTTAAGAGCCTTCTCTACATCATCAATTAGTTTATAAATGACATTATATAACCGAATATCAATACCCATAGAATCAGCTTGCTTTTGGGCCGCGGCATCTGTGATAACGTTAAAACCGACAATAATTGCCCCAGACGCAACCGCTAAATTAACATCTGTTTCGGAGATATTCCCTGCACCTTTTGATAAAATTTTAATTTTGACATCTCCGACCTCAAGGCTATTCAGTGAGTTGACAATTGGCTCTACTGAACCTTGGACATCGGCTCGGATAATCAAGTATAAGGTCTGGTCACCTGTTTCACCCCGTTTTTGGAAAAACTGTTCTAGGGAAATTGGCTGTCGAGTATTATCTAATTGTTTTTGCTGGGCAAGCTTTGCTTGACGTTCTGCAACGAGTGATCGAGCGGTTTTCTCATTTTTGACGACCTCAAAGAAATCACCCGCGGCCGGAACCTTGGACAAACCTAAAATTGAAACAGGTACAGATAAACCAGCTTTTTTAATGCGTTTACCGTAGTCGTTAAACATGGCTTTTATTTTACCATACTGAGCACCAATCATCACCAAATCACCCTGTTTGAGTTGTCCATTTTGAATGAGTAAGTTGGCTACGACACCTCGTCGTCTATCCACTTTTCCCTCAATTACAACACCCTGAGCGCTCCGATTGGGGTTGGCTTTTAGTTCAGCAACATCGGTAATTAGCAAAATGTTTTCTAATACATCTTCAATACCAATTTTTTCTTTTGCAGAAACAGGAATACAGGTTGTCTCTCCACCCCATTCCTCAGGAACAAGACCTGCGTCAGCCAACTCTTGATGGACACGGGTTGGATTAGCATTAGCCTTATCGATTTTGTTCATAGCAACCAAAATTGGCACCTGAGCGGCACGAGCATGCTCTATTGCCTCTTTTGTCTGAGGCATAACACCATCATCAGCCGCCACGACCAATACAGCTAAATCGGTTGCTTGAGCGCCTCGAGCGCGCATCGCAGTAAAAGCCTCATGACCGGGAGTATCCAAAAATGTAATCGGCCGCCCATCTATATGCACCTGATAAGCACCGATATGCTGAGTAATACCGCCCGCCTCACCTTCTGCTACTTCAGCCTCACGAATAGTATCTAACAAGGTTGTTTTTCCATGATCTACATGTCCAAGTACGGTTACGACCGGCGGACGAGGGCGCAATGATTTTGGGTCTTCTTGAGCAATTAGCTGTCGATGCAAAGGCAAATCGGGGGACACCTCGACCTGTTCCTGTTCATCAACTTGGGGCGATACAATCTCGAATCCCATCTCTTCACCAATAATCGATACCGTATCAAAATCGATTTGTTGGTTAATGTTCGCCATAATCCCGTTACTCATTAGCTCTTTGATGATATCAATAGCGCTAATGGACATGAGAGCGGCTAAGTCACGCACAGATATTGACGGGGGAACCTCAATTGCCTTTCCGTTTTTCGCGTTTACTTGTTGTACAGTTTTTGTCATAATCACACCACCTTTCTTATTAGTTAACAAACTTAAGTCACGATTCACGTGTACGCGCAAACGCGTAACTTTTTATCTACGTTATAAATCTTTAGCAAAATTTAGAACTCGTCTACCAATATATTTGCTCAGTCTATCAACAGAACAACCCATTTATATATGAATATTGGCATGGTTCATTTTCCATGATGATAACGAGTGTGTACCCGTTATCCATAACAGGCGGGTATATACCTGCCAAATACCCGTTGCGATTACATAATCGCAACAATCAGGAAAATATGCAAAAGCAAGAAGCTTTTGCACTCCTTTATTCTCGAACAACTCTATTTATTAACCCATACAAAACTATGTTATTATACTGTATAACCAGCATAAAACTC
>JAUCGA010000025.1 GCA_030377865.1 Anaerolineales bacterium HSG25 | reverse complement strand
ATACACTCTTAATACTCACTTAATGTTCAATTCACATACTCAGTAGATATAAAACTGAGTATTTCCCATACTCAATTTCGACATAAGCTGGCACCAACTAAGTTTTAACAGGGAGTTTGTCAAGTAGAGATAATGACCATTTTGAAATAGAGGCCACTCAGTCGGAGTGCAAAAGCTGATTGCTTTTGCCAGAAACAACCATGCAAAAACAAGAGGTTTTTGCACTCCGTTATTGCCGAACAACTCTTGTTTCAATTAGGTCAATTCACCATTTTGACTTAGTCCCTGTTTTAACTATCACAATTAAATTGTAAGTGACTTTCATTTCTAAGTTGTCATTTTTCCCGGAGTGCAAGAATTCCATTCTTGCTGTCAAAATACAATTTTGACACTCCTGTTTTTAACAAGTTAGTTCTGAAAACCACTTACTATTAGGAGAGGAGAATATTTATGGAAGCTACAAACACTATTTTGAGTTTAGCAGATTCAGGAACATTGGATGTTGCTCAGATTTTTATGCAGTTGCTTGGCGGTCTGGCGGTTTTCTTGTTTGGGATGGAGTTAATGGATGATGCTCTAAAACGAGTTGCTGGGGCAAAAATGAAAGATCTGCTCGCCAAGCTCACAACCAATCGTTTTACAGGAGCTATGGCCGGAACAGTTACAACAATGGTTGTTCAATCGTCCTCTGTAACAACCGTGCTGGTCGTTGGTTTTATCTCAGCAGGTCTGATGTCGTTGCATCAATCTATTGGGGTTATTATGGGAGCGAATATCGGTACCACAATTACCGCTCAGATTGTCGCATTCAAGGTTACAAAGTATGCCCTTTGGATGGTTTTTATTGGTTTTATCGTAAAATTCACCTCTAAAAATGACAAGATACAACAATATGGCCTAGCACTCTTGGGGTTAGGATTGGTCTTCTATGGTTTGACAATGATGAGTGCGGCCACCAAACCGTTACGCTCATATCAACCCTTTATTGACATGTTACAATCCATGAGTAATCCTTTTTACGGAATTCTTGCCAGTATGATCTTTACAGGTATCGTACAGAGTTCTTCCGCAACAACGGGGATTATCATCGTCCTTGCTAGTCAGGGGTTTGTAACACTTGAGGCCGGAATTGCCCTCGCATTTGGTGCTAATCTCGGAACTTGTGTGACTGCTATGCTGGCAGCCATTGGTAAACCACGCGAGGCCGTTCAAGCGGCGGTAGTTCATGTCCTCTTCAATGTAGGGGGGGTTGTCCTATGGTTCTTATTCATTCCACAGCTTGCGAGTTTCGTGACCTCAATGTCGCCTGCCTATCCAGATTTGGTTGGTACAGACAGATTAGCGGCTGAAACTCCTCGCCAAATTGCCAATGCTCACACCATGTTTAATGTTATCAACACCTTTATCTTCATCTGGCTTGTAGACCCCTTTGCTAAGATAGTGCAATGGCTTGTTCCGCAACGAGATGAGATGGCATCGACTGAAGTTGAGTCGAGATACCTTGACGCGCTTCTTCTGGAAACCCCAGGGTTGGCTCTTGAGCAAACAAGGTTAGAATTAGGGAAACTTGGGGTGTATGTACGACAAATGGTATACCAAATCTTACCAACTGTACTTAATGGAACAAAAGAAGAGTTAGAAACCATTATTAAGGCTGATGAAAAGGTCGACGTATTACATGGCGAAATTTTTGCCTATCTTGGACAACTATCCAGAGAGAACCTGTTGACAGAACAGTCAGTACGTCTCTCCAACTATATGGCCGTCGCCAACTATATTGAGGATATTGGCAACCGAGTTAAGATAACAGCAATTGATGCTGGAATGGCAAAACTGAGTCATAACGTTGAAATGAGCGAAAACACACAGAAGGTTATCACCGAAATTCATGACAAAGTGGTGTGGGCCGTCGAAGAATCGCTGGATGCTTTGGCTAAGTTTGATACGGGGAAGGCAGAAGCAGTTATCGCCGCATCCCATGAGATTGACCAAATGATTCAAAATGCTGAAAATCATCTCACCCGTCGTTTGGGAGCTAGAGAACCTAATCGGGCTATTTTATTCCGCATTGAGTATGAAATTGTCGAATATCTCGCCCGAACTTACTACTTCGCGGAACGTATTGCTCAAGTCGCCGCTAATATAGAAACAGATGTCAGTACAATACCTGATGCAGAAGTCGTTGAAGCTTTAGGCCATATAAATACTTAAGGCTTGATCTTTTAGAACATGCCTTGGTCTAATTAAAGTAAAAATAAAAGCCCGATTCGCTATGAATTGGGCTTTTGTTATTCATGGTCATATTTGCGTCAATCACGGGTAAATATTCAGTGAACTCACCAGAAAGAGCATCAGAAACCCGATTTCTCAAAGAAATCGGGTTTCTAGAGCTACTTTACTGAACTTTTACAGTTCTTCGGCTATTCACAATTACTCTTCAAATCGGTAACCAATCCGACGAATAGTGACAATCCGGGTTGGTTTCGAGGGATTCTCTTCGATTTTTTCACGCAACCAGCGAATATGAACATCAACAGTGCGGGATTCACCATAATAGTCATACCCCCAAACTTTGGTTAGCAAAAGGTCACGCGACAATACCGCACCTTTATGGCGCATCAGTTCGACGAGCAGGTCAAACTCCTTAAAGCTAAGGTTCAACAAATTTCCCTTTTTGTAGACTTTACGACCAATCAAATCAACCAACAAATCCAAGCTGACCAGTTGGTTTGAGGGAGCGTTTGACACTCTGCGACGTAGAGCCGCTCGAACGCGAGCTAAAAACTCGCCAAAACCGAACGGTTTAGTAATATAATCATCCGCTCCCGAATCGAGACCAATGATTTTATCTACTTCGCCCGATCGTGCAGTTAGCATGATAATCGGTATATCGGTTTGACGACGCAAAATCCGACAGACCGACAGTCCGTCTAAGTCGGGTAACATCACATCTAGCACAATTAAATCAGGGGACTCGGTTCGTCCTGCCTCCAGACCATCCGGCCCCGTTGAAGCAGTGAGGACTCGATACCCCTCTTGTTTTAGGTTGTAAGCCAAGGTTTGCAATAAAGTCTCATCATCTTCGACAACTAAAATGAGCTTATTATCTTCCGTTATCATAATAGCATTCGAATTGTTTTCCATAGAGAATAGCCCCCTACACGGATTAACGAAGTATTCAAAAGTATCATCATGGGGGATACTTCGCTGTACTCAGTATGACATGATGATTGTAATCTAACATTGTCAAGGTAATATAGCAACATTATAACATAGATTATCCCACCAACCTAACTCTTTCATAAGAGTTGTTCGGCAATAACTAATCATCTCATAAAAACTCAGAATCGAGGCATACGGAGTGCAAAAGTATCTTGCTTTTGCATGTTTACCTCTGGCAAAAGCAAGATGCTTTTGCACTCCTTTATTCCCGAACAGGTCTATACTAGGAATGAGACCTAAATAAGTTCGAGCTGTGCGGTTGAAAAACCAGTTTAGACGTTTAGCCATAGATAGGAATAAATTGCTCCCATTATACGGGGTAGCAAAAGCAAGAAGTTTTTGCACTCCTTTATTCCCGAACAACTCTTTATGTTGCTCCAAGATTCCGTTACCATAAGAAGGGTTATTTAGAAATAGTGTGGTGGTCAGCTTGATGTTGAAAATGGAGTGCAACGGGTTTAGCCGTTGCCAAAAGCAATGGCTGAACCCATTGCACTCCAACATCATCTTGACCACTACAATTATTTAGAAATAGACTCTTGGTTTATAATCAGTTATTGCAAATATTCACATATGTAGTGGTGCAGAAGTAGTGGTACGGATCCATCAGCTACCCGCAAGTTCTAAACTTGCGGGTAGCTGACCACTCTTGGTTTATAATCAGTTATTGCAAATATTCACATAGTAGTGGTGCAGAAGTAGTGGTACGGATCCGTTAGCTACCCGCAAGTTCTAAACTTGCGGGTAGCTGACCACTACCTATACAGGACGGCCTTGATCTTCGTTTGAGGCAAGAACACAACAGCGAATTTGTGAAAAGAATGAATTGTGTGGTGATGTTGGAGTCCAAACCTTCAGGTTTGCCTATTGGAGCAAGCCTAAAGGCTCGGACTCCATTTTCAACATCATCTTGACCACCACATAATTTTTAAGTTTTGTTATAGCACTAAGGGGGTAAAAATGTCACGACCAGTTACAATGTTTACCGGCCAATGGGCCGACCTACCGTTAGAAACACTAGCCCAAAAACTCAGTGAGTGGGGTTATGATGGCATCGAATTGGCCTGTTGGGGCGATCATTTTGAGGTGGATAAAGCTTTGTCTGATGATGCCTACTGCCGAGTCAAGCGCGATTTATTAGAGAAGTACAACCTAAAAACATGGTCGATTAGTAACCATCTGGTCGGTCAATGTATTTGTGATCCCATCGATTCGCGACACAAAGGAATCATTCCTGATAGATTATGGGGAGATGGTAATCCAGAAGGAGTGCGGCAACGCTGTGCTGAGGAGATGAAAAACACAGCCCGCGCCGCGGCCAAGTTTGGCGTAAAAGTCGTCAACGGTTTTACTGGCTCACCGATTTGGCACATGCTTTACTCTTTCCCTCCCAACAATTTCGATGATATCGAAGCCGGTTATGCCGAGTTTGCCGAGCGCTGGAATCCCATTTTGGATGTCTTTGATGAAGTCGGTGTTAAATTCGCCCTCGAAGTGCATCCCGGCGAAATTGCCTACGACTTTGTAACCACCGAAAAAACGTTGGCCGCGCTAGGTCGCAGAGAGGCGTTCGGCATTAATTTTGACCCCAGTCACCTCGTTCATCAATTCCTCGACTCCGCCGCCTTTGTGGAGGAGTTTGCCGACCGAATTTATCATGTGCATGTGAAAGATTCTAAGGTACGAGTCGATAATGGTCGTCGCAGTATTCTTGGTTCCCATGTTAATTTTGGTGACCCGCGCCGCGGTTGGGACTTTGTCTCACCCGGCCATGGCAGTGTTGATTTTGAGGAGATTTTCCGGGCACTCAACCGTATCGGCTACAACGGGCCACTATCGGTAGAGTGGGAAGATAGTGGCATGGATCGAGATTGGGGCGCACCCGATGCACTGGCTTTCATCCGTCGCACCGACTTTTCCCCGTCATCAGTGGCGTTTGATGACGCGTTTAGCTCGGATGAATAGAACATAAATCCACCAAAGCACGTTTGTCAATTTATGGAAGCCAACCAGTCCCGACTTGGCGATGATGATAAATTTAATACCCATCCTATCTAGTTCGTACAACGTTTTGCCGTCAACGTAGGCTTGATCCAACACCAACCAGTCGATGCGGCTATAAGGCTCTAGGTTCCTTTGTGCCTGTTTGACCAAATCTAGCAGATGGGGAGCCTCATGATCTTGTGTTTTGACGATTTTTATAGACCAAGGTATCATGGTTACCAAATCGACCAATGCAATCAAACGCCAGCCAAAAACAAGTTTCATCTCACTATACTGCGTCCCCTCCTTGTTGCGCTTGCGTTTGGTAACTCTTTGGCAACCGCATCCCTTGTAACGAGGAGTTGTCTCAATCGGAGTGCCGTCAACCACGACCATTCCCTCAGCCATAAGGATACCAAAGGCCACCAAACAATGGATCGTGCCGTTGAACAGCCGTTCTAAATCTTTGGCAAGTTCTAAACTTGCGGGAAGGTCGCGGAGTCGTTCTCCTCCGAGGTGCGAAGCTCCTCGGAGGTGTTGACGACAAAATCACGCATTACTTAATTAACAATGTACCATGTTTGTTTATCTCTTAAGTTCGCTGTATTTATTTGTTAGATAAACTATCAGAGCCATACCAAGGTTAATCAAAGATTGTCATGCAACGACGAGAAAATAAAGAAGCCATACAAGAAGATCTATTTAAGCTAACGAAACATATTTCGTTGATTCTGCTTCTACCTTTGTGGATGGCGCTGAGTTTGGTCATGACTTTAGAAAATCGGTATTACATGGCTAGTGGCCTCCTCACCATAAGTTTGGCAACTTGGGGAAGTCATGAACTGGCGAAGCGATCTAATATATGGCAAGCTTACGGACTCTTAATTGGGAGTTATATTGTGGCCGGAAATATCTTTTTGGTTATGCCCGGCGGCGTAGATTCTTTTTATCCTTATTTTTTTCTATTGGTGGTCGCCTTATCAAACGGTCTACTCTTCCCTCGTATGGCATATAATACCTTAATAGTTTGTGCTGTCACCAGCTTTTTATCAATACGTATCTTCCTAAATTTTAATGTTGAAGCGTTATATGTGTGGGCACAGGTCATGTTTTTATCCTTGTTGTTAGCAATTATCCTTTCTTCTTATATTTCCCATTATATCGAGCGACAAGACTGGATTATCAACACCGGCAAACGTCGCTTAAAACGCCGCGATGAGTTATTCAGTAATGAGCAGAATCTCAAAAAAGTTAATCAGGCTCTTGAAACCGCCAACTATCGTCTCGCTGAAGTTCAGGCCGCGCTGAGCAAAGCCAACGATGAATTAGAGACACGAGTATTAGAACGCACTGCCGAACTACAAAATTCGGAGAGCCGTTATCGAACCTTGTTTGAGCAATCTGAGGCCAATCTAGTTAAGACGGAATCTCTTTATAAAGTGGCCCGTCTGCTCAGTATCTCTACTAATTTGAAGGAGGTACTCCAGTCGATTGTCGATGGGGTCGCCATTGCCTTACCCGCCCAAGCTGTCTCTCTTATTATTCTTGACTTTGAA
Organism: Anaerolineales bacterium HSG25; assembly: GCA_030377865.1. Lineage (GTDB taxonomy): Bacteria > Chloroflexota > Anaerolineae > 4572-78 > J111 > JAUCGB01. Next base: position 52,691 of record JAUCGA010000025.1, on the reverse strand, counting down.
AAGGAAGAGATCGTCCATTATGTCAATGGAGGAAATCAGTATGGCTTGGTTGAATATAATATCCCTTATGATGAGCTTTTGGGTGGTTTAACTGGCTGGGTTATTAAGCATAAAAAACCGGCCTTGTCGCCAAAAAGTGTACCCGATGAGCGTGAAAGTAAGGAGGTTCAAGAGCGTCGTCAAAAAAACAGCACCGGCGCGGTTATAGTCGTACCAGTGCAAGACCAAGATCATCTTCTTGGCACGCTAACCGCCTCCAAATACAGCAACCAGCCGAATTTTACCACTGCTGAGGTCGAGTTAATGAGTGCGATGGGCGATCAATCGGCAGTGGCAATTGCTCGAGCCACCTCACAGCATGAGCGATTAAAGTTAGCCGCCATTCAGCAAGAGTTGAACATCGCCCATGACATTCAGCTAAACCTTCTGCCTCCACCCATCCACGATTGGCCCGACATCGAGGTAATCTGTTACACCATTCCGGCTCGTGAGGTTGGCGGTGACTTTTACAGCTATTATCGATATCCGGTTGTATCGTCAACCACGGGCAACATAGAGCGGTATGGGGTAGCTGTAGGTGACATTTCGGGCAAAGGAATCTCTGCCGCGTTGCTTATGGCGGCCAGTATCTCTCAGCTTGATGCCAGTTTTGCTCATGCTTATTCACCCGCCGAACGACTGGTTTATTTGGATGAGCGACTAACTCCGTATGCTAAACCTCGTCGGCAAAACTGCGCCATGTGTTATGTTGAATTAACTATGCCACAACGTGAGCTACAGATAGTTAATGCTGGTTGTATTCCGCCCTATATTCGGAGACCTAACGATCTCGACGAATGGCCCGACATCGGCGGATTCGCTCTTGGTCAAGGATTGAGTACTGGGCTAGGCTATCAGCAAATTAAGCGACAGTTGAGCCAAGGAGACCTGATTGTTTTGACCAGCGACGGTGTGGTCGAGGCCAACAATCCTGCTGATGAGATGCTGGGCTTTGAACGTTTGGAGCAACTTATGAGCCACGGCCCCACAGATAGCGCAAAAGCCATGCTCGACTATCTCGATGCAGAATTGAAGGCTTTTGTGCAAATGGCTGAACCCCACGACGATATAACAATCGTGGTGATTCAGGTGTAAAAGGTGCATGCTCCAGAACGGTTCAATTTGCTCTGCGGATGAAAATCACTAAAATCAAGCTGTTCGTTTCTATTTAATAATCAAGAGTTTGTCGTTTCATTCATGACCTGATATATTGATAAAATCAAAAGCATTTTTTGACAGGATTAACAGGATTTTTTTACTTGTAATCCTGTCAATCCTGTTAATCCTGTCAGATATTGTTTTAGTCATGTTGAAATGATAAACTTCTGTAATAATGATGGTTCGGTTTGGATGCCATCACTATACAAAAGTTTGTCGATTCATTCGAGGATTAATCAAACACGAATTTTCATAAATAAGACAGAACTGTGGTGGTCAAGATGATGTTGGAGTGCAATGGGTTCAGCCATTGCTTTTGGCAACGGCTAAACCCGTGGCACTCCATTTTCAACATCAAGCTGACCACCACACTTTTGCTAATAAACAAAGGAGTTTTTTGATGAGTAAAGACCGAGTAGCTTTATATTTACAAGATGCCCATGATTTACGAGAGGGCATGAAACTGGCTCAACATGCCGAAAAGAATGGATTTGAAGCAGTGTGGCAGGCTGAAAGTCGCCTGGTGCGGGATGCGATTGTGCCGATGGCCGCTTTTGCCGCTGTCACCGAGAATATCAAAATCGGCTCAGGAGTTATCAACAACTGGACCCGTAATATCGGCCTGTTAGCGGCTACGTTTCTAACTTTAGACGATTTAGCCCCTGACCGCGTGATCTGCGGTATTGGAGCATGGTGGGATCCGTTGGCGGCAAATGTTGGTATTAAACGCCGTAAACCACTAAAAGCCATGCGCGAAACGATTGAAGTCATGCGTCGCTTGTTGAACATGGAGCGGGTCAGCTACGATGGCGAGTTTCATCAAGTTAAAGAGATTGAATTGGACGTGGTACATGGTCGGCGCGAGCCTCGTAATGTGCCATTGATGATTGGGGCAACCGGGCCAAAAATGATGGAGTTGACTGGTGAAATCTCTGATGGGGCCGTCCTGAACTACTGCGTCGCACCCGAATATAATCATGGTGCCTTAGACCGGCTTAAAATCGGAGCCGAAAAAGCGGGTCGCACCATCGACGAGATTGACCGTCCGCAGTTGGTCGTTTGCTCGGTGGATACAGATAAGGCCAAGGCTCTTGATGGCGCTCGTGGCCTGCTGACTCAATATTTAGCTCAACAGCCCCACATCGCCAAAGCCAGCAATGTCAGCGAAGATGTGGTCAAACAGATTCAAAACATTTTAGGCTGGCCTGCTACTAAAGAGCAGATTAAAGAGGCCATGCCCCTCGTGCCAGACGAGTTAGTCCAACGGATTACCGCTAGTGGTACACCGGACGAGGTTAAAGCCAAGGTGCGCCAATATGTAAACAATGGCTGTACTTGTCCGATTTTATATCCACTTGGTGATCCCTATTTGATGATTGAAGTTTTCTCAGATGGGTATAATTAGTAAAACATGGTACATGTTGCGTCCAAGACCTGACAGGTTTTTAAAACCTGTCAGGTCTGGATTGATATTTTTATGCTATTTAATGACACTTTAGTACTTATCAAAGGGGCTGGCGACCTAGCCAGTGGCATTGCCTATCGGCTTAAACGAGCTGGATTTCCCCTGATCATGACCGAACAACCTCAACCGACCTTTATTCGGCGCGCCGTCTCGTATGGTGAGGCGGTGTACAGTCGCGAAGTCAAAATTGAGGGCATTACGGCGCGCCTTGTTGATACCTCGGCTGAGGCGCGCCAACTTTCTAATACCGACATGATTCCGGTTTTGATTGATCCAGAGGCTAAGATTCTGTCGACCTTGAATCCGGTTATTTTGGTCGATGCGATTATGTCGAAGAAAAATAACAGCACAAGTCTCAACGATACCCCTTTTGTGATTGGCTTAGGCCCCGGCTTTGAGGCCGAAGTCAATTGTCATGCTATCATCGAAACCAAACGAGGGCATTGGTTGGGACGAGTGATTTACGAAGGTGAAGCCGAGCCAAATAGTGGTCAGCCCGGCCCAATCTCTGGATATACCGCCGATCGAGTGATTCGTACTTCCGGCGAAGGTTATGTAATCCCGGTGGTGCAGATTGGGGCATTACTAAATGAAGGTGATCTGATCGCCACGATTGACAATCAGCCGATAGAAGCATCATTCGCGGGGGTGTTACGCGGCCTCATCCATCCTAACGTATGGGTTAAACCCGGTTTTAAAATTGGCGACCTTGACCCCCGAAGCAGTATTCAACATTGTTTTACTATCAGCGACAAATCTCTGGCTATTGGCGGCGGTGTTTTAGAAGCTGTGTTAGCCTATAAGGTAGCCCAATTATGAATTTAACTCATCTTGATGAACAAGGCCGCGCCCGCATGGTCGATGTCGGCCATAAAAATGAGACCCAACGAGAGGCCGTTGCCAAAGGACGCATGACCATGCAAGCCGAAACCCTACGTCTGATTCAGGCCGATGGATTGTCGAAGGGTGACGTGTTGGCTGTAGCCCAAGTGGCTGGAATTATGGCCGCCAAGAAAACCCACGACCTTATACCGATGTGTCATCCACTGATGCTGACCAAAGTCGGCCTCGATTTTTTGCCCCACCTGCCCGATGAGACCAACCCAACGGCCTACATTGATATTATCGGTACGGTACGTACAACTGGCAAAACTGGCGTGGAGATGGAGGCCCTGACCGCCGTCACCGTGGCCGGATTGACGATTTATGACATGTGTAAAGCCGTTGACCGGAGCATGCAACTCGACTCGGTTCGATTGGTTAAAAAGACAGGCGGCAAAAGTGGCAGTTGGACAGGAGAGTAAAAGTTCAGTAATGCCGCCCTAGAAACCCGATTTCTCAAAGAAATCGGGTTTCTAGAGCTACTTTACTGAACTTTTACGGAGTGTGAGTATGGAAATTACCATTAAATTTTTTGCCCGTTTTCGAGAAATAATCGGGCAAAGTGAGTTGACGTATAATTTAATAGATGGTCAGAATGTTTCGACCTTGGTGAAACAGTTGCAAATCGACTATTCGGCCTTGGGGCAACATCTGCCCCAAACGGTTATCTCGGTCAATCGAGATTTTGCCGACCTAGAGACCAAACTTGAACATGGTGACGAGGTGGCCTTTTTCCCGCCGGTCAGCGGGGGCGGGGACGACAAATTGTCCGTAACGCATGATCCCATCAGCCTTGATGTGATGGCGGCCAAGGTAACTCGGCCTAACTGTGGGGCGGTAGCCGTTTTTGGCGGCATGGTACGGAACAATTCGGCAGGTAAAGCAGTGCAACATTTAGAATATGAAGCCTACACCGCTATGGCTGTCGAGAAGTTAGAACAGGTCGCGGTGGAAGCTCGGCAAAAATGGCCGAATATTGTTGATATTGCCATCGTGCAACGAATAGGGCATTTAGAGGTCGGTGAAAACGCGGTTATCGTGGCCGTCTCTAGCGCCCATCGAGGAGATGGTTGTTTTGAAGCCTGTCGGTACGCCATCGACCGATTGAAGCAGATTGTGCCGATTTGGAAAAAAGAGGTCGGACAAGATGGTGCAGAATGGATTGAAGGAGATTATTTACCAACTACAACGGATTGAACAATCCTCAATACATAGGTGTAATGATATAAGACATACTAGAGTTGTTCGGGAATAAAGGAGTGCAAAAGCTGATTGCTTTTGCACTCCGTATGTCTCGATTTTGAGTTTTGTTAGACCTTCAAGGAACTTCGTACCTTGAAGGACGCGGAGCCGTTCTCCTCCGAGGTGCGAAACTCCTCGGAGGTGTTTGAAAAAACCGCGCATAACTTAATCAACAATGTACCGAGTCTTATATCCTTGTACGTCTGTATTCAGGCTGATGAGTTACTATTAATTATGGACGAAATACCAGTAATTGACATTGTCGAGGCTGAAATTGCCTTAAATTTGAATTTTTCTAACAAAGCACTGCTCCAACGTGCTTTAACCCATCGATCGTACATTAACGAAACACCAGATTATCCGCTAGAGGATAATGAGCGCCTTGAGTTTTTGGGGGACGCGGTGTTAGATTTTGTGACCGCCGAATACCTATATCATCGTTATCCAGAACTACCCGAAGGACGACTAACCAATCTACGCTCGGCCTTGGTACGGACAGAGCGATTAGCTCAATTTGCCAGCGACATGAATTTGGGGTCGTATCTGTTATTGGGACGAGGCGAAGCTGAAAGCGGAGGACGTAATCGCATGGCCTTGTTGTGTGATGCTTATGAAGCTCTCATTGGAGCCATGTATCTTGACAATGGCATTGAGGTCACCAGTCAATTTATCCACTCCACTATTGAGCCAGCCTTAGAGGAAGTAATCGCTACAAATGCCGATAAGGATGCCAAAAGCATGTTGCAGGAGTTATCTCAGAGTCACTGTCATTTGACACCCACTTATCGCACCATACAAGAGACCGGCCCTGACCATGCTAAAGAGTTTACTGTAGAAGCCTTGGTGGGCGAGAAAGCCTACGGGCGAGGGCTTGGCCTGAGCAAACAGACCGCCGCTCAGGCCGCGGCTGAAAGGGCCTTGGCAAATTTACATCAAGAGATTGACGAATTGGCTCGACAAAAGGCCGTCGTCGAAGCGGAACAGAAGGCGGAGATGATGATCCAAGAAACTGTTGAGTTTGTTGAGACAGAGCTAGAAGCGTTAGACGTAGAATATGGTGATGAGATTGCCATACAACCAGAAGAAGTTGTAGAGTCAAGTGAAGCGGAAGAAATAGGGGAGTCAAGCGAAGCGGAAGAAATAGGGGAGTCAAGTGAAGCGGAAGAAATAGGGGAGTCAAGCGAAGCGGAAGAAATAGGGGAGTCAAGTGAAGCGGAAGAAATAGGGGAGTCAGAAGATACCGAGTTCAGGAGTGAGTATTAATTAACGGTAAAAGTTCAGTAATGCCGCCCTAGAAACCCGATTTCTCAAAGAAATCAGGTTTCTGGCGAACTCACTGAATATTTACGGCGCGTCGGCTTTCTAGCCGACATGCTGGCTGGAAGCCAGTAGCTCTCTAGTCAAACGTGCAACTTATTTAATCCCGATTCTAAAATAGCAAACGTAGGTCACGTTTTTAACGTGACTATTCCAGTCAACGCATACGTCACGCTACAAGCGTGACCTACATAGAAAGTTACAACTTAGAATTGAAAATTGTTTATAAAGCTTTGGTGGAACAGATTCCTGTTATCACCTATATCGCTGAACTCGGTGAGCATAACACCCTACGATATATCAGCCCACAAATAAAAACTCATTTAGGCTATGAGCCTCAACTCAGTATAACAGATTGGCGTAGTTGGATACACGTCGATGATTATCCGGCAGTGTATCAGGCATTGCAACAGAGTCGAGCTACTGGCATGCCGTTTCAGGCTGAATATCGGGTGCGTCATGCCGATGGTCGGATGTTATGGTTTTTAGACCAAGCAACCGTAGTTCCAGACACGAATCAGCATGGGCTTTTATTGCAAGGAGTTATGCTTGATATTACCCGTCGTAAAAAGTTAGAAAAAACTTTAGAGCGGCGTAATCGAGAACTGACTCTCTTGAATCAGGCTAGTCAAAAATTTATCTCGACCTTTCATCTCGAACATGTGTTATGTCAAGTGTTAGATGAAGTCTGTCAATTTTTAGAGATAGATATTTATACTATTTGGCTTATCGAGCCAAATACAGGACAGTTGTCTTGCTGGCAGGCGGTCGATAATCGTCAGAACCAGTTTGCCGACTGGCGGTTAGCTTCTGGTGAAGGGATGGTGGGCTGGGTAGCGCAATATAATCAGCCGGTGATTATTGCTGATACAGAATCGGACAGTCGGTATGAATCTCGATTTAATCAAGCCTTGGGTCTAACCGTCCGGTCTATATTGAGTGTGCCTTTGCAATACAAGCAGACACACGACTCAGAGGAAACGGCTCCGCATGTGTTAGGTGTACTCCAGTTGATGGGTGGTCAGGTTGACCGATTTAGTGAGGCGGATTTGCGCCTGATAGAACCGTTGGCGGTTACGATTGCTATTGCGATTGAAAACAATCGTCTTTATGAACAGATCAAACGAGACGCTGAAACCAGAGCCACTCTATTGGGTGAGGTTAATCATCGGGTCAAGAACAATTTGTCGGCTATTATTGGTTTATTGTATAGTGAGCAAAGTAAAGCACCCAAGGATAATCAGCCGATTTATCAAGTTGTATTACGGAGCCTCATTAACCGGATACAGGGGTTAGCCACGGTTCATAGTCTGTTGTCCGCTTCTATTTGGCAACCGATACGATTATATGATATTGTTGAGCGGATTATTTATACGACGATCCAAGCCTTCGCCTCAAACCAAACGATCGCGGTAACAATTACACCTTCAACCGTGTTAATTACGGCAGATCAGGCTCATAATTTAGCCTTAGTTATCAACGAACTAACGACATTTTTCTTAAAACAGATAGAGTTGGTTCGCCCTGTCAAAACTGAGTTGGCCGTTTATCTTGTTACGGATGCTCAAACTATCGGTTTTGATTATCGAGTGACCATGTCTCAACACTCGGCAAACTCTTCTAATCTGATTACTAACCTTAAGCAAACTACTGAGTTTAAGCAAATTAAACAGATTATCGAAAAAAATCTACAGGGTGCAATTTTTTTATATCAACAACAAGGTACGGTAGCCGAAATTCGCTTCAAACCAGAAGTGCATTGAACATATTCGCCATACATACAGGAACAGATAGATGCTAAACAATCGTAAAATAAAAATTTTAATCGCTGAAGATGATTATCTGGTCAGCATGATGATAAAGGGATTGTTGGAACAGATTGGTTATACCGTAATTGGAGAGGCGGTTAATGGTGAGGAAGCGGTTGAAATGACCGAATCACTTAAACCAAGTATTGTGTTGATGGATGTCCGCATGCCGGGCATGAACGGTATTGAAGCCACCAAACTGATTTATGAACGTTGCCCCACACCAGTGGTCATGCTGACTGCTTATGAATCGTCCGAATTGGTTGAACAAGCTACGGAAGCCGGAGCAGGAGCCTATTTGACCAAGCCGTTAAATATGCAGGAGGTCACTCGTTCTATCAGTATTGCTATGGCTCGATTTGAGGATATGATGACGGTTCGGCGATTAAACAAGGAGCTAGAGGCTCGGAACCAACAATTGGAGACGGCATTAGCTGAGGTTAATGTGTTGTCTCGGTTGTTACCAATTTGTGCTTCTTGTAAAAAGGTGCGAGACGATGATGGATATTGGCAAAAGGTTGAGAAATATCTGCATGAACGTGCGGGCATAGAGTTTAGTCATGGATTTTGTCCTGACTGTTTGACACGCCTTTATCCGAATGTCTCAAAAAAGGATGAGGATGAGAAAGAGGATGAACTCTAATGTCAGATCAAACTGAACTCCGAAAAAAGGCGGCTCAAACTCGGCAGGCCACCGCTTTGGCTCATCCGAATATTGCTTTTATTAAATATTGGGGCAATCAAGACCATGCCTTGCGTTTGCCGATAAATCCCTCACTTTCTATGAATTTGGGCGCATTGTTTACCCAAACTACGGTTATATTTGATGATAGCCTGTCACACGATTCATTGACCATCAACCAACAAGATTATACCTTGGATGATCCGGCCTATCAACGTGTGCGCCACCATGTCGATATTGTGCGCGAATGGACTAACATCTCGACCCATGCCCGAATCGAGTCGAGCAGTAACTTTCCGGTAGGGTCGGGAATCGCCTCCTCAGCGGCGGCATTTGCGGCCTTAAGTGTGGCTAGTAGCGCGGCCGCGGGGCTGACTTTGACCGAAGCACAACTGTCGCAGTTGGCGCGACGAGGTTCCGGCTCGGCGAGTCGTTCGGTGCCAACCGGCTATTGTGAATGGACGTTGGGCAACGATGTTGATTCGGTCGCGGTCAGCATTGCCCCGCCTAACTTTTGGGATTTGCAAGATGTGGTGGTAGTGGTTAGCCAAGAACATAAGGCTGTCGGCTCAACCGGTGGGCATCGGTTGGCCGATACGAGTAGCCTACAATCAGCCCGAGTGGCCGGAGCAGACGATCGTTTGACGCGTTGTCGAGAGGCATTATTGGCTCGTGATTTAGTCAGCATGGGAGCCATTATCGAAGAGGACGCGGTGATTATGCATGGGGTTATGATGAGTAGCCAGCCTCCGCTTTATTACTGGAACGCTGGAACCATGCGGATTATTCAAGCCACTCAACAATGGCGGGCTGAGGGATTGCCGGTCTATTTTACGATTGATGCGGGGCCAAATGTGCATCTTATCTGTGAATCTGCCCATGTGCAGGCTGTGGTCTCTGCGGCCAAACAACTGCCTGAGGTGCAAGATGTTTTGGTCAGCGGGCCGGGAGGACCGGCGCGACTGGTTTAATTCGGGAATGTAAGTACCGCTAATCGGTTAGCCTATCAAATATCTCAAGACATCCCAACGAGTAGCTCAAATCCTCACCCCCGTCCTCAACCCACCAACAGGCCGCGAGGACAACATCCACAAAGGCCCAAGCTAACAATCTGGCTCGATTTACGCCTAGCGTTTCGGCTAATATTTCGCTTCGCTGTATTGCCACTGTGGCGGGGTTTGTCATGGTCAAAAACTGCGGCATGGGGTTATGCTGAAACCTAGCCGTCTCATAAGCCGGATCACCAATCACCCCTTTGGGGTCAATTACCCGCCATTCATTTTTCCCACTCAATAAGATATTTTCATGATGTAAATCACCATGTAGGAGTTTCTGCTCTTTGGTTGAGGCATGAAGTTCCTGAAACAGTCGCTCGGCCTTACCTAATAGGCGAAACGGTAACGGCCCACTGTTGGAGCCGAACTGAGTTCGATACCCTGCAAACGCTCGTGTCCAATCCTTAACTGTTGGAAAGGCATGGTTGGCCGGCTCTGGAATGGGCAGGTCACGAATCAAGGGAGCCGCTATTCGGGTTGCAGTTTCGTCATCGGTTAAGGTTGATAATGTTTGACCCGGCCTGACCCGTTCTATCAGAAACGCACCCAAACTCAGGTCTGCGGCTAGTAGTTTGACCGCATGTCGGCCTTGATAATGTCGTAGCGCCTCAATCTCGGTGGCTAATTCAGGATTCGGTACCCCGATTTTTAGAATGGCTGGTGTGCCGTCATCTTGTACTGCACGAGCCACAAAGTTGTATGACAGATTTTCCATTGGAGCCTGTACCGACAGATTCCACCGCTCTGCACATTGATGAATAAGGGCGGGTAGCTGTTTCAGCCATGCCCGCCCCTCTTCTTTCCAAACAGCTACGATTTGTTGTTTGAATTCAGTTGACACCATAGTATATCGTTGGCTAATTCAGCTTATATTGTGCCACTAACCCTTCTAACTGTTGCGAAACAGAGGATAAATCTTGGGCACTTCGTTCGGTTTGGCGGGTTGATGATAACCCTTGCATTGTTGCTTGGTTGATGTTTCCCATGGCTAAGGAAATTTGCTCCATGCCTGTGGTTTGTTGTTGGGCACTAGCGACAATTTGGTCGGCTAAATTGGCGCTCTCCTCAATGCTACCAGCTAGTTCAGAAATGGTATTACCTGCTTCTTGGGTCAGCTGTACTCCTGAATCGACTCCCTTGGAGCCTTCTTCGGTGGCCATGACCGCGGCGTTGGTGGCTTGTTGAATTTCGCCCAAAATCGCCTTAACTTGTGCGGTAGCCTGTTTAGATTGTTCGGCTAAATTCCGTACCTCAACCGCTACTACGGCAAACCCTTTGCCATGTTCACCGGCCCGAGCCGCTTCCACTGAGGCGTTTAAGGCCAACAGATTACTTTGTGAGGCGATGTCGTTGACGGTCGCGGTAATCTCACCAATTTGCTGAGTTTGTTCACTGAGAGCCAGAATATTTTCAGCAATTCCCGACACCTTTTCTTTAATTTGGCTCATGCCGTCAATCGTTTCGATAACTGCATCCTGTCCGGTGCGTGAGATGTTGCCGGTTTGTCGTGCTTTTTGAGCCACGCTCTGCGCTTTTTGATAGGCCTGCTCGACAATCATTTTTACCTCGCTGATGGTCGAGGTGGTTTGGTTAATTGCCGCCGATTGCTCATTTGCGCCAGAGGCTTGTTGAGTGGTAGCCGCCAAAATCTCAGCCGAGGCGGAGGAGATACTGGCTGTTGCCTCGCGAATTTGGTTGGTCATGTCGCCCAATCGTTCAACCATGCGATTCAGGTTATGCCCTAAACTCACTAGTTCATCGTTTTTGTTATCTTGTAACACATTATCACTTAAACGAGTGGTTAAATCACCTTGTGTTACCTGTTCTATAAACAGGTTATATTGACTAACCGCCGTTTCAATTACCTCTTTTCCGACAGCATTCTTCTGTGCCTCTCGTAAACTAGCCGTCATGTCATTAAAAGCACGTCCTAAAACACCTAACTCATCTTTTGACTGAACCATAACATGTTGACTCAAATCACCCTGTGTCACGTTGGTTGCCGCAGTAACCACTTGATTAAGCGGTTTCGTGATTGAAAGGCTAATTTGCCAACCCAAAAATATTCCAATGACGGTTGCCACAAACATTGTCACAACCAATAGCATTTGAGTTTGTACGACCAAACTATTTGTTATCCCGGCCTCTACCTTAAAATCGGTTTCCACTGATTCGGACATCTCACCAGCCCACACCCGAATTTGTGGGCCAAGCTGATCCAGCGTATCAGACACCAATCTGTTCTGTTGATCATAACCCTGCTGAATGGCCTGAAACCCTTGACCGTAAACGGTCATAGCCGCAAGTGTATCCGTAGAGAGTTTCTGTCGAGTCGAATTTTGCAACTCTTCATCAAGTCTATCAAATGCTTGCAGGGCTTGCTGATACCGTTCATCAAACAAGGTTAACCATTGCGGGTCTCCCTTATCCAAATATCGAAACAGATTAAAACGCATGAGCAAAAAAGCTCGCTGGGCTTCTCCGGCATAAAAAGAAGCGTTTCCATCATCATCAGAAAAAGCACTAGATCGGAGTTGTTGGAGCATATCCTCCACTTGTGGACCGCTTACATTTAACACCGTGTCCAGAATCTCATTCCGTTCGTTGATAAGTGATATGATCTCGGCAAATGTTGTTTGATACCGTGCCACAGATTTAGTAATCTGAGATAAAAGCTCTCGACGCTGTTCGTTCGTAATATTTGCATCTGCTTGAGCAAGAAAGTCTTGTAAATTTTGATATTCACTATTGTAATATTGTAAATCTACCTCTTCATGATTCCGAATATATCGGTTGGCATAAAACCGCATTAATAGTGTATGCTCAATAATTTTGTCAGCCAAACGTTGATCTTCTGCTAAGTCGGTGGCTAACTCCTCAACCGTTGCATTGATGTCATCTAAACGTACAATGGCAATTCCACCAACAACCGCCATCAGTAATAGGGCAATTACATAGCCGCTAATAATTTTATAACTGACCGCTAAATCATTAAAACGATTAAACATAATAAAAACTCCTTATTAATAACTTTATTAAATTATTTACTTAAATTCAATTGTACTACGCCACCGCCCAATATAATTACACAATTATCAGTTTTATATGTGTTGTATAGGCCAGTTTGATGTTAAAAAGCTTTAGCGTGCCTACAGCAATGGCTGAAAGCATTACACGCTGACATCATCTCCATCACTACACTTATCGGTTTTATACCTATTTATTACTCAAATCTATAGTCCCATGAATTGACAGATTATTGAGGCTCTTTGGGGCTTTCCGTGCAAATATAGCTAATTCAGGACGTAGTTTCGAGTTGCACGGAATCTACCAGAGAATATTATTAATTCAGCTTATATTGTGCCACTAGTCCTTCCAACTGTTGCGAAACAGAGGATAAATCTTGGGCACTTCGTTCGGTTTGGCGGGTTGATGATAACCCTTGCATTGTTGCTTGGTTGATGTTTCCCATGGCTAAGGAAATTTGCTCCATGCCTGTGGTTTGTTGTTGGGCACTAGCGACAATTTGGTCGGCTAAATTGGCGCTCTCCTCAATGCTACCAGCTAGTTCAGAAATGGTATTACCTGCCTCTTGGGTCAGTTGTACTCCTGAATCGACTCCCTTGGAGCCTTCTTCGGTGGCCATGACCGCGGCGTTGGTGGCTTGTTGAATTTCGCCCAAAATCGCCTTAACTTGTGCGGTAGCCTGTTTAGATTGTTCGGCTAAATTCCGTACCTCAACCGCTACCACGGCAAACCCTTTGCCATGTTCACCGGCCCGAGCCGCTTCCACTGAGGCGTTTAAGGCCAACAGATTACTTTGTGAGGCGATATCGTTGACGGTCGCGGTAATCTCACCAATTTGCTGAGTTTGTTCACTGAGAGCCAAAATATTTTCAGCAATCCCCGACACCTTTTCTTTTATTTGGTCCATGCCCTCAACCGTTTCGATTACTGCATCCTGTCCAGTACGTGAGATGTTGCCAGTTTGGCGTGCTTTTTGGGCTACATTTTGCGCTTTTTGATAGGCTTGCTCGACAATAGTTTTTACCTCGCTAATGGTGGCGGTGGTCTGATTAATGGCCGCTGACTGTTCATTAGCGCCAGCGGCTTGTTGGGTGGTAGCGGCTAAAATCTCTGCCGAGGCCGAAGAGATACTGGCTGTCGCTTCTCGAATTTGATGGGTCATGTCACCCAACCGTTCGACCATTTGGTTCAAGTTATGCCCTAATAATGTTAGGGAGTCATCATTGCCGTTCACCGATAAACGAGAGGTTAAGTTTCCGTCTGTAACCGAGCTAACAAAGGTTAGATAATCGTTAACCGTATTTTCTAAATAAGCTTTGCTGTCCCGTTCGGCTTCAATCAGTTGTCGTAAACTAGCCGCCATCTTATTAAAAGCCGTTGCCATAGTACCAATTTCGTCGTTATTGCTAACTGTTACTGATTGTTTTAGGTCGCCATTAGCTAACTGAGTAGCCGCCTCAGCCACTGCCTGCACCGGTTTGGTAATGTTGTTAGCCACATATAAGGCCGTTATCGCGCTGATAACGATGACCAGCATTAAAATGGCACTGCTGATCCACACACTGTTTGAGCGCGTCGCCTCGGCATCATTATACATGCCGGTCGCTTTTTCTTTGGCATAATCGCGCAAGGCAATCATTTCAAAATCCAATAGTGCTATATGATCTGCCCCTTTGCCTTTAGTAATTGCGGCCGCCTGTTCGCTGTCACCAGCTACCTTTAAGCTAATGACTTCATCCCGAATTTGCTTCCAATTTTTGAACTGTTGGATAGTTTCAGCAATTAACTGTTTCCCTTCAGCCCCCAATATCCATTCATCGACAATGGCTAATTCATCAAGAACCTCATTTTCAAGCTCATCGACTTTAACCTGAGCATTTTCAATCTCTGCCTCATTGTTCGCTAGAGCTACATTCTTCATAGTACGATGAATCTTTATCATGCCCACATGAGCCGAGATAACAGCTCGTGTCACCTGTAGTGGGTGGCTATAAATACTGGTTGTTAAATCAGCCAAGGTGTTCATTTGAGTGATAGCATACAGGTTAACTCCGCCCAACAAAAACACTATAAAGGCAAAGCTGAGTAATAGTTTTGCTCGTAAATTTAGGGTCATAATTTAAAGTCCTTTATTTTTAACAAGCTGAGGGTGTAAGATATTTTTTATAAAACTTCTTCGTTAATGACTAATCGTTTGTCATCTAGTAAACCGTTCAGGTCAATTACTTCCAACAGTTCGCTCGTTATGCCATACATGTAATCGGCAGAGTTGTTACTGCGGTTAATAAATGAGGTGTCGATAGTATCCTTGAAAATTGTCACCACATCCTCTACTTGGTCGGCTAATAGGCCAAGTTCCATGTCGCTATTTTCGGCGTTAGGGTTGGTATTGGTGACGGCGATAATCTTACTACCTTCGGTTGGATTATTGGCAGACATACCCCAAAATGCATGGAGATCAACCACGGACAAGATACGTCCTCGCGCACTGTAGACCCCGACCACAAACTCTGGGGTACGGGGGACGACAGTGATCTTTTCGAGTGGATAGATTTCTCGCACGTTGGTTACCTCAATTCCATATTGTTCGTCGTTAAGCCGAAACACCAGTAAATCAATTGTCTCGCCTATGGCCTCGGTTTCAGGCGGGCGGGCTAACTCCAGTGCTCGGCGCTCCCAAACAGAACGTAGTTCTTCAGGGCTTAATGCTTCCTCATCAACATCTGTTTGAGGTTGCGATAAAGCGATTTGATGACCATTGGTATAATGTCCGTTTTTAGTTGCCGTTGATTTCATAGTATACTCCAATTAGGGTTGTTCAGTTCTCCATGCTTGTCACGCTTGTACAGTCTTTCAGATAATGATTTTCAATTCAAAACCAACCTTCCCGCAAGTTCAAAACTTGCGGGAAGGTGACAACTGAAAATGTTTATCTGAACATCTATAGCGTGACAAGCATGGCATCATGTCTGACAAAATTACGCTTGTAGCGTCACGATTATGCTTAACATTTGTAGTAGGCGATTCATCGCCTTCAAATGGCACTAAAGTGCCTACATCTCTTAAGTTGACGGTCATGGTCAATAAGTCAAATAATCCCGTAGTTTTTAGAGTGTCAAAATTCTATTTTGACAGCAAGAATAGAATTCTTGCACTCCGGTTAATTAGCGGGGATTTTCGCCCACTGTACTAGGGGGTGTTGTTATCAACTCCAAAAATGTTTCTACCACCTGCGGGTCAAGGCCCTGTCCCGATAGCTGACGAATGTGAGCCAACGTTTTTTCCTTTGACCAAGCGGTGCGATAGGGGCGATTAGAGCGTAGGGCATCCCACACATCCACCACCGAAAAAATACGAGCTGAGAGAGGGATTTGCTCGCCTTTGAGGCCATGTGGGTAGCCTGTGCCATCCCACCTTTCATGATGATAGTAGGGGATATCCAACGCGGAGTGTAAATAGGTAATGGGTTTGAGCATTTCATAAGAATGAACCGGATGTTTACGCATAATTTCCCACTCTGTATCGGTTAGCGGGCCGGGTTTAAGCAAAACACTATCAGGGATGCCCATTTTGCCAATATCATGCAAGAGCGCCCCTCGCTGAATGTGGATGAGTTCAGTCTCATCAGTGATACCCATTGCTTGAGCCAAACGTAGGCTCAAGTCGGTTACGCGTTGGGAATGGCCTTTTGTTTCATCATCACGTAACTCGAGGGCACGTCCCCATCCAGCCAACGTCTCATCATAAGCTTGAGACAGTTCTGTATGCGCTTGTTGTAGGGCAGTCTCGGCATGTTTGCGTTTAGTGATGTCACGGCAGGTATAAAGTATTGTCCCTGTTTTAACTGACACCTGCTTTACATTTATCAATAATGAATGTTTTTGCCCAAATTTATCCTTAATCTCCCATTCTATGTTTGTAATTTCGCCCAATACTTTCAATCTATCAAGGGTAAAAATAGAACCTGCTAGTAGTTTTGAAATACTACCAAATGCTTGTATATCTTCAAAAGAGTAACCAAAAATAACCTCGGCATTTGGACATATATAAGTGAAGTTGCCTTGGTCATCTGTAATAAATACCGCATCTGAAATGCTACCAAGGATAATGCGGTGTAAATCCTCACTTTCACGCAATGTCTTCAGCAACTGTTGAAATTCAGTTTCTTGTTCCCGTAATAAATATTCAGTTCGAAGGCTATTTTTGAGTTCTCGTACCACCAAATAATAGATAAACGGAACAGTTATCAGAACAAAAAACCAACCTTTATAAGTTTGAAGTATAGTCATGGTTTCAGGTGCAGGATATAAGACAAACAATATCCTGTCTGAAAATAAAATCCACAAGCTACCCAAGACTGCATAAATCGCCCCTAATTGTAGGGTCGATTGTCTAGTATTTATTAGTTCTATTTTTTTGTCCATTATAATAATAACCGTAGAAAATTTATGTTATTTAATCCCGATATCCCGATTCGATAGTGCCGGAAGTGTCTGTCTAGGGCGAAAAGGATGTTACAGCGGGCGTATAGAGTAGTTGGGGGAGTGTGGCATAAGACCGCTAATCCAAAAGTGGTTTATATTCCGAAGCGGGAGGCCAAGTCTCTACAACATTCGAAATATCTGGATGATGGACAAAATCAAGCACGGCAGATAAATCAAGCAGAATTATCATGCGATAGTCGATATTGACAATGCCGGCAAAATAGGGCATGGCAAAATCTGTTGCAGATTGCTGTTGGTCAACTATCGAGGTATCAACATCAGCGGTAGAGATATGTTGTACTCGTTCTACCTCATCAACAATAAGCCCAACGAGGTGATTACTGTCTGGTAAATCAACCAACATAATCGGCGTGTGCAAACCATAATCCTGCTCGGCAAAGCCTAGTCGTTGGCGCATGTCAATCACTAACACCGGATCACCGCGAAAGTTAATGATACCACGGATAAGGGTCGAAACACCAGAGACCTGTATTACCGTGACCATTTCAATAATTCGTACTACCCTTTCAATGGGTAGGGCGTAACTTTGTCCGCCCACATTAAACAACAACAAGGATATTTTCTTGCTATCAAACAATGTGGTAGGATTCTGTTGCTCATTTATGTTTGACTGTTTCATTGTGTACCTGCCTTAATAGTTATTATGCACTTTCTACTACTATACCAAACTTTATCCTATTTTGATGACCCAACTTTGTCCCAAATCAGACCCATTTTTGGGAAATTTACAGGCTGAGTAACATTATGTCTTTACGAAAAAAAATAACCCTAACGATTAGCTTGACGATGATAATTTTAGTTGGCCTACTTTATACTGTCTTTTATATTGTTTGGCTAAACAGCTTTAAAACCCATGAAGTTAATGAGATGGCACATCAATTACAGCAAATACCTGCCATTTTAACCAATAATTTAGAACAACTTGATAATCCAGCAGGTACTAGTGGTATTATACCGTATATCAAAGCTGATATGGCTGTTTACAACCTGTCAGATGATTCGCTTGTTTTGCCTCCTGATGTGGAGGTAGCATTGGAACAGCTATCTTCAACAAATCCACAAATTATGCAATTCCTGTCCGATGATCTCATTGTGGGGTATCGACTTATCACCCATGCGGATGGTGAACCAGCAATAATTCTGACATTGACCAACCATCGTCGAGCCTATAAGCAAGGTCAATATAGCCTGTTCTATTTTGGCCTAATTTTATTGGGTGTGGGTGGAATATTTGTTTTTGTTTTAAACTGGCTCATAGAAAAACAGTTGTTATCTCGACTAACCAAACTTAGTCAAGCCACCACTCAAATCAGCAGGAGTGGTGATTTGTCAACGAGAGTGACGGTAACGGGTAATGATGAGTTGGCTCATTTGGGGCAGGAAATTAACCTGATGCTGACCACCCTAGAAAATTCGACCAAACAGCTTAAGGCAGATGTTGACCATCGAGCCAAGGTAGAGCAGAAATTACAGCGTTTAAATCGAACGCTCAAAACAATTAGTGCCTGTAACCAAGCGTTGTTAGATGCAAAAAACGAACAGGAGGTTATGCAGAAGATTTGTCAGTTGATTGTGGAGGTAGGCGGGTATCGCTTGGTGTGGGTCGGGTTATCCCAAGACGATGCTACCAAGACAGTTCGGCCTGTGGCTCAGTGGGGATACGAGGATGGTTATCTGGAAACGTTAAATGTTTCATGGGATGAGAACAGCCCTCATGGACAAGGCCCTACTGGTTTGACGATTCGGAATAAAAAACCAAATATAGTACAACATATCTTAACCGACCCTCGTTTTGCTCCGTGGCGAGAGGCCGCGACGCAACGAGGTTATGGTTCTTCTATTGCCTTGCCTTTGCTTCAGAACAACCGAGCATTTGGGGCCTTAAGTGTCTATGCTACCCAACCAGATAGTTTCGACCAAGCTGAGGTTGAACTATTACTAGAACTAGCGACCGATTTAGCACGTGGTCTGGTAATTTTACGTACCCAAATCGAATATAAACATGCTGAAACAGCGTTACGTGAGAGTGAGGCTCAGAATCGAGCCATCGTTAATACCGCCGCCGATGGCGTGATTACTGCCGACGAGCAAGGGATTATTAAATCATTCAATCCTGCCGCAGAGATGATTTTTGGCTATCGGGCAGAAGAGGTCATTAACAAACCGCTCACTTTGCTGATGGATGAACCGCACCAAAGTCAACATGACCAATATATTGCCAACTATATTAGAACCGGAATCCAAAAAGTGATGGGAGCAGGGAGAGAGGTTGAAGGAAAACGGAAAAATGGAGACGTTGTTCCATTGTTGTTGGCTATTAGTGAGGCTACACTTGATGGGAAACGGCTTTTTACAGGTATAGCTCGTGATATTACTCAACAAAAACAGGTTGAGCAGAGTCTGCAAGAAGAACGAAATTTTATTGCCACAGTTATTGACGCGGTAGGAACACTGGTTGTAGTACTTACACCAACAGGAAAAATCGTCCGTTTTAATCGGACATGTGAAGAGATAACGGGGTATCAATCTAATGAAGTGATTGGGCAAACGATGTGGGAACTATTTATTCGGGCTGAGGATCAAGAACAGATAAAACATATCTTTACCGAACTGAAAACGGATAGTTTTCCATATAAAAACATTAACTACTGGCTCACAAAATCGGGTGGGTATCGGTTGATTGACTGGACAAATACGGCCCTACTCAACGCTGATGGCATGGTTGATTACATTATCGCTAGTGGGATAGATATTACTGAGCAGGTTGAGGCCGAAGAGATTCGGTCTGACTTGGAAGAGCAACTTCGTCAAGCCCAACGCATGGAGAGTATTGGGCGTTTAGCGGGTGGGGTGGCTCATGATTTTAACAACCAATTGACCGCCATGATGGGCTATGCTAGTCTGGCCCTCCGTCGCTTAGAACCTGATAATCCCGGTCGAAAAGACATGGAGGTGATTCTCAGTTCTGCGGAACGAGCCAGCCATTTAACTCGCCAATTATTGGCTTTTGCCCGACGACAAAAAATCGACCCAATTGTGGTTGATCTTAATGAGGTAATAACTCAGGTCGATAAGATGTTACGCCGTTTAATTGGCGAAAATATTGAGTTTGTGACCCTGTTAGATGAGCATCTTGGTCGTATAAAGGCCGACCCCGGTCAGTTGGAGCAGGTTCTATTCAACATGGTGATTAACAGTCGAGATGCCATGCCTGAGGGAGGCAAGCTAACGATCATCACTCAAAATGTGACCATAACGACGGATGAAGCCAACCAGTTTTTAGACATGAAAGCGGGTAACTATATTCGGTTAAAAATTATAGATACGGGTATGGGTATGAGTGACGAAGTTATATCAATGGTTTTTGAGCCGTTTTTTACGACAAAAGAGATGGGAAAAGGGACAGGGTTAGGATTGGCAACCTGTTTTGGTATTGTTAAACAAAACGAAGGGCATATTCGAGTCGAGAGCGAGGTCGGCAAGGGCACAACCTTTACCATCGACCTGCCACAATTTACCGCCGAGAATCCTCCTCAGATAGACCCACATGTACTTATATTTAAACATTTACCCAAAGGAGGAGAGACGATTTTGTTGGTGGAAGATGAGGTGGCAGTGCGACGTATGGCCGCAGATATGTTGGAAAAATTGGGCTACATTGTTTTGCGGGCTAGTCATGGTGAAGAGGCATTACGTTTGTTTGATAATAAGACCATGCCGACGGTTGATCTGGTAATTACCGATGTTATCATGCCCAAAATGAGCGGGCGTGAACTAGCCCGAAAATTGATCAATATGTTGCCCAATCCACCTAAAATTTTGTTTATGTCTGGTTATATCGGCGAAGCGGCCTTGGGTGTCAATGAAATCGCCGATAAACTCCTACAAAAACCGTTTTCTCTACCGCAGTTGGCTCACAAAGTACGAGAATCGATTGATGAGTAGCCAGATGTGCAAACTTGACCATCGCTATTTGCTCAAAGGTACGCATGCCTATGTCATTCTTCAAATTAAAATGGGGTATGGTATAATGAAGAATGATACATAGCGAATATCATCGTTTTGGTCAACATAATGAAACAAGACATGACCTCACCATGTCTCAGTTTCCATTTTTTAATTCTGATTTAGGAGAAACACCCTTATGAATGGTCGTCCTACACCCCCCCCTTTTACGAGTGATGATAATAGTAACGTTCCAGCCCCCAGAGCAGTTCCAGCTCGATTCTGGCTTGTTGTGGCTGGCTTCATGTTCTTTTATCTTTTAGTACGTTTTGGGGTGGGACTATATACCGAATTGTTATGGTTTGAGCATTTGTCGTTTGAATCAGTCTTTTTTACTGGCTTATGGGCTAGATTAGGAGTCGGATTTGCCGTGGGGATACCGGTAGCGGCGTTATTTATCAGCAACGCCCTCATTGCCCGCTGGCTATCGATTCGTAATGTACTATTTTTTAGTGAAGAGGTAGTTGTGGCTCAAAAATTGGTCGGTGGGCTGATTTGGATTTTAGGCATTTTGTTGGCTTGGATTATCGGCTCTGCCGCATCTGGTAACTGGCTTATTTTCCTTAGCTATCTGTATCAAAAACAGTTTGGTATTACCGACCCCGTTTTTGACATGGATGCTAGTTTTTATGTATTTAGTTTGCCAGTCTACAGCTTTATGCAAAGTTGGATATTGGTAGCTCTGTTTTTAGGGCTGTTCGCCTCGTTAGCCGTTTACGCTCTGGCCCAGCAAAACACCATCGCCGAGGGACGTTTGCCGGTTATTTTACCCCATATTCAACTTCACCTTTCCGTTATCGGCGCACTAATTTTTCTGACCTTTGCTTGGGGACATTGGCTCAGTCTGTTTAGCCTACTCTATTCTGACCGAGGAGTGGCCTTTGGAGCCAGTTATACCGACATCAACGTCACCATGCCAGCCCTATGGACAATGGTTGCGATGGCCATTATTGCCGCGACCGTGCTTCTACTCAACATTTTTTTACGCAAACCAGCGCTCAGTCTGGCCGTTATTTTTGGCTGGGTGATTGTTGGAGCTATTGGCACGGGGTTAATTCCAAATATTGTGCAACGCTACATCGTTATTCCGAACGAGTTAGCCAGCGAATCGCCCTATATTCGGAACAATATTGACTTTACCAGCTGGGCCTACGGGCTTGACAAAGTGGTCGAAAAAAGTTTCGCCAACCCCGTCTCTCTAACTCCCGACATGGCCGAGAAAAACGCTACCACCCTGAAAAATATTCGGCTGTGGGACTATCGCCCACTCCAGCAAACCTATAAGCAAATTCAGTCGATTCGGCTCTACTATACCTTCAACGATATTGATCTCGATCGTTACATAGTTGATGATGAGTTACGCCAAGTAGCGATTTCGGTGCGGGAATTAGACAAACGTGAGTTACAACAGACTTGGGTGACCCAAAAACTCCAGTTTACGCATGGATATGGTGTAGTCGCCAACCCAGTCAACGAGGTGAGCGAGGAAGGACTGCCCAAACTCTGGATTCAGGATTTACCGCCCGAATCGGACATTGGTATTGACGTCACCCGCCCTGAAATCTATTATGGTGAGTTGACCAATGATTACGTCTTTGTCAAAACCACCGAGCGCGAGTTTAACTATCCTAGTGGGGATACCAACGTCTATAATGACTACAACGGCACTGGCGGGGTGTTGATGGACACCTACATTAAACGGTTGGCCTTTGCTATCGGGCTGAGTGACATCAACATGATGTTAAGTCAAGAATTCACTCGTGAAAGTCGTGTCATGCTCCACCGTAGCATTAAGGAACGAGTACAGTCGGTAGCGCCATTTTTGCTATACGACGGCGACCCGTATATCGTGGTCGATAAACAGGGGCATTTGAACTGGATTCAGGATGCCTACACCTATACCGACCTGTTTCCTTACTCCGAGCCAATTGGAGGTCTAAACTATATCCGCAATTCGGTTAAGGTGGTTGTTGATGCGTATGATGGAGATATTACGTTTTACGTGGTTGATGATAGCGATCCGATAATTCAGGCTTACGGGATGATTTTTCCTGAGTTATTTACACCTTTATCAGAGATGCCGCCTGACCTATTTGACAACACCCGCTATCCTGAAGATCTGTTTCGCGTGCAAAGTGAACTGTTTTTGACCTATCACATGCAGGATGTAAACGTGTTCTATAACAAGGAGGATTTGTGGCAACTACCCAAAGAACATTCCGAAGGTACAACCAAAACACTTGAGCCATACTATGTCATTCTCTCTTTGCCCGATTCTGAACAGGATGAATTTTTGCTGATTCAGCCGTTTACGCCAAGTAGCAAGGACAACATGATTGCTTGGATGGCCGCTCGGGCTGATGGGGATAGTTATGGCGAGTTGGTTGTGTTCCGTTTTCCAAAGCAGGAGTTGATTTTTGGGCCACTGCAAATCGAGGCCCGCATCGACCAAGACCCTGAAATTTCGGCCCAAATCTCTCTCTGGAATCAAAGTGGCTCCGAAGTAATTCGGGGTAATCTGTTGGTCTTGCCGATTGAGGATTCTCTGCTGTACGTCGAGCCGCTTTATCTACAAGCGGAAAGTGGCGAGATTCCCGAACTCAAGCGGGTTATCGTTGCCACAGGCGATAAAATCGCCATGGAAAAAAATCTCGGTGAAGCACTGGAGAGCCTGTTTAACAAGAAACGGCAAAAACCATTGGCCGATAATAACAATACCGATACAGGACCCTCCGCGGAGCCTTTGCCGGATGTGGACACCACCAATGTTAGCGAACTGGCTGAGTTAGCCTCCTTCCATTATAATGCCGCCCAAACTGCGGCTCAGCGAGGTGACTGGGCAACTTATGGTGATAAACTTCGAGAGTTGGAAGCAGTTTTACAAACATTGTTAGAAGTAACCGCGAGTAATGAATAAACCTGTTCGGGAATAACTAATCGTCTCATAAAAACTCAAATTCGAGACACACGGAGTGCAAAAGCTTCTTGCTTTTGCATGTTTACCTCTGGCAAAAGCAAGAAGCTTTTGCACTCCTTTATTGCCGAACAGATCTAATAAACTTAATACCGACATGCTGATAAATAAAGATTTTTTCGGCAGGATTAACAGGATTTCTTGCCTTTAATCCTGTTAATCCTGTTAATCTTGTCAGATTCTTTTGTATTTAGTTTGAAAAATTTTTGTCGGGTAGTGAGATGAATAAATCTAAAATATAAGGAGTATATTACCATGTTAAATCGAGTTAAAGCCATCGGTGGTGTGTCGATATTTCTAGCGATTATCTTCATCGCTGTTGTGTTGGC
Organism: Anaerolineales bacterium HSG25; assembly: GCA_030377865.1. Classification (GTDB taxonomy): domain Bacteria; phylum Chloroflexota; class Anaerolineae; order 4572-78; family J111; genus JAUCGB01. Next base: position 28,203 of record JAUCGA010000025.1, on the reverse strand, counting down.
AATTTTAGCCTTTTCGAGCAACTTTTACTACTTGTTCTCTCCAATTGACGAGCAAGAGGTTGGAATTCAGTTCAGAAACAACCAAATTTTTGACGTAGTCGGACCCGGTGTTTATAGCGACTTCGGATTTTTTGTTTCTGTTCAACCCATATCTACGCAGGCCATTCCCTTTAATGTACGCGACGAGGAGATGATCACTAAGGACAAACAACGGATTGGATTGGTGGTTAGCGGTGATGTTTTTAGACCTAATATCGATGATAAAGATATAGTACAGCAATTATGGGCTAAATATCGTCTGATGTATCTTGATGACGGTCTGTTACAAACTCGGGTGCAAGATTTAGCTCGACAGTCGATGAAGGTTTGTGTGGGAGAGCGTACCTTTGATGATAGCATTATCGGTAGTGCCCGCGATGCCTTACGGGCTTGTATTAGTGATGAGACACAAAAATTAGCTATAAATTTTGGCTTGGATGTGCAAAATGTTGTGGTTCCCGAAGTGATTTTATCGGCTGATGTACAGGCTGGCTTGGACGCGATTGTCAAAAGTCGGCTTGAAACCGAAAAAGCGGCTCAAGACAAACTGAAAGCCGATGCTCAAGCTAAGGCCGAACAAGCCCTGCAAGAGGGTCAAATTCGGGTTGCTCAGAGTCGTTTGCAAGAAGAAACCAAACAACAAACGATTTTGGCTCAACTAGAGCGGGAAAAAATTCAAGCTCAAAAGGTAGTTATTGAGGCGGAACGAGCTAACGAGTTGGCTCGAGTTGAGGCCGAACGAGCAATTATCGAAGCTCAAAAATCAAATGAATTACTAGCCGCCGAGCAGGATTTAGCCATCAACAAAGCATTAGCCGAAGCCGCGATTGAAAAAGCCAAAGCAGATTATGCTCCGAATAGTATCATCGCCGAGATTTACGCGGCCAACCCCGACTATCTCCAGCTAGAAATTATGCGTACCAATGCCGACGCGCTCAACAGCACCGACAAAATCATCTTTACCCCCGAAGGTACCATTCCTAATCTTGTCTTCCCCGGTCCCGGTATCGTTCCTACGGTTGATGTGCAACCCTAGTCAACACCCCTCCTTTCTTCCAGAAATATAGTGCAGGCATCTTGTCATGAGAGAGGTTCAATCTTAGAGATTGAACCTCTCTGGAGCGCGCAACTTATTTAATCCTGATTTCTCCGTGAATCTCCGTGTTGCTTTTTAGTCTTTCCTAAATTCTTTGTCAAGAAGCAAATAACCATGTTAAAAAATATCTCCCTCTTAAACCAAAACCTATACCTAACGACGGTGCTAATCTGGCTAATAGTTCTCTCAGCTTGCCAAACAACGACCCAACAACCGCCATTACCGACCATTGTCGAAGCCCGTGCTACCGTCTCGCCAACTGCGACATCTCAGCCAACAATCACGCCATCACAGACAAATACCCCGCATTCCACAGAGACACCAGCTTCCACAGAGACACCACTTCCTGAGAACACAGCGACCATGCTCCCCACGACAACGTCCACCGATACCCCCCAAGCAACGGCCACCCTCCCCTTGGATTCAATCCAGATAACCTTGAATCCCATCACCGGCGGCTTCAGCAAACCCGTTTACCTAACCCATGCCGATGATCAAAGTGGGCGCTTGTTTGTTGTTGAGCAAGCTGGGCGAATCGTGATTATTGAGGATAACATAATCAGGTCCACTCTCTTCCTCGACATTGTCGATATTGTCGGTTCATCGGCTAATGAGCAAGGCTTACTGAGCATGGCTTTTCATCCCGATTATACGAATAATGGTTATCTTTTCGTCAACTACACCAATTTAGAAGGGCATACGGTCATTGCTCAATATCAGGTTTCAGCGGTTGACCCAAATCAAGCAGATAAGGACAGTGAGCAAATTCTGTTGACCATTCCTCAGCCATACGGGAATCATAATGGTGGGCAGATTCTATTTGGCCCAGATGGGTACCTATATGTGGGCATGGGAGACGGTGGTGCGGCCAACGATCCACAAAATAATGCTCAAGATTTGGAGCGTCTATTAGGTAAAATTTTACGAATAGATATTGACCAAGCTACTCCCTATGGTGTTCCTGACGATAATCCATTTGTGTCTCAAACATCCGCTCGACCTGAAATCTGGTCGTATGGTTGGCGTAATCCGTGGCGCATCTCTTTTGACCGTCTCACGGGTGATATGTACATTGCCGATGTGGGGCAGAATCAATACGAAGAGATACATGTTGAGGAAGTGGGCACATCCGGTGGAGGCAACTATGGCTGGCGTTTAATGGAAGGGAGACACTGCTTTAACCCTAGCAGTTGTGATCCAGATTCGCTTAGTCTGATATTACCAATAACCGAATACGACCATGACCAAGGATGTTCGATTACAGGTGGGTATGTTTATCGAGGACAAAAAAATCTTTCGTTAAAGGGGATATATATTTATGGAGATTATTGCACGGGGCTTATCTGGGGATTACGTCAAGAAGCAGGTGGGGTCTGGTCTGATGTGTTATTGTCATCAAGCAACCATACTATTAGCTCTTTTGGCGAAGATGAGGACGGTGAGTTATATCTACTTGATCATCAAACCGGTCAAGTTATGATGATTAAATGATTCTTATATTGAGCCCGATTTTTTAGGTAAAAAAAAGAGCCACAAATTGTGGCTCTTTTAGAAAGAGTACTTAAAACAATAAAAAATTTAGATAAACAGCTCTAGCCGCCTAAGCCGCCAGATACGTTACTAAAGACGTTACCGATAATCGGCCCAAGTAAGAGCAAAATGGCGATAACAACGATAGCTACGAGAACAAGAATTAGAGCATACTCAACCAAGCCTTGGCCTTCTTCTTGTGGAAGGAATAACATGATGGAAAATGCCTCCTTTATTTAAGATGCCCCCATCTTATCATAACTTAAACTGTTTGTCAATAGCCACTTGCCTTAAGCTACCTTAAAATGTTGTAAGGAGTAGAGCTAAGAGATGTGATTTGGCTCTACTCCTTTTATGTTTGGGTCAAATAGGCCACAATCAGTTCGACACTATTCAAGATTGAATCCAGATGCGTTCGTTCATAAGCGTGTGAAGCATCAATGCCCGGCCCAATCAAGCCGACCCGAGCATCCACCCCTGCAAACAAAGCCGCCGTACCATCAGAGCCATAATGGACATATACATCAAGGTTATAAGGAAGTTCCTTGGCTTCAGCCAATTTAACCAATTTTTGCTTCATGTGTAAATCATAAGGCCCACCACTATCTTTTACACAGATGCTCACCCCAAATTCATCAGAAGATTGACCGCTTCCTACCGGAGCCATGTCAATCACTAATAACTCTTCCGTATCGGCGGGAATTCCAGCCGCGGCTCCATGCCCCACCTCTTCGTAGTTACTAAAGTAGAGATAGGTTGGCTGTGTTGCCGTTTGTTGACTTCGAATCATCATTTCTGCCGCACCTAGCGAAGCGGCCACGCCAGCCTTATTGTCGAGATGACGTGACTTAATGAATCCAGCCTCGGTGTATTGAGTGCGTGTGTCCCACGATACAAAATCCCCCACCGCAATACCCAACTCTTTTGTTTCTTCTTCGGAGGTTGTGCGTGCATCTAGCCGAACTTCGAGATTATCCATATTTGCACCGAGTTTGTTCATTTCGGCCTTGCCATGAATATGAACCGATTGCTGAGTCAGCAACACTGTACCAGAAACAGTTTTACCAGAAGCGGTTTCTATTGTGCAATATTCTCCCACTACCGAAGCAGGTAAATAACCGCCAAGCATTGTCAGTTTCAAACGACCATTCCCCTTTATTTCTCGAACCATAGCTCCCAACGTATCCACATGGCTAGCCACGGTTATAGCAGGAGCATTTTTCTGGCTCGGCAACTTTGCTACAAGGCTTCGTTTTGGAGTACGATAGGTTTCGAGACCTAGTTGGGCGCAATATTTTTCAACTAACTCAATGGCGACATCGGTATTACCAGTTGGGCTAGGCGTTTGTAACAGTTCCAATAAAAAGTCACGAATAAAATCTGTGTTAGGTGTACTCATAATATACCTCTTATAATGATTCTGAGTTAAAACTATCTAAAAATGAGGGTTGTTTACCGTCGGTAATAGGCTGATAAATTCGTCCGGGGACACTGTGATGTTCTCGACAGCGAGCTTCGTACACCTCTTTGGCTCCGACCATAATCACAGGATCATTGTAATGAGCCGGATGTCCATTAATGAGTCGTTGTGTACGGCTTGCTTCTCGTCCACAAACCATGCAAATAGCTCTTAGTTTACGGACTTTTTCAGACATGGCCATTAATAAGGGGATTGGGCCAAAAGCTTCACCTCGAAAATCCATGTCTAATCCAGCCAATATTACTCGTCGTTGGCTATTAGCCAGAGTTTCGGCAATAGCGGCAATATCGTTGTCAAAAAACTGTACCTCATCAATGGCGATAACGTTTGTATTGTCATCAAGCAAATGGAGCAACTCCTGAGGTTCTTTAATGACCTGTGCCTCGAAACGGCCTCCATTATGCGAACTGACCATGTCAGCTTGATAACGGTTGTCGAGCAGGGGTTTAAAAACCTGAATTTTCTGTTTGGCAATTTTTGCCCGTACCAAACGCCGAATCAGTTCTTCTGTTTTACCACTGAACATGCTACCGCAAATAAGTTCTATCCAACCTGTTTTATAAAGATGGCTATTCATAATTAAGCTGTGTATATAAAAAAGAGCGAGCTAACGAATTGGAGATTCAGCAAGGAAATGCTCGATTTGCTCAACCTACAACTCGTTAACTCGCTCCATTGTCAACTTTTTAACTAATAGTTACTCTTGAAAATAAGCTGTTTTAGCTTCAGAAACTTTAGTTTCTAACGTCGCAACAACTTCGGGTGTAAACCCTTGTAATGTCAATAGACTTTCTTTATTTTGTTCTAACGTTTCAATAAGATCACCAACTGAGATGATGGTTGCATCGTGCAGAACTTGAGTAACCTCATCACCTAAGTCAAGGGCAACGACTTGTTGCTTTAAGAAACGAGTTTTTTGTTTTTCAAGGGCAACGACTTCTCGTTGATCAACATCTGTTTGATGTTGATCATACTGCTTTAGACGTTTCATAAACCGGTCTACTTGACCTGCCGTATCAACAATGCGCCGTTCACCTGTAAAAAAGGGGTGATTTCCTGACCAAATATCGACTCGAAGTTCTGGTTGAGTCGCTCCTACAGTCATCACCACTTCGCCGTTACAGATAACTTTGGCTTCTGGATACCACTTTGGGTGTATACCTTTTTTCATATTATTCGTCACCTTTCACGGTTGTTACTGTTTCAGAAACGGCGGGATAAACACTAATTTGCTGTTTTTTATGGGTCACATTTTCAAACTTAACCTGACCTTTAATTATTGCATAAATAGTGTGGTCTTTACCCATGCCGACATTATTGCCGGGGCGGAACTCAGTTCCGCGTTGGCGGACAATAATATTACCGGGGATAACATATTCACCCCCAAATTTTTTAACACCTAGACGTTGGCTATTGCTGTCGCGTCCATTACGACTAGAGCCGCCACCTTTTTTATGAGCCATTTTCTACTCCTTTTCCTCTACTGTTGTTATAGTATCTTCCGGTGCGGTAGGTGAAGAGGCAACCGGAGCATCTTCTTTCACAATTTCAACGGCTTCGGCTTTTGGTGCGGATGTTTCTCCGGCTCCAAGAATCTGATCAATTTGGATTCGGGTATAGTCTTGCCGATGGCCTTGTTTCTTGTGATAGTTTTTTTTGTGTTTATAAACAATAATTTTTTTGCCACGTCCGTGAGCTTGAACAGTGGCGGTTACTTGAGCACCGTCAATCAGTGGTTGTCCAACCGTTACATTATCTGAATCAGATAATAACAATACTTCACTGAAGCTTAAGGTTTCACCAACCTCTGTCGGAAGTTTCTCAATTTCTATTAAATCACCCTCAGAGACACGGTACTGCTTGCCTCCTGTCTTTATAACTGCGTACATCGCTGTTCACTCCACTTAGTAAGTTTTGACTAAATAAAAAATTTGTGCGACCCACTTAGTTGCAGTCGCACAAAGCGTGATTATATTCTATTTTAAGTTTGTTGTCAAACTCGGTTATAGATATCCAGACAAATTTTGACTACCCATTTATACGTCTCACTGCAAAAAAACATGGTGGAAAAGTTAGAGGCTTTGGGGCTTTAGCACCATTTGGCAATGGCTGTTTGTCCACCGTAAACCGTTTGCCCCGGTTCCACTAGCAACTCTATTTTGTCGCTAGGCAGAAACAAGTCGACTCGACTGCCGAACTTTATTAGCCCTAATCGCTGACCTAACTCTAGCTGATCTTCTAAATCAACCCAACAAACAATCCGTCGAGCTAAAAGGCCAGTCATTTGTTTGACAATCAGTGGGCCATGTTGAGTTTGCAAGCCAATACTATTCGATTCATTATTGTCGGCATGGTCAAAAAGTGCGGGAGCAAATCCCCCTGATTGATAGTTGATAAATTTAACTGTGCCGGGGTATGGGTTGTGCTGAACATGTACATTAAACAAGCTAAGAAAAATCGTGACTCTTTGACATTTCCCTTGCATAAAATCTGATTCGTTAATCTGTTCAATTTTTGTGATACGCCCATCTGCTGGTGAAAAAATAATATCAGGAGCAATCAACTCTGGAAAACGTTCTGGATCTCGAAAAAAATAGAAGACCCAGCCCAAAAATAAGGCCGATGCTACAGATAGCCATTTACATTTTTGCACGATTCCTATAAACGAGAGGCTAACTAATCCTATCACAATTGGCTTGACCTCGCGCCATGCTGAAATAATACCACTTATAATCATAATTGTTGTTATTTACTTGTTGCCTTGTTTTTTGTTTTAGCAAACCATACTGAAAAAATTGGCCCGCTGACAGCATATAAAAGCATTAATGCAAACGGAACAGCTTGCCAACTGCCGACTATCCCAGTTAGTAAGGCGAAGGCGCAAACACCAGCCCAAGCGGTAGGTGGATAATTGGTGATATGTTTGACTTTTGGATAGGCAAATGGGCTAACCATGAGATAACTAACCGTGACCACAACAATTGTCCACCAAATATTGATGGCCCAACCTTGCCAGAAACTACCAGTAATTAACAGGATACTGCCCATCGGAATCGGCATGCCCTGAAAATAGGCTGACCTGTTAGAGGGGGTGGTGTTGAAGCGAGCCAAACGAAATGCTCCGGCTACTACGAAGGCTAATGAACTTAAAATTGCTACTGGTTGAATTACACCTACTTCGAGCATAAGATGATACAATAAAATGGTAGGGGCAACCCCAAACGTAACCACGTCGGCGAGTGAATCTAGCTCCTTACCGATGTCGCTGACCGCCTCTAAACGTTGAGCCAGTTGACCATCCAATACATCTAAGATTGAACCGAGTAAAATTAATGTTGCGGCCAATAAAAATTCTTTGTCGCTTAATACCATAATCGCGACAGTGCCAAACATGAGTGAACTCAGGGTGGCAATACTAGGTAATATAAGGGTGATTTGTCTCGGCATTTAAGCCTCCTTGTTATAGGTTTGAATAATTAGTGATAAATAACCTAGCATTAGAGTTGTTCGGCAATAAAGGAGTGCAAAAGCTTCTTGCTTTTGCCAGAAGTAAACATGCAAAAGCAAGAAGCTTTTGCACTCCGCGTGTCTCGAATTTGAGTTTTTATGAGACAATTAGTTGTTCCCGAACAGGTCTATTGACTATCATACCAGATAACCAGAAATATCGGTTTATTTACGACTTATCATTCAAACTATTCCTCAACTGTATCTGATTCTGATGTATCCTGAATCGGTTTACGCCAATAATGTACCCACGTCGGTGGGACATTTGCTCCAACAACCTTCCGGTCAAACTGATATTGATCGGCAAATCGTTTGATAATCTCTTGCGTGTTTTTCATATTGGCCTTAGTTTCAGACTGGCTATACATGTATTTAACCTGACCAATAAAAATATATTTTACATAACTAAATACTCCTCCCGGTTTGAGGTGTTTCATCATCAGAGTCAACACCTCTTCGACCATTTGAGACGGGAAGTTGGTCATAGGCAAACTAAAGATGATATAGTCATACTGTTTATTGAAGGGAAATTGTAGCAAATCGGCATTAATCAGGTTCACATCAACCCCATTGGCGACTTGAAAATCAGGTTCTGATTGAAAACGAAGGTACAGGTGACGAATTAAGTCAGGGTTTATTTCTACTGCATCAAGAGAATCACCTGCATCTAAAAAGGGTAAAATCTCTCGGGTGAACGAGCCGGTTCCCGCGCCCGCCTCAAGCACTTTGATATTCTCCTTTTTTTCGGACAGGTAGAATGTAGCCGCTTTACCCAACGCGGCAGAGCTTGGTAGCACCGCACCGACATGAAAGAAATTTTTTTGAAACTGTTGCCAAAATAGAAATTTATTTTGAGTTGTCATGAGTTTGTTATACCACACTGCCTTAAAATTAATAATTTTTGGTGATGACTGATAGTTATCAACCGTAAATATTCAGTGAACTCGCCAGAAAGAGCATCAGAAACCCGATTTCTCAAAGAAATCGGGTTTCTAGAGCTACTTTACTGAACTTTTACCATCAACCATCAAGAGTATTTATTTGTAGACATATTATCGGTTAACAACTACTAATTTTTGAAGCTCTACTCCGTAGTTGTACTCCAAAGTTTGTGCCTAAGACCGCTGATTGAAATCAGCGTCTTAAACGGAAAACCTGCTTAAGCAGGTTTCTCGTGTCAGCATAAGAATTCATTCTTATGTGAATACGCGCAACTTATTTAATCCCGATTTCTTGTTACCCAACAGACTGGTTTAGGAAAGGCTAAAAACGATAACACAGAGGTTCACGGAGGAAATATCATAAAAGCGGTCTTGTCAGCGATTTCTAAACACCCTGTACTACCCGAATTATTCGACGCAAGTTAAAGATTGAGGTCGATTGTCCGGTTAGTAAACCACGAGTACGGAATAATTGCATGCTTAGGGAAACCGTTAGGAAAGACCAGAACATAAGTCCTGCCAAACCGATTAGCCATTGCCACATTGGTACCCCACTTAGTAGTAACCGAAAGGGCATAAGAAGCGTGGCCGTCAGCGGGAATATGGTCAGAACTACAGCCAACCAACCATCTAAATCGGGGAGAATAAAGAGGATGCCGACCAACGGACTCATGGCGATGATTCTGGCTCCGCCTAACAACAGGCCACTTTCCCTCGGATTGGGCCATACTGCGGCCATGCTCATCACCACCCCACAATACGCAATCAAACCAAAAAATAGATATGGCACACAGTAGGCTAATGCAATAAGTGATAAACGGGCTGGCCCAGAACCATCTGGGTTGTTACCGTAAACCCAAGCCGCGGCCAGCAACGACAGACTGACCTGAAACAGAGCCAAGCTAATCAACCCGACTAATTTACCGCCGATAAACTGATGAGGCGTGGTACTGGTTATCAGAATCTCCATGACCCGCATCTTCATCTCTCGTTGCAGGGAACGGATTAACAATGAACCACTGACATTAATCGTATAGGCAAACAGACTGACGATGAGACTTGCCGAGAAGAGTTGCCGCAAATCCAAATCAAGGGGTAAAAACCCATATTGTGGGGGAGGTGGCCCATTATTGATGATATAAACGGGCATCTCTAGTCGTTCAGCTATCAACGGATCAGCCACTGTTTCCATCAAATTATCTCGCAACAGTGCCCGAATCGGGCCGTCGGTATGGGCGAGGAGTTGGGGATTATGGCTATACTGAGTCACCACTCCAGAACTGATATAGTTAGAGGCGATGACGTAGTAGCTCTCAATCTCCTCGGCCTGTAAAGCATGGTCTGCGCTTGCTTCGTCAGCAAAAGGGAACAGATTTTCTGACAAATCATCAGGTATAAAGGTAATCAAGTCGGCATGATCAACATAGCCCGTTGGCTCGGTGATGGTCTCATCAATGGTGAAGACCGTCTCCACGTTGGGCAAGGGGGCATCTTCGGCGGCAACTTGAATTCGGGGAATGGCTCCCAGCGCGGCAAACATCAACGGTACGCCAAAGGTCACGAGGTAAAACGTCCATTGTCGAGCATGGTACCATATCTCTTCGCGAGCGATGTTTAGAAGTTTGAGCATGAGAGTAGGGTGTCGGAATTTATTCCGATGTTTCCTCCCTATTTTCGACGGCACTCATCCCCTTCAGTTCCCAACCAGCGAAAACCAAAGCCACCTTTATCAACTGGCTACCCTGACTCCGCTTGATGACTCTAGCGTCGGTAGCGTATTTTTGTAACTGAGTCTTGGCCTCCGCTAATTCTTCCTTCAACTTATCATCCGTAAACTCACCGCGAGTGATATATTTCAACTCTATCAGATAGCTATATTGTAAATCTTCATATTTGCCAAAGAACGGCTCCATGTACAAATCCACGAAACCTTTGCCCATCTCCACCTCGGTCCGTATCAAGTAATAATCGGTCACACTCAGATAGGCCAGCAAAAAGGTCTGAATTACCTTCTCACCAGTCAGATAATCTCGTATTGAGGTCTGCTTTTTCACCTCATCGGCCAAGAACTCAAAGACTGCTCGCCATTCTCCTTGATAGGCCATCTCCCGAACCAAGCTAGACAACTGCCATACGTCAACATTAAATACATCCACATCTTCATATCCATCTCGGATATAGCTGTACATCAACTGTTTGACCGTCTCATTTGGTATCTGTAATTCACCCTTATTGGTATAACTCAGCAAGCCAAAATAGAACAATAATGAGATAAAGTTCGATTTCTTGGTCAATCTCTCCATCGGAAAACTTGATGCCACGTTTTTTATAGCAGTTTTCCGTGTTTTGATTATATTTGTCAGATAACTGAAATTGCCATTCAATCGCTTATCCAACACCATCAGGTGGCGCAACTTACCATAATCTATCTTCACATTCTGGTCTATCATTTCATCTGGCGGAGCATTACGTCGCAGATAATCTTTGATGAAATAAAGCACCATATCGGTGTTAAACATCGCCTGTTCTACCTGTGATGAGAATCGGTAATTATCGTACCATTCCTGCATCAGAGGAAGTAATTTGTTTGACTCAAGGTCATAGTATTCCAAGATGTTGATGACATCCTGCTTCGTAAATCCGAGTAGTTCGTTAAGCTCAGGGTACAAACTGATTTGTTGACCGATATTAAAACCACTGGTTACATCATCCATCGTCACCGGTGAGACACCCGTGATGAACATGCGACCCACGCCGGTATCCATTCGATCAGCCGCACCTTTCAACAGATTGAAGAAGAATCGAAAAAAGCCAGCCCCACGTGTCAATTCGTGATAGGCTGTCTGTCCGGCTGTGGACAGGATGGTGTTGGCAAAATTGTCATACTCATCTACCAGAATATAGACTTTGTGACCTAGCATGCCAACATACCTCAACAAAAAGCGTAATTTTCCATGCGGGCTTTTCTTTCGTTCTATCATCCTGAAGTATTCATCACCCAACAACTCTCGATATGTCACTCCGAAAAAGTAGAAACAATCGTCTGTATATTCGTAGAACGATTCTTTAACTTCATCAAGTTGGGGACTGACCTCCGAAAAGTTGAATTTCAGAATCAGATAGCTGTTCTTCTCTGGGGTGGGATTATCATAGATGTATGTTCCCTTGAACAGAAAATCAAATTCATCCACTCGGTTGATGTCATAATAGCCTTCCAACACGGTCAACCAAGATGATTTGCCGAAGCGACGCGGTCGGATGAAAAAGAGGAATTCACCGATTGCTTCCAATTGTGGTATGTAATGGGTTTTATCAAGATAGTAACAATCTTTCTTTCTTATTCGTTTGTAACTGGCTAATCCATAAGGGATTGGTTTCATGGTTGCCTCCGTAGGAGAGGATCAACCTTCCCACAAGTTCTAAACTTGCGGGAAGGTGATGACTGTTCCTACTACTTCAACTTAACTACAATCGGCAGGTAGATAGCCGGTAGCTTATCGTTGATGTCATTGATGCTGATGTCGATGGTGTGGCTGGTCGTTATCCAACCGCCGACGTTGGTCGTGGTCAGGATGATGGTACGTGTTCCGGTCGTATCCCATGTATATGAGATAACCGCTCCTTCCCCTCCCATCGGCTCCGGTGACCATACGTAAGTAATCGGCAGAGTGGCACTGATCGGCATGATGGTGGTGGTGAATGTGTACTCGGTGTTGATAAAACCAGTAATCGGCCCGTTGATGGTTGCACTCAACGGCGGCACATAGACCATCACCGAGTAGGTGGCGGTTACCATGCCTGATGCGTTGTGCGCGGTGACGGTGATTACCTTTTCGCCGGATATGGCCCAGGTATAGGTAATCGTGTCGGTCAGAGTATTTGTTTGGATGGTTCTGGCTTTGTTGACGAGTCGTATTTGTGTGGTCGGGAAATCTGTCGCTTGCCAAGTATAGGTCAGCGGTGTAGTCGTCGTGGTCGGGCTGACGGTGGCCTCAAACTGATAGCTATTATCAACATTACCCTGTTTAATCCCCGCAACCATAATCGAAACAGGTGGGTAGATAGGGTCGCTCATGATAATTTCACGTGTTGTCACCTCAGTCGACCAAGGACTTTCGGCGGTCAACGTGACGACCTTGATACCGGGCGAATCCCATGTAAAAGGTTGGGTGCTGGTCAGCGTGCCGGTTAGTACAACTGGCGCGTCTTTGTCAGTGGCAGTCCAAGTATAGGTTACGGGGTCTGTCGCCGCGTCACTATTGAGCGTGGCTGTAAATGTCTGAGTCTGGTCAGTCGTACCGTCGGTTGTACCATCCAAGGTGATGATACCCGTCGCATCCATGTCCAAGACTAAAAACTGATACGGTTTGCTTTGACTATTGACCGGACTTTGGGCGGTGACGGTGATCGTTTTGGTGCCAGCGTCCATCCATGTCAACGACATGGGACTGGTCAAACTGGTCGAAGTCAACACCTTAGTCTCTAGCCCATCCGCCTGCCAGGTATAGGTCAGGGGCCTAGTCGTCGTGGTCGGGCTGACGATGGCCTTAAAGTTGTAGCTGTTTCCGGCTCGACCAACGGTTGGGCCACTCAACATCAGGCCGGCGGGGGAGATGACAATCTCGATGGTATGTTTAGCAACAATGCTTCCAGATCGATTTTGAGCGGTCACGGTAATCATCTTGGTGCCGATGCTGTCCCATGTCCATGAGGCGGTATCGGTGTAAATTCCAGATTGAGTGGTTTGCGTGATAGCTGTTTGACCATCTACTTCCCACAGGTAGGTAATCGGCGTGGTGGTGGACGGGTCAGAGGTGGCGGTAAAGGTATAGGCTTGTCCCAACTCACCATGTTTCGCCCCTGTCAGCATGACACTCAACGGTGGTGTATCAATAGTGATGGTCGTGGAAACTGTTTTTTGACCCGTTGTGTCAGAGGCGGTTACGGTGACAACTTTTGTACCGCCGGTTGTCCATGAATAAGGAATAGTGGTGGTCACAAACATGCCTTGTTGGGTGGTAATACCGCTAATATCGTTGGCTTGCCATTGGTAAGTAATGGTTCGGGTCGGTGTGACAGGAAAAACTGTAGCGGTAAAGGTGTAGTCGGTGTTGATACCGCCCTTGTCGGGGCCGCTGACCCCCACATTAATGGCCCCGATGGTGATGGTAATGGAGAAATATTTTTTAGTCTCACCACCCACATTTTGGATCGTCAGAGTAATATATTTCGTTCCCGATGTGACCCACGTATAGTTATGGTTGAGAATTGCACCCTTCGTGGATGTGGTTTGGGGAGATGTCGGTTCTTGCTCGGTCGCTTCCCAAATATAGGTGATGGGTGTGGTGGTGGTTGTCGGAATGGAGACCTCAAACTCGACATTATCCAGAATCTCGGCGGTGGTAAGTGATTGGGTGGTGGTGATATTGTTTGCATCCGGCTTTACAACTACCTCGACATTGTGGGTGGCGGTCACGGTCGTGCCTTCGTTATTTTCCACCGTGACCGTAATAATCTGATCTCCAGCCGTATCCAGATCAACTGTAAACGAATCATTCAAACTTTCCATCGCAATATGAGGAGTGGCTGACAGATAGGTTCCACTCCAGGTGTAGGTTAAAGGAAGAGTGGTGGTGGTCGGTTCAACCGTTGTAATAAAGCTAAAGCTGCCGTTGTTGATAAGACCACTCGTCGGGCCGCTAATCGTCACGCTGGTTGGCGGGTTGTTTGGTCCAAATTGGTAGGGAGAGGCTGAGGTGTCACCAGTGCCATTGCCAACCGTGACAGAACCGGGCAGATTTTTATAATCGGCAATCGAAACGTAAGCGGTCAGTGAGGTGTCGCTATTATAGACCGTCGGCAAGGGCTTATCATTCCAATAGACGATACTATTTTGATTGAAATTAGTTCCCCCCACGGCCAACTTATATGCCGGTTCGCCTGACAGGGTGCTGGTAGTAGCAGATGTGACGGTTGAGGTAAGAGGAACGGTAGCGTTTCGTTCGTAAGCCCCCGCGTCACAACTCCCCGGCGCATTAGGCCGAGTCCAGCCCCGTTGGTCAATTGTTGGACAACTACTGCCGGTTACTGAGTCAATAACTACTAATGCGGCAGTTAGATTCCAACCTCCGTTATCATTCAACGAATCTAAACCGGGGTTTTTGTCCGGTACTGAAGAGTCGATTTGGAGACAAGTATCATTATTGTCTCGGACATTTCCCCCGTTATTTGTAAGTGTACTGCTCCCTTGAGTATTACAGTGTTTGGAGGAGTTAGCATATAAGATAGAATTTTGCAGACTAACAGTACTCGTTCCGCCTGCTTGAATACCACCTACAAAGTTGCTTGATATAACACTATTTTGAGCAATAGTAACATTTTTTATCGTCACCTGAGCCGTATCATTAGTTCGAATAGCACCTGGATTACCACCCTGATTACCAAAAAAGGTACTATTTTCTATATTTACTTGAACCGTCTTGGATGCATCATCTCCAACAGCTATTTCTAATCCACCTGTGTTCGTGCTGTTGAGATCAGATACTTTATTGTTGCTAAAGGTACTACGATTAATAGTGATTTCAACAGAGCTATTATCACTGAGAATAGCCATGCCCCCACCATTTACTGCGGTGTTAGTATCCAAGGTGCTATTAAGAATGGTGGCTGGAGAACTATGAATAAAGATAGCTCCACCATTATGACTGGAGGTGTTATTACGGATGATACTGTTTTCGATGGTTAGTTGACCACCTCCAGAATCACTAAAATGGTTAATTGCTCCCCCTCGGCTTGTCGCAGTATTACCTTCAATAACACTGCCAATAATATTTACTGTCGCATCCACATTTGAGATAGCTCCCCCTCGTCCGGGAGCGTCATTGTTAGAGATGGTACTACTGATTACATTGAGTGTTGCCCCGCTAGTGTTAAAAATCGCCCCACAACCGTTAGACTTATTCCCCCCTATTCCTGTAGTACAGATACTACTGGCGACGGTATCATTATCGATGATGGTACTGTTAACCAGCCAAACCTGACCGTTGTTATTATTGTAAATGGCCGAACCTTGACTTGCGCTCCCACCCGTTATGGTAATGTTTTGTAGGGTTAATTTACGCCCAATACCTACATTAAAAATACGGTTGCCACCACCGTTAATGGTGACGGTTCCACCCCCATCAATGGTTACCTGGGTCAAAATATCGATTTCACTACCCAAGGTAATCGTTGATGAGCCGCTACAGTTAAAAGTGACAACCTGTCCGGCGGCGATGGCGAGTCTCAAGTTGGTCTCCGTACAATCGGTAATCTCCGTATTGGCCGAAGCCGCGGGGACATAAAATAGGCTGGTCAAAACCACGCCGATAAGGACGAGGCTAAGACGATAAATCGTAAATCGGTTTAATACTGTCTGTTTTAACATGCTGTTTTGCTCCATTGGTACATACTCCTTTGTAATAATTTGGATTTTGCTTACCTTGCTACCCGATATATTGATTAATAAAAATATCGGGTAGCAAGAAGTTGATAAAATGTTACTACTCATCGGCTGATGCGGTTGGTTCAACGGTTGCTTGGTCGATGGTGGTCGTACTGGTTAGCCGTGGCGTAGAGGTAGCGATGTTGAGGCCACTTGATGGAAGAGAGGTGGTGACAGTCGCGGTTATGTCGTTCGTGGAAGGTTCTGCGGTTGAATCGGGAGATGAATCTTCTGGGGTGGGGGCAATATCAGCCGTTTCTGGATTAGCCGTCGGACGAATCCACTTTGGCGTGGCGGTTGGATCAGGCCCCCATAAACCTAAGCCACTCTCTTGAGCTAACCGTTCACCGGCTCCAATCTCAGGCCGAAACATGACATTTGGCTCACTAGAAATTGCCTCTGCTAGGCCATTTTCGACCAGCCAAACATTAACTAGCTCCTCACCCAAATAGACGTATCGCAACAAGTTTCCCTCTTCATCAAAATCGGTCTGGTCACGGACAAGGCGTACAGCCTTAAGCTGTAAATAATCTCGATTTTGCTCATAAGCGACCTGTCCCCAAGGTGTTTTAGCCGTTTTTTCAGGCGCATCAACGCCAATATAGCGCACTATGTATGCCTGCTGAAACGAATCACCTTCCATAACAACGGCAATGGTATCTCCATCAAGCACATCAACCACAAAACCTTTTACCTCATCGGGGATGGGGGTAACTGTGGGGGTGGTGGTTGGAGTCACTTGGGAGAGTACCAAGGTACTGGTGGGAGTCGGTACCGCATTTAGGTTGATTGTTGGCAACGCATCCACCAATGGAGCCATAGGCCGGTTGGGGGTTGCAACTTCTCCGCAGGCACTAAGAAACAATAAAAGAGAACTAATGCATAGGATGTATCGTATATAAGACAAAACTATCCTCCAAATATCTACCAAATCAATCTATTATAATGCGAAACATCGCTGTGAGGAAAATAGTCCTAACTTTTTTGATTCTAATCAAGCTCAGGCTTCCGAAATATCGTTACATCGTCAGCCACAAACTCCGGCTCGCATCCCCATTGAACACCAATCCAGTTGAAGGTTGGCCGCGAAAAAAAGCAGACATGGGTCAAATCGTTTTTGTAGTGCCAACTAGCAAATGCAGTTTGATCAATCACCAACTTAGTCATAATCCCCAAAAAACCATTCGGTTTGAGACATGTCCATAGTCGCTGTAACTCCTCATGCGGTCGATGTAGATGTTCCACCACCTCACTGCTGGTTATAAAATCATAACTATGCTCCCATACCGAATGGTTCTTCGCATAGTAAATGTCATAAATCTGCATGGTATGTCCAGCCTCTTTGAACATCTCCGACAAGGTCGGTCCCGGTCCAGAGCCAAAATCTAAGCCCACACTAGCGGCAGGCAAGCGGGCTTGCATTGGCTCAAATATCCGGCTTAAAAAACGGCGATACCCCATGTCGTGCGGAGAGTTTTGATGCAGGTCGTATTCCGCCTTTTCTGCTTGGGCAGAGAGATAGTAAGCTGGTGGTACAAATACCAACTTACAGCACAAACATTGCCGATACACGCGTTGTCGATCTTCATAGTAAAGCTGGGTCAATAGATTTTGGCATAACGGGCATGAATAAATGGTCATTGTAGTTTGGCTCTTTGGGATTTTCCGTGCAAACATCATGATTGTGTCATCATCTTCCCGCAAGTTTAGAACTTGCGGGAAGATTGCCCATTTTCAAAGAGACTGATCGTTTTCACGCCTCACGTCTTCACGTATCACGTTTTCACGCATCACGTCTTCACGCCTCACGTCTTCACGCCTCACGTTTTCACGTATCATGTTTCTCACCGTGAAAAATTTATGCTATACTGTGTCTATGTCTTTTTTATTACTTGGTGAAGATGAGATTCGTCAAACTGTTAGTTTGACCGATGCAATAGAAGCAGTTGAAAAAGTGTTCATCGCCTCGGCAGAAGGGCGCATGAATCTACCCGCGGCCTTTGCTTTGGGTCTGCCCGATGTAAACGGTTCAGTACAGGTTCGTGGCACCTATTTGGAAGAAGCCCCCTACTACGTAATTAAAGTTGAGAACAGCTTTCAAGATAACCCGACCATCAACTTGCCAGTACAGAGCGAGATGACTATGGTGTTTGATGCCGCGACCGGATTTCCGGCGGCGATGTTGTATGATCATGGTTACTTAACGCGTATTCGAGCCGGTGCAACCGGTGCGATCGCGGCCAAATATCTCGCTAATCCAGAGCTAAAACGGGTGGCGATTATCGGCTCTGGTAAACAGGCCTACATGCAACTAAAAATGTTAAAACTGGTTCGGGATGTTAAAAATGTGGTTGTTTGGGGACGTTCACCGATGAACGTAGATACTTATGCCCGTCGCCTGATTGAAGAGTATGATTTTAATATCGAAATTGCCCTTTCCGTCCAAGAAGCCGTCCATAATGCTGACCTTATTATCACTACCACTGCTAGTGAACGTCCACTGGTTAAGGCTGAGTGGCTAAAGCCGGGCGTTCACATCAACGCGGTAGGGAGTAATAGTCCTACTAAACAAGAATTGTATCCTGCGGTATTAGACTTGGCCGATGTGGTTGTCACAGATAAACTGATTCAGTCGATCATGATGGGTGAAATTTATCATGCGCTCGATAAATGTATCATCACCGAAGAAAATGTTCAAGGTGAGTTGGGCGATCTGATTATCGGCAAAATTACTGGACGGACAGCCCCAAACCAAATCACCGTAGCCGATCTAACCGGACGTACCATGCAAGATTTTGCCCTTGCCGTGTTAGCCCTCGAAAAAGCCCTATTTTTAGGTTTAGGGCGACGGATACAGTAGAACTGTTCGGCAATAAAGGAGTGCAAAAGCTTCTTGCTTTTGCATGTTTGTCTCCGGCAAAAGCTTCTTGCTTTTGCCAAAAACAACCATGCAAAAACAAGAAACTTTTGCACTCCGTGGATCTCGAATTTGAGTTTTTATGAGATGATTAATTGTTCCCGAACTGGTCTAGTAGAGGCCGTTTGAAAAACCGTTCACTTGCAGTGCTTTATTTGGCGAGTCTTCTCGTCGCCAACATAAGCCTTTTACTTCCCTCAGCCAACCCCTTGCGTGTGCTTGGCGCGTTACTGCTAGTCACATTCCTCCCCGGTTGGTCATGGTCACACCGATTTTTTACTCGTCATAGTTTCCTTTGGCGGATAGTCATGGCCGCCGTCCTCAGTTATACCTTTAGCGGCATGACCATGTTGCTCCTCCATTATCTGCCCGGCCCAATCGAACGCTGGCAGTTACTTTTGACGTTGAATCTGGTCGCCCTACTTCCACTCGTAGGCAAACAGGTTTGGTCGAATATTCCCCACACCGACACAGGCTATCTACCTACAATCTCCGTTTCAACGCTGTTGCTGTATTTCCTCATTATTGCCATGCCACTCGCTTTACGGCTGACCAACCTCAACTATAGTGAATTTCAGGGCGATGAAGCTTTGGCTATGATTAGCGCGGCTGAGAGCCTAACCGGCCATGAAGATGCCCTGTTCCTACGCTCCAAAGGCCCCAGCGAACTGCTCTATCCTATGACCATGTGGACCTTGACCGGAACCGTCACCGAGGCTATAGCTCGCCTGCCCTTCACCCTGGCCTCCATGTGGGGCATCCTGACCATTATTTTGCTTGGGCAAAGGATATTGATTCCGCCTCTTACGGAAAGCCGATTCGCCGTGACGGTTGGTACGTTGGCTGGAGGTTTCTTCGCCTTCAACGGATTTATGGTTGCCTTCGGTCGGATTGTGCAGTATCAAGCTTTGGTGGTTTGGTTTAGTAGTGTGGCCTTGTTGCTACTTTTGGTCTGGCAGCAAACTGGTCAAAAACGGCTTGCTTTTGTGAGTGGTCTATCGCTCGGCATGGGATTGTTGGCTCATTACGACGCTATTTTGGTACTACCCGCCTTGGTTTGGATTGTAACGGTAGTCACTGTAAAACCATTATTAAAACAAGGTGGAGTGGCTATGCTTCGCCAAGCGCCCTATCTGTCGAGTGGATTGTTCATGCTCGGCATGTTGATGACCAGCTTGCCCTTTTACTTGCCTTACAGCCTCGACCCCCAAGCCAATCGCACCGGCGAATATGTGGGCAACCGAATCGGCGATAGTTTGCGTAACAACTTGCCTGATTTTTTCCACTTTAACAGTTTTTACAGTTCCTTTTATTACATTGTCTTGACCACTCTACTGATTTTTGCTTGGGCCTTGTGGAAAGTTTGTTTCAGCAAGGACAAGCAAACCGATCAGCACCGAGTCGAAAAATCAGCTTGGGTGATAAATTCTCTCCATTTTGATCCGGTACTATTTGCCAAATTGGTGCAGTGGGGACGTTATACGCTAGGCTTGCTACTAACTTTGGGTATCCTGTTCATTCTCATGCGCCCTGATGGGCTAGATTTTAACTTTTTTGGTGGGCATGGATTTGATGATTGGAGTCTCGCTTTTCTACCCTTTGCGTTACTTCTGCTCGGCCTGTTTTTACAGCTTCCTTTTGGCTCAGTCACTCAGTCGATAGTGGTTTGGCTCGCGGTACCATTTTTAGGCTACAATTTTGTCGTGGCCTTGGGGCTGACCCATATCTACACCATCGTTCCGGCTTGGTCGTTGTTGAGTGGATTGGCCTTGTATGAGTTTAGCTTATTGCTTCAACAGCATGCAGGTCGACTCAGCCCCTCGATTCAACGCGGCTTGGCAACTCTTCTGCCGCCAAACGGTTATCTGTTACCGGCCATACTTTATCTTTTGTTGACCGTGTTTTTGTGGAATAGTTTTGTGCGGCATGATGTGGAGTATTGGCAGGATTATCCCGCCGGAGAGATGGCTCTGTTTTGGACACCCTATAAAGAACCGCCCAAGGCCGGATTCTTTGGCTTCGCTCATCGAGCCGGATGGAAGGCCGTTGGACAGCAAATCAGCATGGGTGAATTACAGGGCGATTACGGCAGTAACGAAGAGCCGGATGTGACCACATGGTACACTCGCGGCGCACCCCGAGCCTGCGACCCTCAGCCAGAATTCTATTTTTTGGCCGATGATTTGATTGATCCGGTTGAGTTACCAACCGATATAATTGAGACCAGTTACCAGACCGTACGTCAATTTGACCTAAGTAACGGTAAAAACATGCGGGTCAAACAACTTACCCCCATTAGGCTAGAGCCGAGGCAGACTGATGAGACTGATGAGACTGATGAGACTGCTTTGGCGGTGTTGTTTGACCAAAGCGCTACTCCAGAGCAGTTTGCCCGTTCGGTACGGGGGGCGATTCCGATTTCGGTCAACTTTGCTAACCTGATTCAACTGGTGGGGTACGACATCGACACCCAACGCGCCACCCCCAACGGACGACTGCCCGTCACGCTGTATTGGCAGGCGCTAACCTCGATACCGGCCAACTATCAAGTCTTTACCCATTTAGAAAAGGAAGATACTGGTCTCGTCGCTCAGGCGGATGGTGTGCCAGTCTGTTGGCAATACCCGACCGATTTATGGCGACCCGGCCAAATCATCGCCGACCAGCATGCCATTCCCCTCTCCGTAGATATTCCACTTGGCGACTATCCACTCCAAATTGGATTGTATCTACCCGACACATTTGAGCGGCTCGATTGGCTCGACGAAGCGGGCAATCCTGCTGGAAATAGCTTTCATCTAACCACGGTGACGATTTCGGAGTAAGAGACTTGTTCGGCAATAACTTATTATCGCATAAAAATTCAAATTCGATGTCTCCGGAGTGCAAAAGCTTCTTGCTTTTGCATGTTTGTCTGCGGCAAAAGCATCTTGCTTTTGCATGTTTGTCTGCGGAGTGCAAAAGCATCTTGCTTTTGCATGTTTGTCTGCGGCAAAAGCAAGATGCTTTTGCACTCCTTTCTATATCTCTGCCAATTCTTCTAAACGAGCACGATTCAATATATGAATTTCGTGCCGATTGACTGAAATCAGACCCGCTCGTTGTAAATCCTGAAAAGCACGACTAACCACCTCGCGGACTGTTCCTAAATAGGTCGCCAACTCCTCCTGTGTCCAGCGACGAGCCACTATATCTTCTCCTTTGCTCTGGTTCAGAAGAAATGCGGCCAACCGTCCCGGAACCGACAAAAAAGAGAGCCGACTAATTTGCCTGACCAACTGCCGACAGCGTATGGCAACATTTCTGACAATGATACCGCGTAAAACTGGATGCTGTATCTGCAACTGCTCTAAGCTTTTCGCAGAAATAATCCAGATCGTGCTATCCTCAACCGCTTGGCAATTAATTGGATTCGGCCCACCGTCAATAATCGGCACCTCATTACATAACTCACCCGCTTGCAACACCCTCAACACGTACTCTCGTCCCTTTTCCGACATAGAGTACAATTTGACCAACCCCTTTTCGATCAGGTGTAGCCCCGCAAATGGATCACCATCTAAAAATATAATCTCACCTGCTTGAAATTGATGTACGGTTACGGTCACGGCAATATCTACCAATATATCGTTACTCAATAGATGAAAAAAAGAAATTGATTTCAGTAGCTGTTTAGTTTGCTGGTTTAACGGAACGGACATGAAATAATAACCTCAGTTAAGGCAATTCCAAGAAAATAAATCTCCCAAATTGAGCAGAGTCTCTACCCCCCTGCTGTAAAAGTTCAGTAAAACCGCCCTAGAAACCCGATTTCTTAAAGAAATCGGGTTTCTGACGCTCCTTCTGGCGAGTTCACTGAATATTTACGACTGAGGGGTAGAGTGTCACAATGGTTTTGAGAGGTTTTAAATTCTGGAACTTCCTAGGTATCCTTACAACTTAAACAGTTCTACATGCTGATATAACTTAGCTCGGAGTTGTTGCACCTGCTTATTTTTGACATATTCCTCGAAGGTCATAGCACGGTCAATGACTCCATTGGGAGTCAGTTCAATCACCCGATTGGCAACGGTAGAGACAAATTCGTGGTCATGAGATGAAAAGAGAATTACATCCTTAAATTTGATGAGTGCATTGTTAAGCGCCGTAATCGCCTCTAAATCAAGATGGTTGGTCGGATCGTCAAACAACAGCACGTTAGCTCCCCGAAGCATCATGCGAGAGAGCATACAGCGCACCTTCTCACCCCCAGAAAGGACATTTACCTCTTTCAACGCCTCCTCACCAGAGAAGAGCATGCGCCCCAGATAGCCTCGTACAATATTACTATCATCCTCGGTGGTATATTGGCGCAACCAATCGACCAGATTCAGATCCGTGTCAAAAAACTGACTATTTTCTTTTGGGAAATAGGTTGTTTTGATTGTTGTGCCCCAAGTAACCTGTCCTTTATCCGGCTCAATATTACCCACTAGAATCTCAAACAGAACCGTTTTGACCAGATCGTTAGGGCCTAAAAAGATGATTTTATCTCCGTTCTCGACAGTCAGGTTAAAGTCATTCAGCACATGTTCACCATCAAAGGTGTGGCTGACCCCCGTTACATTAGCGATGACCTTACCACATGGGCGGTCGGACTTAAAGTCGATGTAGGGGAATTTTCGGGTTGAGGCTGGCATCTCTTCGGGACGGAGTTTGTCAATCAGTTTTTTCCGAGCGGTAGCCTGTTTCGACTTGGATGCGTTAGCACTAAAGCGGCGCACAAAATCTTCTAACTCTTTAATCTTATCTGTTGCCTTTTTACTCGATTCTTGTCGTTGACGCAAGGCTAACTGACTAGATTGATACCAAAAATCATAGTTACCAACGTATGTTTTTATCCGACCAAAGTCAATATCGGAAATATGAGTGCAGACATTGTTTAAAAAGTGCCGGTCGTGCGAGACAACAATTACGGTGTTGCTGAACTTACTCAAAAAATCCTCTAACCAACTAATCGACTGGAGGTCGAGGTTGTTGGTCGGCTCATCGAGAAGCAAAATATCGGGGTTGCCAAACAGAGCCTGAGCCAGCAGAACTCGCACTTTTTGACCTGCTTCTAAACTACCCATTTGTTTGTCATGCAAATTTTCACCAATACCTAGTCCTTTAAGCAAAGAAGCCGCTTCCGATTCAGCCTCGTAGCCTCCCATTTCGGCGAACTCATCCTCCAACTCTGCCGCCTTAACGCCATCTTCGTCTGAGAAATCGGGTTTGGCATAAATTTTGTCTCGTTCAATCATAATCTCGTACAATCGTTGGTGGCCTTTAATAACGGTATGTAGGACTGTAAACTCATCAAACGCGAACTGATCCTGCTGTAAAACAGCTAATCGTTCATTTGGATTCATGAACACATCGCCGTGGGTTTGCTCAATTTCGCCCGATATAATCTTCAAAAAAGTCGATTTTCCGGCTCCGTTCGCTCCAATGAGACCATAACAGTTGCTGGGTAAAAACTTCAGGTCAACTTCCTTAAATAAGGTTCGGTCACCATAGGCGAGGGTTAAGTTACTAATCGTTAACATGGTGTAAATACATCTCCTTTATTTCAAAAACCCCACCGCATGGCATGGCGTGGTGGGGTTTTGTATGTTGCATTGATATTCGGTTCAACTATACCAAAAATCTGTGTAAAGTAAAATAATTATGATGGTCAAGATGATGTTGAAAACCATGTCATGCTGAACCGAAGGCGAAGTATCCGCCCGAATCTACCTAAATTCGGGTAAAAGAGACTCTTCGCACAAAACGCTCAGGGTGACATAATCTTTTTCAACATCAAGCTGACCACTACAGAATCCACCTAAATTTGGGTAAGAGAGACCCTTCGCAAAAATCGCTCAGGGTGACATGATCTTTTTCAGTGTTTTCCTGATCGTTTCCTGATCGTTGCGATTATGTAATCGTAACGGGTATTTGGCGGGTATATCCTCCTTCAAGGAGGCTTCGCACTACCCGCCTGTTATGGGTAACGGGTACACACCCGTTACCCTCATGGAAAATTGTAAATGGTAAATGGTGAATTATAAACGGTAAACGAGCGGCATTACGGATAAATCTGATCAACTTTGTCGTATTTTCAATGCCAGTATCCAAATTGCTCTGGTGACAAACGTAATTTACAGTTCACCATTCACCGTTTACCGTTTACCATTTCATTCCATCCTGTATAATCCTTATGATGCACTTTGGAGGCAAAAAATCATTTATATATCCCACAAACTCCGGTAGCATCAGGAATTTTTCAAGAAACATGAACGTCTAACAAAGCCTTGGCTCCTTGATCAATCGCACGTTGTGCCACAGAACGTCCTAACTGTTCGGCCTCAGCCAGAGGCGCGTTGTCCTCTATTTTAATGACTGTTTTTCCATCGGCACTCGCTACTATGCCCTGGAGCGTGATTCGATGGTCTGATAATGTGGCCCAAGCACCGACGGGCAAGGAACACCCTCCGCCTAAGCTGTTCAAAAAAGCTCGTTCTGCCACGACACGATTGCGTGTAGCGGAATCATCAAGCGCCTGTAGATAGGCGTTAACCTGTGGATCATCTGCTCGTCCTTGAATCCCTAGCGCTCCTTGACCGGGAGCGGGAAGCATCTGTTCGGGTGTGAGCGCATGGGCATGCGCTAAATCGTAACCGAGGCGATCCAGCCCCGCTTGAGCCAATAGAATAGCATCGTATCCTTGATTAGGATCATCCAATTTACGCAGACGAGTATCCACATTCCCTCGGATATCTTTGATGGTCACATCGGGACGTAATGCCAATACCTGAGCCGCCCGACGGCGACTACTGGTTCCAACAACCGCGTTGGGAGGCAGTTCGGTAATGGTTTGAGCCTGATGTGAAACCAGCATATCTTGCGCCGCGGCTCGGACTGGAATCGCTACGACAGCCAAATCGGGACTATCTTCAACAGGTAAATCTTTTAGACTATGAACGGCCAAATCAATTCGTTTGGCGCGTAAGGCTTCTTCTAACTCTAAGGTAAATAACCCCTTTCCCCCAATTTCGGGTAACGGGTCAGTTCGATTTAAATCTCCTTGTGTATCAATTAGGTCAATCTCAACGGTTAGGTCAGGCCAATGAGCTAGTAACATCTGTTTGACCATGTTGGTTTGGGTCTGAGCCAGCATGGATTTTCGGGAGCCAATTGTTAATTTCATGTGGGTATCATCCTTAGTGGAAGTTATGGGTAATACTCGTTACCCGACAAGAGAGATTATCGGAAATAAAAAACAAGGCAATCTGACAGGATTTACAGGATGAACAGGATAAAAACGGTAACAATAATCCTGTAAATCTTGTCGAAAAATTTTTATTTAATCAGCATATCGGGTACTGAGATGGGTAATACAAAAGAAGCGAGAGAATTTTCTCTCGCTTCTTCTTCATTATATTCTAACTCAAGGGCTGTTCAGTTCTAATCTATATAGGCATAATTGTGACGCTACAAGCGTCACCTACAGTGATTTTGTCAGACATGAGGCCGTGGAGGTCACGCTTGTAGCGTGACGAACATGGAGAACTGAACAGCCCTAATTCTAAGTAAATATTCAGTGAACTTGCCAGAAGGAGCGTCAGAAACCCGATTTCTTAAAGAAATCGGGTTTCTAGGGCGGTTTTACTGAACTTTTACGTTTCGTTTATAGGAGATCGCTAACTACTTCTTTTTCGTCTCGAAGCTCTTCTAGGGTAAGAGCAAATTTCTCTTTGGCGAAGTCGCTCATCGACAACCCTTGTACAATACTGAATCCACCTTCACCATCAGCAGTAATTGGGAAGGAGAAGACTAATCCTTCATCGACACCATAGCTTCCATCAGATGGTACAGCGCAAGAGAACCATTCACCATCAGGAGTTTTCTTGCCCATGTTCATTACATGGTCTAGAGCGGCTGAAGCGGCTGAAGCGGCTGAGGATGCGCCTCGGGCTTTGATGATGGCCGCGCCTCGTTTTTGTACGGTGGTAATAAATTCACCTTGTAACCATGCTTGGTCAGTAATTACTTCTGATACAGGTTTGCCATTAATTTTTGCGTTTTCTATATCAGGATATTGCGTGGCGCTGTGGTTACCCCAAATTGTCACATTGCTGATGTCAGTTACTTTTACACCTGCTTTGGTAGCCAACTGGCTATAGGCTCGGTTTTCATCAAGTTGCGTCATAGCCGCAAAACGGTTGGCAGAGACATCGCTATTGTTAGCCGCAATTAAGGCGTTGGTGTTAGCTGGGTTCCCAACTACCAATACTCGTACATTATCAGCCGCTTTGTTAAGCGCTTTACCTTGTCCTGTGAAAATCGGGCCATTTTCGCGAATTAAATCACCCCGCTCCATGCCTTTGCCTCGAGGTTTTGCTCCGACTAATAATCCCCAGTTAATCCCATCAAACGCAACTTCGGCGTTGTCAGTAATAACCACGTTATCTAACAATGGAAAGGCACAGTCATTTAGTTCCATAACTACTCCTTCTAAGGCTTTTAGAGCCGGAGTAATTTCTAGCAAATGCAGAGCTACTCGTGTGTCTTGTCCAAAAATTTCACCTGAAGCTAGACGGAACAATAGTGCATATCCAATATTACCGGCCGCGCCGGTTACAGCGACTTTTACGACGTTACTCATGATATTTCTCCTCGAAAAATAGAAATGTTAGTCATTTTAATTTCATAAATTGCATGACTAACTGTTGAAAATTGTTATGTTGATTAGTGACGAATTTTATCATCAGGCTCAAAAACCAAGCCATATACTACACCCAAATTGCAAATTTGTGAAATATAGTGCAATCGCATGAACCGTATGATTGAAGACCCCGCACAACTCAAATAGTCATTGGATGAGTTCTGCGTAGTTACAAATTATCAAAATTATAAATGGTAAATGGTGAATTATAAATGGTGAACGAGCGGCATTACGGATAAACATGGTCAACTTTGTCGTATTTTCAGTACCAGTATTCAAACCGTTCTTGGCGACAAACGTAATTTGCAATTTACCATTCATTGTTTACCATTTACTATTTCATTCCATACTTGCATCTCCCCATTCGCTAGTATGAAGTAGTATAAAATGAATAGTATTAGTAGAAAGTAGCGTTTTGCACCCTACTTGAAGTATAATATCTCATAACCTTAAAAGACAGTGGGGAGGCCACGATGTCACAA
>JAUCGA010000129.1 GCA_030377865.1 Anaerolineales bacterium HSG25 | reverse complement strand
TAATAACCTAACTTTAATAGGTGAATTTACATGCAAAAAAAATGGTGGGGTATTGCTGGATTCACCCTCGCATTTATTAATTTAATTGGCTTACTTTATCTGAGTACGCAACAGTGTCCAACAGATGAACTCTTGAGTCTAAACAAACAATGTTTAGTGCAAGGCTTCGACTCAATCCATTGGCAACCGCTGGTTTTTGGCGCGGTGTTTCTTTTTGGCTTTTTGGCGGGTTTAACAATTCCAATTGCCTTATACTTAAATCAGCGCTTTGCCCGGCCATACTGGTTTGAGAAAGATAACACTCGTTTAGCTCGGCAAGCCTTGTGGGTTGGACTGCTAGGTCTGCTTATGGCCTATTTGCAACTTATGCGTGCCCTGAACTGGGCTACACTTTTAGTTTTGATTTCAGTATTTGTACTGATTGAAACCTTTATTTTAACTCGGGACTAATTTATGACCAACGAATTTCGTAAGCTACCTAGTGTCGATAAACTGTTGAGCCAACCCGCGGTACAAACCTTGTTGACTCAGCATGGAACATTGCTCGTTATGGCCGCGGTCAGAGCTGAACTTACCATCAACCGCGACGAGATTGCTCAAGGCGGGTTGGCCGCAACAGTGGAGGCACTCATCGACAACCTTACGGCTCGATTAGTGGAAGCCGTCTCCCCTACCCTGCAACCTGTCATCAACGCCACAGGGGTGATTATTCATACCAATTTGGGGCGAGCCTTGCTCAGTGAGCGCGCCCAACGAGCCATGCAACATGCCGCCTCGGCCTACTCTAATTTGGAATATAACTTGGATGCGGGTAAACGTGGCTCGCGCTACGTTCATGCGGCTGATTTACTGTGTCAGTTGACGGGTGCGGAATCTGCGGTGGTTGTCAATAACAACGCGGGGGCAGTAATTTTGGCCTTGACGGTTTTAGCTCAAGGGCATGAGGTGGTGATTAGCCGTAGTCAACTGGTCGAAATTGGCGGCGGTTTTCGCGTGCCGGATATTATGACTCAATCGGGTGCTAAACTGGTTGAGGTCGGCACCACTAATCGAACTTATGTCCGTGATTACGAGCGGGCTATCAACGTCGATACCGGCCTTTTGTTGAGCGTTCATCACAGTAATTACCAAATAACTGGTTTTACTGCCGAACCAACTTTGGCCGAACTGGCTCAACTTAGCCATAAAACGGGGATACCTGTTATGGAGGATTTAGGCTCCGGCACTTTGATTGATACTGTGCCCTTTGGTTTGGATCATGAGCCGACGATTCAAGAAAGCATTATTGCTGGGGTAGATATTGTAACTGCTAGTGGTGATAAACTACTCGGTGGCCCCCAAGCGGGTTTAATTTTGGGCAAGAAGCGTTTTATTGACCAAATCAAACAACATCCGCTTATTCGAGCTTTACGGGTCGATAAGACCACTTTAGCCGCCTTACACGCTACCTTACTTGCCTACCTTGAGCAAAAAGCCACACAAGAAATTCCCGTTTGGCAGATGATCTCGACTCCGTTGGAGCAACTCGTTCATCGAGCCGAGCAGTGGCAAGCACAGTTTTCAGCGGCTCATCTACCAAGCCATGTTTCGTTGGCTCTTTCGGATAGCCAATCGACAGTTGGTGGAGGGAGCCTGCCCGGTCAAAGCATGCCCACAAAAGCACTAACCATTACAGGAATCGCCCCTCATAAATTAGCCGCCCAACTTCGCCAAACCACACCGCCCATCATTACCCGCATCGGTCAAGACCGTGTTTTGCTTGACCCACGCACGGTTTTACCCACGCAAGATCAGATACTAATTGACAACTGTAAAGCTATAATTGGGCAGGGGTAAACGTGCAAGAGCTGTTCAGTTCTCCATGTTCGTCACGCTACAAGCGTGACCTCCACGGCCTCATGTCTGACAATATCACTGTAGGTGATGCTTGTAGCGTCACGATTATGCCCATATAGATTAGAACTGAACAGTCCTTGTTATGAGAGTGGTTCAATTTTAGAGAGGTTCTCTGGTAGATTCCGTGCAACTCGAAACTGTGCCCTGAATTAGATACTTTGATGGGGCAATCTTCCCGCAAGTTTAAAACTTGCGGGAAGATGATGATACAATCATGACGTTTGCACGGAAAGCCCCAAAGAGCCTGAATCACTCTGGACGCGCAACTTAATCGGGACACATGCCCTAGCGCCATCATGAGTCGTAAATCTAAAATATGACAGTCTTATATGTAGTTTCAACACCATTAGGAAATCTTGACGATATAACGTTTCGTGCCGTAAATGTGCTACGCGAGGTAGGGGCTATTGCCAGCGAAGATACACGCACGACGGGGCGGTTACTGGCTCATTTTGAGATAAAAACACGGTTACTTAGTTACCATGAGCATAGCAAACCCCATCAAATCAAGCGTATTCTCGACTTGCTGACGGAGCATGATGTTGCGCTCGTCTCGGAGGCAGGGACTCCTTTGCTTTCTGACCCCGGTTATAAACTGGTGCAGGCCGCGATTCAGCATGGTTTTGATGTGGTCGCGATTCCGGGGGCGAGTGCGTTATTGACAGCTTTGCCAGTGAGCGGTCTGCCAACTGACCAGTTTTTGTTTGTCGGTTTTTTGCCTCGTAAATCAACGGCACGGCAAACCTTGTTTGAGCAGTTGAGGTCACAATTGGCGACCCTCATTTTTTACGAATCACCCCATCGGGTACAGGCTAGTTTGGTGGATATGGCCGCTGTTTTTGGGAATGACAGATCGATCGCGGTGTGTCGAGAATTGACCAAATTGCATGAGGAGATTTGGCGCGGTACGCTTGCTCAAGCCGTTGATGCTTGGGCTGAACGTACCCCGCGCGGGGAGTTTACATTGGTAGTGGCTGGC
Source organism: Anaerolineales bacterium HSG25 (assembly GCA_030377865.1). Classification (GTDB taxonomy): domain Bacteria; phylum Chloroflexota; class Anaerolineae; order 4572-78; family J111; genus JAUCGB01. The sequence continues at coordinate 4,706 of JAUCGA010000129.1, read as the reverse complement.
GCACCAGAAGCGGAAAACTGGAGCCAAGAGGCTGTCGAACAGGCGATAGTCGATGCAATAGCTGGTGGAACGAGACGTAAAGACGCGGTCAAGCTAGTCACTCAGCAAAGTGGCTGGCTCAAACGAGATGTCTATGCTCTGGCTGAACGGATGAAGAAGGAGCACCTTGCAACCTAAAGCCAAAATCCTCCAATTAGAGGGCATGCGGAGTGCAAAAGCTTCTTGCTTTTGCACTCCGCATGCCCTCTAATTGGAGGATTTATGCGATGATAAGTTTTATATTCAGCTTAACATAATGACAAGTGTCTTAGTAATGGCCGAGGGGCTATAATTTAAGAGATTTGCAATTGGATATTCTCACAGAAAATGCAGATGTTGTTGTCTGGAAAGAAAGTAGCCAGACCAAGAAGTAAGAACATGCTGGTGTTCCACTGCCACTTCACCGAAAAAGCATCCAAAATAGTGGGTTTTTTATGAGATAGCCGCGCAAATGGTACAAAGACGCACAAAGCCCTTGGTTCAATACAATAAATGGTGTAATCAACCAGTGAGTATCAACTCCTTTGCCGGTTGTCCAATCTGCCGGACAATAGGCGGACTATCGCCCGGATTGGGTAGTTGAAACTGGTAAAAAGATCAACGCTTGAGTGTCGGTGGGCGTGTCGAACCAAAAGACTTGGTATCCAATGGTCAAGTAGTTCATCGTTCTGCTAAGTAACTGTTCAAAAGTTTTGCGGACTTATCTCCTCCGAGGTATGTAGTTTTCCTCGGAGGTGTTCCGCAGAATTTATGCTCACCTACTTAAACAAAAAGAGCGTCCCCTCACTCCGAGAGGACGCTCTTTTGTTTCAGGCCAGTCTCGACTCTCTGATGGGAGTCGGTTTTGGTTTTATTTAGCTCACCCATAAATAAATACCATCATCGTAAGCTCAACGGTCTTGGATAAGTCAATCCCCCCCAACGCTCAAACGCGGCGATGGGCAATAGCGTATCATCTTGAATCGGGGTGCTGTTAATCGGATTGACCGACTTAGCCAGCCAACTAACCGGCAATCGAGCCGACTGATCCCACGGATCATCATGACGGCTGAATCCGATGGCGTAACCAAACATCGTTTTGTCACCCGTCCACCACGGAATCGTATTCACCCGAATTTGGCGTTGATCGCCCTGTTCCCATTGCGAGGTCGGCCACCAGAACATGGCCGGTTGCGGGTAATCGGTCGCTCCGATTACGTCGCCATGCTCATCAAGCAGATACAAGAACAGATGATAATCTTGGTCTGGTTTTTGTAACACCTCAAAATAAAGTACGACCTGCGGCTCGGTTTCGGAGGTAGCTAAACGACGTATTTCCGGTTTCACACCCACGAGCCGGAAGGTCTCGCCAAAGTTCACGTGAAACAGTTGCACTTCATCGGGCAAACGGTCATACTCGGTAAAGCTGAAAAACTGCTCCGGCATGACTGGTCGCTTGGCTCCCCGTTGTAACAACATGTAGCCATCCTCCATGCGTACAAAGCCAAACTCATCCTCCACAATCAAGCCCGTTAAAAACTCCCCGTGGGCGTTAAAGCGGTTCGGAATTTTCTGATGGCTCAAATCAAGCCACACATACTCATAGTCGGTCAACAGCGGCCCACTCCAGATACCTAACTCCATACGGTGGGCGACGTAGGGAATCAACTGCGCTTGAGCCAGTACGCTCTGGTCAGCCGGAATGGTGCGGGCAATCTCTCGACCTAGCTCATGATGGTCGGTCACGGTAATCGGTTCGTAGAGTGTGCTGAACGGTGAGTAGCCACGATAGTAATGGTAGGTCAGCGAGGTGCAGAGCAGAATCACGACCATCGTATTACGGATGTACGGAGCGACCTGTTTGCTGTTTTTACCAAGGCGCGGCTGAATCAGCCGACTGCCGTAATGGGTGATCCGAGCCAAGCCGTCCATGCTGGCTAACATCACAAAGGCCAACATGGGCGAGGCGTAATGCCATGTCTCCAGTTGGCGCAGGGTTGGGTTGTTGCTGAGGAGGACAAAAGCCACCGAGGGCGCGGTCATGATCAGCATGGGCAAACCGGCGACGGGCAAGAAGGCCAAGGGCGCGCTAATCATCAGTAGCGCCGGAATGTTGCCCGGACGGAAGATTAGCTCTAGTACTTTATCTGGTTTGGTGATGGGCGAGTAGGCGATTTCGAGTGGCGTGTCGCCCAGCGTCTCAAACCACGCGGCGTAGATCGATTCGCCGCCCGCGGTACGGTAAGCAGGGATGATGAGTTGGAAGGTCACGTAAAACCAGATCAACCCGACGGCGATAAGGGGAACACCCTCCTGCCAACGGCGGCGCAAAATCAACAGATAAACCCCAATCATAAAGACATGGAGCGAAATATCCTCTTTGGTCGATAAGGCCAACAGGAAAAATAGAGCCATCAGAAAATAGTTAAGTGGGGCAGTATTGAACCGATTTTTTAGACGGGCTAAAAAGTTGGGTTTGGTTGATGGTGAGTCGGGCGGCATGCTGTTGGTCGGCCACAACCATAGGCTGACTCCCTGAGTGGTCAGGGCGCGGTCTAAAAAGTAGAAGGCCGAGAGCAGAAATAACGGAGCCATGGTCACGGCATGGAAGTCGAACAGGGTAACGGAGTTGGTGGCGGGCAGAAGAAAATAGGCCAGTACGATTGTTAGCGCGGCCCAGTCGTTGTGGGTACGTCGTATGGCCAGAGCATACATGGGCAACGCGGTTAAGGTCAAGGCCGAAATTTGAATGACGAATAGCAGGCGCGGGTCGGCAAAAAGGGCGTACAGAGGCACAACGAAATAAAGAATCGGCTCGACATGGGTTGCCCAGCGAATAGGGCCGTTATCTTCGATGATGGAGACCGCGAAATCTTGCCCTTGGGTGTAGTTCCAGATTGGTTGGGCGTAGACTCCGGTGTCGAACGCGCCGGTCTCAAAGGCTAAATGACGTTGATTGGCGTAGTAGACCGACCAGCCAAAGTAGAGCGTCATCATCACGATGAGTAGTAGAGGGGGTGTTTTTTTTATCAAGATAGTTCCTGTAAACAAGCTACCCGCAAGTTTTAAACTTGCGGGTAGCTAATTATCATACAAACCTTTAGGGTTTTGTTATTTAGGTAACTCCAAGAAAATAAACCTCCCAAATGTCATGCCCGAATGTTGTTATCGGGCATCCATTTGTATGCAGAATGTGGATTCCCGCTAAAAGCATGCGGGAATGACATAGAGAATTTAATCAGTTTGGGAGATTTTAAAAGTTGGAACTGCCTTATATACTTTGCGGAGTCTTAAAGTCATATATTCCATCTCGGTATGTCCAGCCGATTTGGCAGGGATGACAAATCATCAACTCGCCCTCATCTGTCGGGTTGTCGGCCATGTACAGTTGCTGATTATGGCATTGTGGACAACGGAACAGCCCGCTGATTTTGCCATGCGGCTCCTTTTTGGCTTGAGCCTCGACCATAATACTGGGGGTCAACTGCCAATAGTTGCCGGTCGGTTGAACCATAGCATCGAGTTTGATGAGCAGGTCGGTGGGGATATATTTTTTAAGTAGCTGGATGCGGTAATGGGACAAGGAACGTTTGTTGTTGATTTGGAATCCAGCCTGAGCGAACTGCTCGTGCATCCAGCGGGGATGAAAGTTAAAGTTCATCTCCACAAACTCGATGGGGTCATGCTTAAACGGATGCCAATTTTGCTGTCGTAACAACCAACGAGCAATGGCTTTGACGTTTCGTTTGTTGGCATACTCAATCACGCTTGTGCCGTCGGCTCGTAAGATGCGCTGAATCTCGCCGAGCGCATCAGGCACATCGGTCAGATGATGCATGACCCGAATCATTATGCTACTGTCAAACAGGTTATCAACAAACGGCAGGTTATAAATATCGGCCACCACATAAACAATACGGTCATCCGTGCCGAGATACTGTTGCGCTTCCTCAACCTGAGTGCGAGCATAGTCAGATAAAACAACCTGTTTGTAGCCGCTATACAAATCGACCAATCGGCCAAAGCCGCCGCCAATCTCTAACAGTCGTTCGCCGGTGGGCGGGAGCATTTTGTTGACCGCGATTCGCTCAACTCCATCCTCATAGCCCCGATTTTCGTTTTCCCAAAACTCAGTCCGATAGTTACTGCCTTCATAATCACATACTCTAGTCACTGATGTTTTCTCCTCCTCCAAGGTGTTGACTCGTGAAGCGTGAAACGTGAAGCGTGAAACGTGAGGTGTGACACTCGACATGTTTCACGTGAAACAGTTATCATCACACCTCACGTTTCACGCTTCACGTTTCACGTTTCACGCTTCACGCCCCAATTATACCGCCGTCTCCGATAGCCCGCAAAGTCGGCTGAATTAAGCATAACACTTTCGAGAAGTTTCGCCCCTCGGAGGTGTTCATTTACGTCCTCACGTCTCATGCTTCACATCCCCTTTGACAAATTGCCATGTCTACGCATACAACGTCAAAATGAGACGACTGATAAGATATTCACGGATAAGGTGAAAAATCTGTGTTTATCTGTATCCTATATTTAAACTTATTGAGAATCGATAAACTTCTGGTTGCTATATAAAAAATGCTTATTTAATAGGATAAGTTTGATTGTCTATAATTTATATACAACCGAAACTGTAAAAACATGCTCAATTTGTGTATTCTGTTATATCAAGT
>JAUCGA010000128.1 GCA_030377865.1 Anaerolineales bacterium HSG25 | reverse complement strand
AATAAATCCCGATGCTGATAGCCAAAGCAGGCTAAATCCAGCTAAATAGGCCGCTTTTAGCGGTCTTCAGCTTTTAGCGTGGGGATTTATTCCCACGTTATCTGTTTCGCCTTATGTTTATAGCCGAAAAAGTCAAAACCCTCGCCAAAATCGTCTCCCGCTGTACTGCTCGGTGGATACGAAACCCCTTGCAAAACACCTTGACCTTTATCGGTAATTCTTCTTTTAGCGGGGTTGTTATCTCCCTTAATAAGACTTTCATTTTTCAACCACCATTACCTTTGTTCAATTTTCAACACACTTGAAACTTCTCCCACTTGGTTGCGCTATAGTTAGGTTAGTCATGTTGAAACGATAAACTTCTGAATTTTTATAATAATTGTTTTATAAATTAATCAAATGGGGGCAAATTTGCCAGCTACAGACAATTGGGGATAATAGTGGAAATGATTCGGACAATCAGTAGCTGAGGTTAACTAAATTGATTGGCTTGCCGAATCTTAATTTTAACAGTGGTTAAAAATAAAATTAACACATACTCGTTGATCGAAATCATTAAGCTGTTAATTAATACTCATTCATTCCTAATGATGGGTAAATATTCAGTGAACTCGCCAGAAAGAGCGTCAGAAACCCGATTTCTCAAAAAAATCGGGTTTCTAGGGCAGTTTTACTGAACTTTTACAATGATGGTTTAAGGGTTTCGGTCAGCATAGCATGTCGTAAAATATATATGTCAAGAAAAACTGGGTTAAATTCTAATAATAAAATCAGTGACACTATGCGCGACTATTTAGCCGAAATTTATCGTTTGGGGCATGGCAAAGCTTGGGTTAGTAACACCGCCATCGCCGACGAGCTTGATGTCTCTAGCCCAGCCGCGGTGCGGATGGTGCGTCGTCTCGACGAGTTAGGCTTGGTTGAGCATGTGCCCTATCAAGGGGTAAAATTACTAAAAACGGGTGAAAAAGTAGCCTTGCTGAGTATTCGTCGTCATCGGTTGGTGGAGCGATTTTTGGTCAATCAGCTACAGTTTGGGTGGCATGAGGTGCATGACCAAGCAGACTCCCTCCAAAAGGGGATCAATCAGATTTTGGAAGACCGGATTGACATGTTGATGGGCTATCCGAAAACATGCCCGCATGGAGACCCAATTCCGACTAAGGATGGGGTTATGCCGCTTTTGGGAGACAAACCGCTTAAGGTGGTGCCACCCGGCAGTAGGGGCAAAATCAGTCGGGTGCGGGAGCGCCATGAAGATAAGCTCCAGTATATGGGAAGTATCGGTCTTGTACCGGGAGCTAAGTTTGAGTTAATCAGCCGCGCTCCATTTGATGGGCCGTTGCGCTTAAAGTTGGACCGTAATGAGCAGGTGATTGGGCACGAACTAGCCTCGTCGATTTGGGTAATTAGCAAACCACCGATTGCGAAGGAGTAAGTAACTTTCATTTCTAAGTTGTCACTTTTCCCGGAGTGCAAGAATTTCATTCTTGCTGTCAAAATACAATTTTGACACTCCTGTTTTCCTGATCGTTGCGATTATGTAATCGCAACGGGTATTTGGCGGGTATATCCTCCTTCAAGGAGGCTTCGCGCTACCCGCCTATTATGGGTACACTTCTGTTTTTTACAAGTTAGTTCTGAAAACTACTTAGGACTCATTCCTTCGCTCTGGATTTTTGTCTGTGGGTAAAGGTTGGAGCGCAAAAGGTTTAGCTTTTGCCAGTTGGGAGAACACCGAATGGAGGGAAAAACGAATGGAGCGCAATTGGCTATTGTTGGCAAAAGCAATCAGCTTTTACACTCTGTAGTCAGCCACCTGCCCGAGATTGAATGATTACTTCCGTTTTATGACTAGTGCCCAAATACCGGTTGGTTTGGCGGCAGAGCGTTCGACCAACTCGAAACTGGGCATGTCAAACAGATTGAGGGATATATTTGTCCGGCGGACGAAGGCTGGTTCACGGGGTTTACTGGCCCACGAGGCTAAAAAGTCATCGAGCGGGATGTTTTGCATGCCCAAGGTTGAGCCAGCCACTCGCACTCGCCGAGTCATCGTGTTGATACTTTCTAGCACGAGAAAGTGACCAAAGGAGCCGTTTTTGTCGCCCGTAACCTGATAGTTGCCGTTCACTTTTTTAACCCGTACCAACACAATCACAATCGCTTTTTGGTTGATGAGGTGGGTTAGGTCGCTTAGTTGATAGCCTCGGCTCTGCTCTATGGTAAAGGGACTGCCCAACTGTTGATTCATAATCACCGCGGTGTTGACTAGCCCTGAAACAGTGATGCCATGTGCGCCAAAGTCGTTACGAACGGCAATATCTCGCAAATAAGGGTACTGAAATTTGGCTCCTAAGCCCTGCATGCCCGCATAAAGGGCTACCGGCCCGCAGGCGTTGTTCGCTCCGGCTGGAAAAAACGGCTCGGGGTACTGTAGCTGGTCGATAATTGGAATCTTACCGGCTCGTCCAAGTGCAATCAGATCCAAAGAGCGGAATAGGGTGTTGGTGTCGATGTTAAAGTTGGCAATTTCTCTAGGGCGGGGGGTGGGGATGAACTCAGAGGCAAAGTTTCCATCGACAAACATTTGGGTTGCCACTGGCGTAGGCGGAATAGTCGGGCTAGGGGTGACGGTTGGTCCCGGCCCGGCCCAAGTGGCTCGTGGGGTGGGGGTAAAGGTCGGCCTGAGTAGCATTGGGGTCGATTGGGCGACAACGGGCGTGGGGTTTAGCATGGCGAAGTAGTAGACAAATCCAGCAAAAACGAGCAAATCAATCAAAATAATACCGGCTAACATATATAGCCACTGTTTTAAGGTTAAATGAGGCACAAACAAACCCTCCGTGGTTAATAGTCAACTTTACCATAGGGCGGAATCCATGTCAATGAAACGGGTGGGTTTCAGATGTACTGTAAAAGTTCAGTAATACCGCCCTAGAAACCCGATTTCTTTGAGAAATCGGGTTTCTGACGCTTATTCTGGCGAGTTCGCTGATATTTACGATGTGCTAGGGTAAACTCTAATTAAGTTGCACGTTTTGTAGTGGTCAAGATGATGTTGAAAATGGCGCGTTGGCTTCTAGCCGACGTGCCGTAAATCCGTTACTGACCACCACATTAAGTTGCATGTTTCGACATCACCTTCGACAACTTCAGGCTATGTTGACCGAGCCTGTCGAGGTCAAAAATATCGGTCTCATAGCCAACTGTGCAAGTTAAATAATCCTGATTTCTAACTATAAAAAACACGTAAGTAGTACTTTTGTACTTTTGTACTTTTTAGGATGGTGTATCAATTTCATAAAAGTTAAATTGATACTTATAACGTATAGTTATGAACTAAAATGGCTCTGATATTGGTTGTAGCTAACACTCTGCTTTGTATCGTGATGGCAAATTGAGTAGGCCAAAAATACTGCTAGAGGTTGTGTAGAATGGGCACAAGCCTTAAAATAGTAACTATACTCTTTGTTGCCCGACAAAATTTTTTTAGTTTGAGCTAATTGGTTGGGTACTATAATCTAAAAACGAGATACGAACATGGCGATTATTAATGATAAACCGTTATTTCAGGTAAAAGTTATTTTAGCGGGTGATGGTGCGGTGGGTAAAAGTAGCTTGCTCCGACGTTATGTGTTTCATGACTTTATTGATGAGCATATAATGACCATCGGCATGGATGCTCAGAGCAAATTGACTCGAGTGCCGGGGTTAGGCGTGGTTAAAGTCCACATGTGGGATTTGGCCGGACAGCCGCAATGGGCTTCGGTACGAGAGGGATTCTATCGTGGTTCCCATGCTATGGCTTTAGTGTTTGATGTTAATCGTGCAAAAACGATTCAAGAGTTACCGAACTGGATTAAGGAATGTCGTAAAAAAGCACCCGGTATTCCTGTTTTATTGGTAGCTAATAAGATAGATTTGCCTCATCGGGTGCCGGTTACAAAAATTTCTCGGTGGGCCAAAGATCATGGGTATGATTATGTGGAAACTAGCCCCAAAACAGGGCTTAATGTTGATACTATGTTTGAAAAATTAGGTACAATGGGCGTTAACTTTGTCCTAAAACGACGTTAGGAAAAATATGTGTGGTTCTATGGGATATTCCGTGCAAAACAATCCTTGGAATGGGTATTAATTAACTTGTGCATGTTGGTCATGAGAGTGGTTCAATCTTGAAGATTGAACCACTCTGGAGCGCGCAACTTATTTAATTCTGATTCCTTGATTTTCTAAGTGAAAAAATACTCTCGCAGAGCCGCGGAGACGCAAAGATGTAGAAAAAAGTATAAAAACTCTGCGTTGCGGCTCTGCGAGAATTTTACTACGAATTGGAATTTTGCACGGAAACTCCTAAAGAGCCAATTTTTCGACAGGATTAACAGGATTTTTTGCCTGTAATCCTGTTAATCTTGTCAGATGTTCCTTTGTATTTAGTTGAGACTAAAAAACCTTGTTGGGTGTAAATATTCAACGAACTCACCAGAAAGAACGTCAGAAACCCGATTTTTCAAATAAATCGGGTTTCTAGGGCAACATTACTGAATTTTTACTGTCGGGTAACAAGGAGGACTATAATATTGACCCAAGCATATCGTGTTTTATATATTGAAGATAATGTAGATAATCGCATTTTGGTTCAACGGTTTCTTAGTTTTGAAGGGTTTGATGTTTTTTTAGCTGAAACCGGGCAAGAAGGGTTAGACCAAGTTGATACGCTATTGCCTGACCTTTTTTTGATTGACCTGAATTTGCCCGACATGAGCGGGTATGAGGTGGTCAATCGTTTGCTCGAACGAGAGACTACCCGCACAACTCCGAAGGTGATTTTTTCGGCGGGTGGTGTTCAGCAGGTCAAAGAGAACATACCGCAAGGTGAGCCGATATTTTTTATGCGAAAACCGGTCGATATTGATAAACTGGTCGACAAGCTTATCTTTGCCCTCCAGTGCCCCGATAACACCAAGCGGTTCATCCTCTAGGTAGACTGTAAGAGGTTTGCCAGCAGTTCTTCATCAACATTGCCACCCGAAATGATCACGCCTACTTTTGACCCCGGCGTTACTTTTAACCGATTTAATACCGCGGCTAAGGCCACCGCGCCGGTTGGCTCGGCCAAAATCTTCAACCGAGTTAACAGTAATCGCATGGCCGAGATAACCTCCTTATCACTGACCAGTAAAATCTCCGAGACTAGTTCCCGAATGACCGGATAGGTCAACTCACCCGGCTGTTGCGTCCGAATTCCATCAGCGATGGTGTCGGGTGGAGGAATATGGACTCGCTCGTTTTGCTGAAACGATAACCACCAATCATTTGAGGTTTCTGTCTCCACCCCGAATATTTCGATGTTGGGTTTGATGGTTTTGGCCGCAGTCGAACAGCCGCTTAACAGTCCTCCGCCGCCAACTGGCCCAACCAAAATATCTAAATCTGGCACATCGGCTAGTAACTCTAAGGCCACTGTACCTTGTCCGGCCATAATGTGAGGATGGTCATACGGATGAATTAGGGTTAACCCTCGCTCTGCGCCCACTTGTGCCGAAACCTCCTCTCTAACTTTGACCTGTCGGTCGTATAGTACAATTTCGGCTCCGTAGTCGCGAGTAGCATTCATTTTGGATTGCGGTGCGTCAGTCGGCATGACGATGGTGGCCGAGATACCCAACAACTTGGCCGATAGGGCGATCCCTTGGGCATGGTTTCCCGACGAATGGGTTATAACTCCACCCGCTTTTTCTGCCTCGCTCAAACGACTTAAGGCATTGTAGGCTCCTCGAAACTTAAAAGCTCCCACTCGTTGAAAATTCTCACACTTAAAATAAACCTCATAGCCGGTCAGGTGGTTTATGGTGCGCGAGGTTAAAATCGGGGTGCGGTTGACAATTCCGGTAATCGTTTCTGCGGCTTGAATCACGTCATCAAAATTAATGGCTAAACTCATTGTAATAGACTCTCCATTCGCTAGTGTTTTCATGCAAAATGTGGTGGTCAAGATGATGTTGGAGTGCAATGGGTTCAGCCATTGCTTTTGGCAACGGCTAAACCCGTTGCACTCCATTTTCAACATCAGTCTGACCACTACATATTTTCATACAAAATGATATTTATAAAACTACTAGTTGTATGATATTTTAACTGTATTGATTGTTTGTTCCCGTAATATACGGCTTTGACTTGGTGGTTTTATGATTGCCTTCATCAGGTTAAAATATATCAAATTCTGGTAGTCCTGCATAGGTAGTGGTCAGCTACCCGCAAGCTCTAAACTTGCGGGTAGCTAACGTATTTACGGTCAGCTACCCGCAAGCTCTGAGCTTGCGGGTAGCTAACGGATCTGATCACCGAACAGTAGCCTGTAACTCCGCCTTGAAATACGGGTCTGCGCCGATTTCGGCATGGGTACTATTTACGGCGACTTCGATTGGCTGATTTTCGACCAGATGTTGCTCTAACAAGTAGGCAATCGCCTTATCCATGTGATCCGCTCCTACATTATCAGACCAGCCAACAACGGCTTGCGCGCCACGTTCAATAAAAAAATCCGCCGTGCCGGGTACGCGTAGCCCGTCACACCCCATCAATACGATAATCGAATCATCAAACTGACCCCGCATGGCGTTTTTGAAGAATCCTTCCATCGCGATGAGCCTTATTGGCTCTGTGGGGTCGTCGGAGCGAAAACGGCCTAGCCATTTTTGCCGAAGTTCTTGCGGGTGAGCGGTCGTACTTTCCGGTTCACCTGTTGCCAAAGAAACGAAATTTTCCTCAATCAACTCCCCTTTTTTGTCCACTGTCACCGCAGTGCCATGTACTCGTAATAGCAGAAAATCATCCCCTCGCATTGGTAAATCACGGTAAAAATTAACCGTAACCTCATCAGCAGGGATATAGTTGACCGTATAACCAGCCGCCTCGAGCAACAGGGTGGCGGTTTGCACAAAGGCTGGATTGGGATAATGGTGGCTCAACTGGTCTATAATGACGGCTGTTTTTATCTCCTTAAAAAAGCCGAGTTTATCGTCCCATTCAATCTTTTCAGCTTCAGAAACAGATTGCTCAGAGACCTCATCAGAGACTGAAGTGGGGGGTTCGAATGAGGATGCGTTCGGTGTCGGTGATGTAGGCTCAGTTGTGGGCCATGTTGACCAAACGAGCAAGAATAAGCCACCAAATGCTAAGAACCAGCCAAAAATGTTTCGTGCTACGTGTTGCGTATTGCGTGTTGCGTGTTTCGTATTGCGTGTTTTGTGAGACTCATTTGTCGCAGGAGAGTCATCCTCTTTTAGTTCATGTTCATTATTCATAATCGCCTTTCGCTCCATATTGATTGATATTTTTGGGCATCGTAACAATGCCTCCTGCCGACAACACCTCCGAGGAGCTTCGCACCTCGGAGGAGAACGACTCTGCGTCCTCCGAGGTGTGTTTTTCTCCTCGGAGGTCTTGCTCTTGACTCCAAACACCTCCGAGGAGCTTCGCACCTCGGAGGAGGGAGTCTTTCCATTCCTCATTCCTCATTCCTAATTCCTAATTCTCCATTCCATTCGCAACGAGCGAATTATACGATTATACAGGGGGTGGGCAAATCGAAACTACCCAACCAATTTGCGAAAAAAAAAAAAATCCCGCCTAAAATACTAGGCAGAAATTTCAAAATTTAGCTTAACTTAAGGAATGGGGATTAAATAAGTTGCGCGTTTTCACATAAGAATGAATTCTTATGCTGACACGAGAAACCTGCTTAGGTAACTCCAAGAAAATAAACCTCCCAAATGTCATGCCCGAATGTTGTTA
>JAUCGA010000127.1:164-8261 GCA_030377865.1 Anaerolineales bacterium HSG25 | reverse complement strand
TATAGAACAATCATAATATGCTCTATTGTAAAAGTTCAGTAAAACCGCCCTAAATTCGCAGGCTGGCGAGCTTACGTCAGCAATGATAAAATGACGCAGTCTACTATCATGGTGAATGGCTCGTTGAGAGCGGTTTCCACCATAACAATTGCTTAGGAATGAGATTTTTTTAACTTGTGCATTTGACCGCTGATGACCGCTGATTGAAATCAGCGTCTTAAACGGAAAACCTGCTTAAGCAGGTTTCTCGTGTCAGCATAAGTCTTCATTCTTATGTGAAAACACGCAACTTATTTAATCCCTATTCATAGTTTGTTAGGTTGTTTATGGTCTCTTGGACAGTTTTTTGGATTATTATCATCCTACCATGATGACACAAACTATCATTTTTGCATAAATTTGTGTAGTGGCCAAGATGATGTTGAAAATGGAGCGTTGGCTTCCAGCCAACATGTCGGCTGGAAGCCAACGCTCCGTAAACCCGTTACTTTTCAATATCAAGCTGACCACCACATTTTTGCATAAATTTGTTTAAAGGACAGACTTATGTAACGTAGCATATCTCAAGTTGACGATATACGTTTATTAAGTACCATAGAGGGACATAACCAGCGTTATTTTTGGTAGAACAGGGAGGTTCTCATCAGTACATCGGCAATTGGTCATACCACCGTACAACCAAATAACCAAGATCGTTCTTCTGTGGCGCAACTCAATCAATTATATAAGATTGGCCTAGTAATTGGCTCAAATTATACCTTACCAGATGCCTTGTCAGCTTTGTACCAAGAAATCGACCAGCTTATCGATACCTCTAATTTTACGGTTGCCTTGTATGACGAGCCGAATGGTCAGTTACAGTTCCCATTTGCCTATAGTTTGGGTCGTCCCCACGCAAAATTTGCCACCCCCATTAATCCGCGTGGCCTTATTACCCATACCATCACCACCCAAAATACTATGATCATTCAGGACCTCTCGAAGATTAATCGGGCTGTGATTGAGATTGATACATTGTTTCCACCTGAGGCGGTATGTAGTTGGCTCAGTGTACCCATCCCCAACCTTATTCAGCCATTGGGGATGGCTCAAGGAGCAATTGTGTTATGGAGTGACCAGCCAAACCGTTTCACCAATCGGGAACTGCTGATTTTATCTGCCATTGCCAATCAAACCGCGGTGCCATTGCGTTATGTGCAGATGTTTGAATCGCTCCATTATTGGGCCATGAAAACCGCCATCATTAACGACGTGGCTCAGATGCTGGCTTCTACCAGCTCTAACTTGGGGCAGGTGCTGTATCAGGTGTTGGAGCAGGTTGAAAATCTGTTTGATGTCGATATTTGTCTGCTCTTTTTGGCCGATAGCTCTGGAGATTTAGCTTTTCAGTTAGCGATAGGGATGGATATTAATACCGATATCGAAGCGTTTGTATTGTCTCAGACCAGTGAGATGGTACAACAAATCATCTCGACCAAAGAGCCGATTATCTTGCAAGAGCTGACCAGTGAGGCTCGTTTGATTGAACATTTACAGGAACGACTGGGTGTGACCATCGAGACCATGCTCTGCGCGCCACTGATAATTCGGGATGAAATGATTGGTTTATTACAGGTGCTGAATAAAAAAGAGGGCAAATTTGTTCAGCGTGACTTAGAGGTCATTGAATCGATTATGCCTTTTACCGCAGTGGCGATTGAAAACGCCCGTCTGCATCAGCGGGTCATGGCCGAACGGAATCGGGTGGTCGAGGTGGATGAGCAGGCTCGCAAAGAGTTAGCCCGTAATCTGCATGACGGCCCGACTCAGATTGTAACTACCATCATGACGCGCCTTAATTTCTGTCAAGATGCGCTACAAAAAGAGCCGGAGTTGATTCCGGATGAAATCAGCTACATGCAACAAAAGGCCTCCGAAGCAATACATCAGATGCGTACCATGATGTTTGAACTACGTCCATTGGTGCTAGAAACCGACGGACTGGCCGCGGCACTTGATGTGTTTATCGAACGCCGACGACATGAAATTAAGGACAGTAAACTGGTTTTAAAAATTAAACCAGAAACCCCCGGCGGTAAAATCTCTCGTCAAGAAACCAAGGTCGAGATGAATCTGTTTGCGGTGGTACAAGAGGCGGTCAACAACGCGGTCAAATACGCCCAAGCCAAGAACATCATCGTACAACTGACCGAAACGCCCGAAGCCGTTTATACCATTGTCGCTGACGATGGGCGAGGGTTCGATTTGCAATTTGTGTTGGGTAACTATGCCAAACGAACCAGTTTGGGCATGGTCAATATTCAAGAACGGAGTGACCTGATTGGAGCTGAGTTGGAGATTAAATCGGCTCCGGGCATGGGAACCCATATTTTTGTGTGTGTCTCTAAAACAGATAACGTTGCCTCTGATATCGATTCAGCGGCAGACTTATTACAATTTCCATTAAAACGTGAGTAAAAAATGACCTATAATTTTGATCAAGAAATATCTCGTACAAAAACAGGTAGTATAAAATGGGACTGGTTCGGTGACGATGTTTTGCCCATGTGGGTGGCCGATATGGATTTTCAGGCTCCGCCGCAGGTTCTTAACGCCTTACAGAGCCATGTGACGCATGGCATATTTGGCTACGGTGTGCCTCAAAAAGCACTTTCGGAGACGATTTGTGCTCGTATGGCTGACCAGTATAACTGGCAAGTTACGCCTGAGCAGATTGTCTTTTTGCCGGGCTTAGTCTGTGGCGTGAATCTGGTTTGTCGGGCTTATGGTGAGCCGAGCAGTGGGGTGCTGGTACAAACACCCATCTACCCGCCCTTTTTGTCCGCCCCGAGTAATCAGGGGCAGGTTTTACAGACGGCTGATTTAGCGTTGGTTGATAAAGGTGCGACCATCGGCTACGAAATCGACTTCGCGGCCTTTGAAGCGGCCATCACCAAGCAGACAAAACTGTTTATTTTGTGCCATCCCCATAACCCAACCGGAGTTAGTTACAGTGTTGATGATTTGACTCGCATGGCCGAAATCTGCGCTCGGCATGGAGTGATTATCTGCTCCGACGAGATTCATTGTGATCTCCTGCTTGACGGCACAAGCCATGTTCCCATGGCCGCGGTCTCGCCCGAAATTTCCCAAAACTGTATTACTTTGATGGCTCCCAGTAAAACCTTTAACATTCCGGGCTTAGGCTGTAGTTTCGCCATTGTGCAAAACCCAGACCTACTAACACAATTGAATCAAGCCAGAGACGGCATTGTGCCGTGGGTCAATGTTCTTGGCTTGACTGCCGCGCAGGCCGCGTACGATGAGTGTGATCCGTGGCTGGCTGACCTGCGCGACTATCTAACCGCTAACCGTAATTTTCTTACCAGCTACATCACCGAAAAATTGCCCTCACTACGGCCTACCCATCCAAACGCGACCTATCTTACTTGGATTGACTGTCGGCAAAGTGGGATTGAGGATAATCCACATAAGTTCTTTTTAGAACATGGAAAAGTGGCGCTCAATGACGGTACGGCCTTTGGCAAGGCTGGCGAAGGATTTGTCCGGCTCAACTTCGGCTGTCCTCGTTCGCAGTTAGAAGAAGCATTGGATCGGATGCAAACGGCATTAAAAATTGTCTAAAATATTTTGTTAGGAAGTTCCAGAATTTAAAACCTCCCCAAAACCATTGTGACACTCTACCCCCTCCCAGCCTCCCCTGCTAGGGGGAGGAGTCACTTCGGTGTGTACCTGTCCTGTATGACCTGCGTTAGCCGATTAGCATGGGGCAGGATTTCCTGCCCAAATATCGGTATCAGGTACATACCTGATACCATCCCTTGGGTGAGTTTTGTTCTACGTAAAAGTTCAGTAATGTCGCCCTACTAATACATAGAGTGATAAAATAAGAATCAATGCCTGAAAAGCAGTGACTTCTTGTGGCGTTTCTTTTTCGGACAAGTTGCTTTCGGTGGTTGTTGATTGGTTGGACATGGTCGTATCTCCTCTTCTAGTTCAGTTAGTTAGGTATAAATGTTCAGCAGAAGTTTATCATTTCAACATGGCTAAAATAATATCTGACAGGATTAACAGGATTAAAGGCAAAAAAATCCTGTCAATCCTGTTAATCCTGTCGAAAAATGCTTTTGGTTTTATCAACATGTCGAGTTATGAATGAAACGACAAACTTTTGGTTCAGATAAACATTTTCAGTTGTCACCTTCCCGCAAGTTTTGAACTTGCGGAAGGTGACAACTGAAAATGTTTATCTGAAAGACTGTAGCTATACGCCCAAAATAAGGTAGTCCTGCACATGTAGTGGTCATCTACCCGCAAGCTCTGAGCTTGCGGGTAGATAGTAAAGCCGCACCACTACTTTTGCACCACTACCCAAAATAATAGTATAGGTTGACTTGACCCGCAAACTCATCTTTTAGTGATATAAATTAACAAAAATTAAGGAGTAGCAGTCATGACGCATGGTTTGACAGACATTTCTGGTCTAAAGGTCGGTCATTGGACAAATTTGGAGGCGGCTACAGGTTGCACGGTTGTTCTTTGTCCTGCGGGAGCCGTCGCCGGAGTTGATGTGCGCGGCACGGCTCCCGGCACTCGAGAAGTAGCATTGCTTGATCCGGTTTGCATGGTAGACCGTGTGCATGGTCTACTGATTGGCGGGGGAAGTGCTTTTGGCCTCAATGCCGCTGACGGGGTTATGCGCTGGTTACACGAACACAATATCGGATTTGATGTCGGTGTTGCCAAAGTGCCAATTGTTCCAGCCGCGATTCTGTTTGACTTGGGAATCGGAGAGGCTGAGGTGTGGCCCGATAGTGTATCGGGGTATGGGGCATGTCAGATGGCGACAAACGCTCCTGTCGCCCAAGGCAATGTAGGCGCAGGAACCGGAGCCACGGCAGGTAAACTGCTAGGGTTTCAACAGGCCACAAAAACGGGACTAGGCAGTGCTAATCGTCATTTTGCTGACGGTCTAATCGTATCGGCAATGGTCGCCCCCAATCCTATGGGCGATATCTACGACCCAACCACGCAACAGATTATCGCGGGCGCTCGTCAACCCAATGGTGGCTTTGCCGACTCGCTCACCCTCATGGCCGACATGCATCGTCAACAGACCGAATCGCCCACCGAATCACCAACACCTATCAGCAACACCACCTTAGCAATTATCGCCACCAATGCCCGCTTCAACAAAACCCAAGCTACAAAAATCGCCCAAATGGCTCACGATGGATTAGCTCGTACCATTCGTCCGATTCACACGCATTTTGACGGAGACACCATCTTTGCCCTGTCTCATGGTGATAAACAGGCCGATGTCAGCTTTGTGGGAGCCATTGCGGCTGAGGTACTTGCCGAAGCAGTCATTGCCGGAACCAAAGCCGCCGAGAGCCTACATGGTCTCCCTGCGGCTCAAGATTTAATTTCGCAATAAAGCTGGCTTAATCAATCAGCCTATGTTACAATCCTGTTAAGGTCGCTGACTAACCGTTAGCAGTGAACCAAAATATCCAATTTAATTGTTGATACATCATTAGTGTAACGTTGCTTGGACCTATGTTGGCCGAGACTGCAAAGGACTAGTGGATCATTCAACCTTGGTTACGTAACTACCTGAACTAAACTTTATGACCTGTGCGGATAACCGAAAAATCGACCTTGTAGGTTTTAAAAACCTGCAAGGTCTTGGCTCTAACATACCTACAGTCTTTCAGATAATGATTTTCAATTCAAGACCAACCTTCCCGCAAGTTCAAAACTTGCGGGAAGGTGACAACTGAAAATGTTTATCTGAACATCTATACAAACTTTTTGAGACCTTGCAGGTGGTCAACCACAGTTCGAAAATTTATGCTCATTGTACACCGTAACTTTGGATCCATGCCCCGCGCCGTTGTCGTGGGGTATTTTGCGTATGGGCGCTAACAGGGCACAACAACCGCCGGGAGGCAAACAGTTATGTCCAAAAAAATAACGCTTTTAGAGTTGCAACAAAAAAAAGAGGCTGGTCAACCAATTACTATGTTGACCGCCTACGACTATCCAAGTGCCACCTTGGTTGATGAAGCTGGAACCGACATCATTTTGGTTGGGGATTCCCTCGCCATGACCATGTTAGGGCATGATGATACCACCGCGGTGACAATGGATGAGATGCTTCATCATTGTAAAGCCGTAAAACGAGGCGCTAATCATGCCGTACTGGTTGGTGACATGCCTTTTATGTCCTATCAAATATCCAAATCCGAGTCGATTCGGAACGCGGGTCGATTTATCAAGGAAGGGGGCATGGACACGGTTAAGCTAGAGGGAGGCCGCGAAGTGATTGATATGGTGCGAGCCATCATCAACGCCGGAATCCCAGTCATGGGTCATTTAGGGCTGACTCCACAAACTGCCACCAAACTGGGGGGATACAAAGTACAAGCTAAAACCGCTGATTCAGCACAACGGCTCACGGAAGATGCTCTTGCATTACAGGAGGCAGGCTGTTACGCCATTGTCATTGAAGCTGTGCCAGTGTTGGTAGCAGAAGCGGTCAGCAAAAAGTTACGCATCCCAACCATTGGCATCGGAGCCGGAGTTCATTGTGATGGTCAGGTACTCGTTTTTCACGACATGTTGGGTCTGTTTGACCGTTTTACACCCAAATTTGTCAAGCGATACAGCAATCTGCGGCCTCGTATCTTGAACGCCCTACGCAGTTACAATGAAGAGGTGGCAACACGCCAATTTCCGGCTCAGGCACACAGCTTTAAGATTGATGAAGCAGAAATGGAACTGTTTTTATATGGTGGCAAAAATGGCTCTGGCGAAACCGTTTAACATCGCAATTTTTGGTATTGGAGCCTTAGGAACTTTGTTTGGCAGTCACCTGAGCCAAGTGAGCCGTGTAACCTTGTTCGGTCAATGGCCCGCTCAACTCGCGGCGCTCCGTCAGAATGGCTTAAGCATGACCCATCCCGACGGCCATCAATCACACCACCGTTTGACCGCCACCAATCAGATTCAGCAAATTCCGACCACCGATTTAGCGCTGGTGTTGGTTAAGGGGCACCAGACTACTCAAGTCGCCGAGTATGCCGCCCAAGTGTTACATCCGGCTGGTTTGGTCTTGACTTTGCAAAACGGATTGGGCAACTATGAACAACTGGCCGACATCCTTGGAGTCGAGCGCACAGCCTTGGGCATCACCGCGCAGGGTGCAACTGTGACCGGCCCGGGTCGATTGCGTTACGCTGGAAGTGGGCCGACTCATCTGGCAAAAACACCCGCTCTGGCTGAGCGATTAGTAACCGTCACCGACCTATTTAATCGAGCCGGATTACCGACCACACTGGTCGAGCAGGCCGATAGTTTGGTGTGGGGTAAACTGGCAATCAACGCCGGAATCAACCCCCTAACTGCTTTGTTAGAACTACCTAACGGTGTGTTAGCCGAGCCAAGTCAACACCAAACCATGATGATTGAAGCCGCTCTTGAAGTAGCTCATGTCGCCAAGGCACAGGGTATCAAAATGCCTTATGCTGATGTCGCACAGCGGGTTATTGAGGTTTGTCGAGCTACTGCGAGCAACCACTCGTCGATGTTACAGGATATAAAACGGGGCGCACCAACTGAAATCGAGGCAATTTGTGGACATGTGGTCAAACATGGCGAACGATTGGGAATCGCTACGCCTGTCAACATGCGGTTATTAAAGTTGGTGCAAGCCAAAGAGCGGGGCGAGGATAATGAGGGATTAGGAATGGATATTAATTAGGACTCATTCCTATACTGCGATTAGAAAGAGAACAGAACTTTTTAACATGTCATTCCCGCACGTTTTTAGCGGGAATCCATTTTCTACAGGCAAGGTGGATGCCCGATAACTACATTCGGGCATGACATTTGGGAGGTTTATTTTCTTGGAGTTACCTTAAGGCAGTTCCAACTTTTAAAATCTCCCAAACTGATTAAATTCTCTATGTCATTCCCGCACGTTTTTAGCGGGAATCCATTTTCTACAGGCAAGGTGGATGCCCGATAACTACATTCGGGCATGACATTTGGGAGGTTTATTTTCTTGGAGTTACCTTAAGGCAGTTCCAACTT
>JAUCGA010000127.1:0-65 GCA_030377865.1 Anaerolineales bacterium HSG25 | reverse complement strand
TTTAAAATCTCCCAAACTGATTAAATTCTCTATGTCATTCCCGCATGCTTTTAGCGGGAATCCAC
>JAUCGA010000126.1 GCA_030377865.1 Anaerolineales bacterium HSG25 | reverse complement strand
GGGAATAAAGGAGTGCAAAAGCATCTTGCTTTTGCCGAAAACAAACATGCAAAAGCAAGATGCTTTTGCACTCCTTTATTACAAATTAAATATTTTATCATATTTACGGTCAAGTTCGTCATCACTAAGATGAGCGTATCGCATTGTCGTACTAATATCGGCATGGCGAGCTAGTCGTTTGGCGACCTCTATATCGCCTCCTGTGCGCCGAAGAACAGTGGTGACAAAGTAGTGCCGAAAGGTGTGCGGTGTTATTTCGTGTAGGAGTTCGCTAGGTAATTGTTTGTTTAGAGCCTCCAGATTCTTTTGGACGGCTCGGGGTGAAATTGACAGGATTTGATTGCTGATGCGTCTATCGTGACGGGCAAAAAGTGGTAGCGTGGCTAAATGTTTGACCCCTTGCAATCCATCCAATTGCTGTCTTGCATCCAGATAACGTTTTAAACGGGTAGCCACTCGCTCCGAGATACGAACTAGCGCCTCTTTGTTTCCTTTACCGACCACAAATATAAGGCGTTCCTCCCAATCCACATGCCCCCGACGGCGGGAGCATGCTTCCGAGATGCGTAGGCCGCTATCGGCCAATAAATGGAACAATGCTCGGTCACGTAATGCGGCTAACTTGTTGCGCTCATGCTCAAACGAGCCGGTGATACGTTGGTCAAGCAGGTTAAGAACAGCCTTAATCTGTTGGTGAGGAAGTTGCTGAGTTCGTTTTGGCAGTTTCCGTTGTCGTCGTTTTACAAAATAACGAGTCTCAGTCAGATTGAATATCAGCCAGTTCTTGGCAACGACATACTCATAAAAACCAAGGATGGGCGCGATGTAACCACGCTCAGTTGTGGGGGAGAGGTGACGTAGGTCATCTAAAAACCAGTGAATCCAATCATTGCTCATTTCGGTCAAAGTGGTTTCTTCAGGTGGGCAGTCGTTGGCTAGTAAGGTGTCTCGAAACTTGCCCACAATATATCCATAGGTGCGGACGGTGCTAGGCGCTCGGCTTTTTCCAACCTCATCAATATAAAGATGTAGGGCTTCATCAACGGTTTTAGGGATGCTCATGATCTATATTTCAAACCACATAAAAGTTCAGTAGAAACCCGACTTCTCAAAGAAGTCGGGTTTCTGGCGCTCTTTCTAGCAAGTTTACAAAACAGGTTTATTTTTCACTACGCAAAATGTCATTTTTGCGAACTGTAATTATAATCTGTACGCCCTATTTTGCAAATCGGTAGGACATCGGAATAAATCCCGATGCTAATAGCTTAAGCAGGCTAAAGCCAGCTAGATAGGCCGCTTCAGTGGTCTTGAAGCTCTTAGCCTTGTGGCTTTAGATTATCAGTCAGATTGACAAATTGATCTGATAAATATACCATAGGTAAACGATTATGAACCAGCCATCTGAAAAAAAATCCTTAACCAACCTCCTTCGGACTTTGAGTGACCTGCATGAGCAGATTCATCAAGCTGGCGCAAACAGTACGTTACGGAATTTACTACAACTTATTATCGACCAAGCAACTCGTTCCCTAAACGGCTCCCCTTCTTTTGTGGTTCGTCACCCGCTCAGTTTTCGTTTTTCAGCCGTTATTTGGCTATGCGATGAATCGTCTCAACTCATAGACTCCCCTACTCATCGAATACCTGCCAAAAACAGTTCCGAACAACTCCCTAACGATTTTCCCCGCTCCAATGGTTTGGGCCGACAGGCCATGTATCGCCGTCAGCCAATCTATACTAATGAAGAGACGAATTTAGTTATCCATCCCGCATGGCAACAGCTAGGGTTCACGGTGGCGATTTGTTATCCCCTTATTCGAGCCGATTTACCTGTTGGACTATTTTATGTTTACCATGCTGGTGTTAATCAGTTAAACGAGGGTGAACGGCTCTTTTTGCAAAACTGCGCTCATCTCGCCACAACTGCCATTTACAACCGTCATCAACCCAAGTCAAAAAACAATACCTTGGCTCGTCGCGTTGACGAGTTGGAGAAATTATGGCTGGCGATTGGTCGAATCAACAGTCGCTCAACATTAGCCAGTACTTTGCGAGAGATTTTGTCGAGCAGTTTAGACATGTTGGGCGCGCAATATGGTAGTGTAGAAATTTACGATAAAAAATGCAATCTTCTAAGACTAGGTGCTTTAGCCGGATACAAACGTGCCCCCGACGAGGTCTTAGATATGAATTTGAATGACCAGAGTGTGATTGGTTGGGTCGCAACCCATATCCAGCCCATGCTCATTACCGATTTACGAACATCCCGTTGGCGGAGTATTTACCGTCCCTTACCTGTTAATCGCGAGATGCGTTCAGAAGTTGCAGTGCCGCTAATTGGCACGGGTGGCGGCTTGGAGGGAGTCATTAATATCGAAAGCCCTCTCCCCAATGCCTTTCAGGTGAAAGATAAACGGTTGTTACAAACTATCGCTAGTCATGCCGTAATCGCCATGCAAGAGATTCGCCTTCTTGACGCGCTACACGAAATATTTAATCGGCTTCTGATTAGCGAACCTACGGCTCTATTCAAACTGATTATCGACTGGGCTTGCGACCTGATTAACGTGCCAGTTGGCTCAGTTTGGTTAATTGGTGATGCCGGACGACTGGTGGTTGAGCAATCAACCGCTGGATACAAAATTGGAGATTCAATTGCTTTATCAGAAAGCCTTACACAACAAGCCCTTCAATCTCAACAAATTATAACAATTGATGACTTACGACTTAGCCCCGTTTATCAAAAGCGCCCCATGTTGACCGAACACAATTTGGTCTCGATGATTGTCGTGCCTTTATTACTGCCCAAAGAGTTGGGGCATACGCTAGGAAGTTTTAGTTTTTTCTCAACTCATTTGCGTGATTTTTCTAGTTGGGACAAACGAATTTTGCTCTGTTTAGCCAATCATGCCGCTATCGCCATCCAATATGCCAAACAGTTTGAGCAATTACAAGAGGCACAGGAGCGACAGGCCTTGGCCGAAACTTTTGCCGCTTTGGGCGATGTATCGGCCAACCTGCTCCATCAATTAAATAATAAGGTGGGAGCAATTCCGGCTCGGATTCAGGCCATCGAGGATAAATCTGGCCCAGCCTTAACGAAGTATCCCTATCTGGCAAAAAACCTACGCCGTATCGAAGAGAGCGCCCATCAAGCTTTAGCGATTGTGCGCGATTCGATGGCCCATCTTCGGCCAATTGAACCCAGACCGATACAGTTAGCCCATTGTTTAGAGCAGGCGCTTAAACGAGCTAATCCGAGACCAAGCATCCTCATCAATCGTCATGGCTTAACCGAGTTACCAGCAATCATCGCCGGAGAACAACAGTTAGAGATGATTTTTTATAACTTGATTGATAATGCCCTCAAAGCTATGGGCAATGAGGGCGTATTGACCTTAACCGGCCATGAGGACGATGGACAGGTCTGTATTACCGTGACAGACAATGGGCCGGGTATCGCGCCTCATATTCGCCCCTTTATTTTTGAGCTTATGCCCCTACATCAACATGGTCAAAGCAACCGCTTAGGCTTTGGTTTATGGTGGGTAAAACGGTTTGTTGATCGTTTTGGCGGTCATATTGAGATGGAAAGCGAAACAGGACAAGGCACGACCTTTACGGTCTTTTTGCCAATAGAAAGTTGAAAGAAGGAGCCTAATTCATCAGTTAGTTTTTCGCCACCTCAACGAGGCCACTGATTGAAATCACAGGACATGGCGAAAACATCGAGACACTAACCGTATCATGAACTAGCTATCATGCCCCATTTCAGATAAATATTTTCAGCCATCACCTTCCCGCAAGTTCTAAACTTGCGGGAAGGTTGGCCTTGAATTGAAAACCATTATCTGAAAGACTGTATCATGCCCATGCCCACAATTTTAATTATTGAAGATGATCCTGCTTGGCTCGATATTCTGAGCGAAATCGTCGAAGATGTTTCGGCGGTAGCCAAGCCAGTCAGTAGTTACGCCGACGCACTCGAGGCCTTACAGGGACGACATAAGTTTGCCCTAGCTATTGTTGACATGTCTCTCTCTCTGCTTCATCATGACAACCGTGATGGTTTGGCTGTACTACAAGAAATTGCCACCTCATACCCCTCCCTACCAACTATTGTCGTAACCGGCTACGCCACCGTTGATTTAGCAGTACGAGTTTTAGCCGAATTAAAAGCTGTTCATTTTTTCCGTAAAGATGATTTTGACCGTCGCAAATTTATCGCTCAACTTAAGGCCGAGTTAGGTCATGGCGAAACCAAAGTTCCGGCCCAATTCCAACGTCAAATCAACCCGAAGGTGGCTACAAAGTTGAGTGATCGGGAGTTAGAGGTACTCTATCGACTTGGGCAAGGGCAAACCAACAAAGAGATTGCGGTTGAACTGTTTATTAGTGTTAATACGGTCAAAAAACATGTACAGAGTATTTTTACGAAGCTCAATGTCAATAGCCGAGCCGAGGCAGTTCGACAGACGTTTGAGAGGTAATAAGGAATGTATGACTATTCAAAAACAGACGTTATCTATTATATTTGTTAGTTTAATAGTTGTGATGAGTGGGTGCGGCTATACGCCACGTCCCATGCCAACGGTAGGGCAGGTAAACGGCTCGGTGACGATATTTAGTCCCAAGGCGGGCCAGCGGTTTCAACTGGGGGCTGATATTCAGGTACAATCGACTTCGGTGGAGGCACGAGGGATTCAGCGGGTGGAGTTGTTGGTTAACGAACAGGTGATTCGGGTTGACCAGAATGACACCCCGTTAGCCAATGGCCCGTTTGTGATTAGCCAGTCTTGGCAACCACGCACCCCCGGCGAGTACCTGATTCGGGTACGGGCCTACAATATCGACCAGACCGTCATCGACTCGTCTCCTTTAGCGGTGGAGATTGGAGCCGAGACAGACACAGAATCCTCTCCAGCTACGCCTCTCTCGACCTTAATTCCCGCCTCATCTACCGAGACTCCCCTGCCGTCTGCTGTAGAACATGACAGCCTACCTAGTCCGACTCCGATTCGGCCTACACCTATCGGTGAGCAAACTGCGGTGGTTGAGAGGACTGCCACACCTATCCCGATTCCGGCGCCTAACGAGAGTGGTCAGCCTAACGAGAGTGGTCAGCCTAATGAAACTCGTCAACCTGCCGACCCCGTCGAGCTAACCGGCATAGGTCAGTGGGAAATTGTCATCGACAACCCCGCGGCGGAGTTCCACACGACGGGCGTTTGGTTCTTGGGCAACGGCGGGCAGGCTTACAATCAAGACTGTGCTTGGGCACCGCGTGGTTCGGCCAATAACGCCTATTGGACTCCCGATTTGCCTCAAGCTGGAACCTACGAAGTGTTGGCATGGTGGTGTGGCGACCCGAACCATGATCAGTCTATCGAAGCTACCTTTTTTGTCCGTACTGCCGATGGTAATCAGCGGGTGACGGCCAATTTTCAGGAGCAGGCGGGACAGTGGAACAGTCTAGGGCGCTACTATTTTGAGGCTGGTACAGACGGACATGTCAATTTGAACGGGGGCTATAAAGGGAATGTGGTGGCCGATGCAGTCAAGTTTGTTTTTGTTGACGAGCAACGTCTGCCCGCAGTGCGTCCTACGCCATCGCCCACCCCGGCCAACTGGACCAACCATCCGCCGCCGCCCGTTGAGCAGATTTCGGCAGGGGACTTTACCACTCGTTTGGCGGTCATGGGCAACACCTTTTATCGTTACACGCCCATCATCGCCACCGAGGCCATGAATTTTGATGATTGTGCGACTTTTCCACGGGCGGGGTGTGGCGGCATGGTGGATGGCTGGCGGGTGCAGGTGCAACAGTTAGCCTTGTCAAATGATTTGGTGGTCGTTTATCATATCGCCAACGATTACCAAAGGGTGGCACTTGTTGAACCGTCGCAGAGTCTTAAAGAGCGGCAACGTATCTTTTTGGCTGGAGGAGACAACAGCGGCCTCTATTTTCAGCTTGACCGCTATCCCGGCCCTCATCCAACATGGCACATGTTCGGCGAGCGAGACGGTCAGCCATTTGACATGTCCCTCCATCCCGACCAGATTAGCGAGTTGGATCGGCTCATCGGTCAGTACAACTCGATTACCCTGTTTCCGCCTGATAGGAACGGCTGGCTGACTCTGTATGGTTGGGGGCGAGAGACGGCGCTCAACGAGGCTGATACAGCGACCATGCAAGCCTTGGGGCAACGATTGGTCGAGATGATTCGGGCGATTGAATGATGAGGCAGGTCGTTTTTCTCACAAATACCTAACGTAAACAGCCTCGATTCAATATGAGTCGAGGCTGTTTTTGGTTGGCATTGTTTGGGTGTTTGAGTATAATTGAGCAATAATCAAAACCTATAATCAGGGTCTGAGTCAAGCGGGAATAATGACAGCTTTGAAATAAAAGTCCTAAAAAGCGTGGGAATAAATCCCCACGCTAAGAGCTAAAGACCGCTAAAGCGGCCTAAATAGCTGGCTTCAGCCTGCTTAAGCTTTTAGCCTTGGGATTTATTCCTCTTATTTTAATTAAGCCAATTTATCGTTTTGACTCACTCCCTGATAA
The DNA here is from genome assembly GCA_030377865.1 of Anaerolineales bacterium HSG25. Classification (GTDB taxonomy): domain Bacteria; phylum Chloroflexota; class Anaerolineae; order 4572-78; family J111; genus JAUCGB01. Next base: position 1,799 of record JAUCGA010000126.1, on the reverse strand, counting down.
TTGATCGAAGGAATCGGGATTAAATAAGTTGCGCGTTTGATTAATGGCGCGTCGGCTTCCTCGCCGACCGTACGGAGTGCAAAAGCTTCTTGCTTTTGCCAGAGACAAGCATGCAAAAGCAAGAAGCTTTTGCACTCCTTTATTCCCGAACAACTCTATTAAAAAAGGATAAAACTTATGACAAATATTTTATGTATTGGAGCCGGTTATGTCGGTGGCCCAACAATGGCAATGATTGCCAAACAATGTCCTCAACACCGTGTAACCGTAGTAGATATTAATCAACAACGGATTGATGCTTGGAATTCGGATAAATTACCTATTTATGAACCGGGGTTGTTGGAAGTTGTACAGGTTGCCCGTGGTCGGAATCTGTTCTTCTCAACGGAGGTTGACAAAGGTATTGTTGAGGCCGACATCATCTTTGTCAGCGTAAATACCCCCACCAAAACCTTTGGTCGTGGTGCAGGTAAAGCCGCAGATTTACAGTATTGGGAAAAAACGGCTCGCCAGATTGTTAAGAATGCAACTGGCCCTAAAATTGTGGTCGAAAAAAGTACCTTACCTGTACGAACCGCGCATGCTATGGAGCGTATTCTCAACCATAATCCTAGCGATATTCATTTTGATGTTGTTTCTAATCCAGAGTTTCTGGCTGAAGGAACAGCGATTAGAGATTTGGAAGCGCCGGACCGAGTGTTAGTTGGCGGTCGGGAAACAGAGTCAGGCCAAAAAGCCATTCAAGCTGTGGCTGATGTTTATGCCGAATGGGTTCCCCGTGAAAGAATTATCACCACAAATTTATGGTCAAGCGAACTATCCAAACTCGTCGCGAACGCATTCTTGGCGCAACGTATCTCCTCCATCAATGCTATCTCGGCGCTGTGTGAAAAAACAGAGGCTAATGTTAACGAAGTGGCGCATGCCATTGGCACCGATAGCCGCATCGGATCACGTTTCCTACGCTCAAGTATTGGGTTTGGAGGCTCTTGCTTCAAAAAAGATATTCTTAACCTTGTTTATCTGTGCGAAAGTTACGGCCTAACAGAAGTGGCTGAATATTGGGAGCAAGTGGTAAAGATCAACGACTATCAAAAAACTCGTTTTGTCACCAATATCATCTCGACCATGTTTAACACCTTAGCCGGAAAACGGATTGCTCTTTTGGGAGCCGCGTTTAAGGCTGACACCAGCGACACCCGTGAATCGGCCTCGTTAGATGTGTGTAGGGGCTTACTTGAAGAACATGCCCAAGTTATCCTCAGCGATCCGCATGCGCTAAAGAATGCTAAAGCAGATTTGGGTGACTTAGCAGAACAGATAATTTTTGAGCCAGATCCATACAAAGCCGCACAGGATGCACACGCCATTGGCCTTATGACCGAGTGGAAAATGTTTGCTGATCTTGATTACCAAAAAGTCTACGATTCAATGGTTAAGCCAGCCTTTATCTTTGATGGGCGGAATATCCTTGACCACCAGAAACTTTTCGAAATTGGGTTTAATGTCTACCCGATTGGTAAATCACCTTTGTCACATTTAGATGAAGAGGGCAATTGGCAGTAGGTTTAACCAAATTATACGGCGGTGGTAAAAGTTCAGTAAAACCGCCCTAGAAACCCGATTTCTCAAAGAAATCGGGTTTCTGATGCTCTTTCTGGCGAGTTCACTGATTAGAGTTGTTCGGCAATAAAGGAGTGCAAAAGCATCTTGCTTTTGCCGGAGACAAACATGCAAAAGCAAGATGCTTTTGCACTCCGCAGACCTCGAATTTGAGTTTTTATGCGATGATAAGTTAT
>JAUCGA010000024.1 GCA_030377865.1 Anaerolineales bacterium HSG25 | reverse complement strand
TTTATAGTCGCTTATAAGAATTACTTATAAGTGACTATAAATTCTGCGGAACACTTCCGAGGAAAACTACATGTAAATATTCAGACTAAATTTTCTGTCGGGTAGCAGGTCGGGTTGATCTGACGATATGGCTGGTAATAGTGATTTTACCGCTGGTTTTGCTAATAGGGTTACTGGTATGGATTGTTAGGCTTATCTCTAATTGGCTGGCGGCACGGTGGGTTTTGTAGGTTTCAAAAGACCTTCAATACCCATTTGGGTACATAGGAGCAGAGCACCTTGGAGGACGCGGAGTCGTTCTCCTCCGAGGTGCGAAGCTCCTCGGAGGTGTTTCACGGAGATGCAACCCTACCCCACCAACGCCTCAAACCGTGGGTCACCATGCAGAATTGCTAAATCGGGATCGCGCTTATACCAAACCTTGAGTAACTTTTCCTTTTCTATTGCCTTTTCCAGATAGGCTAACGCCTTTTCCTTATCACCCGATAATGCCGCCCATGTCGCCCAATCTCCATAATCAGTATCCTCCAATAGATTTTGAGCCTGTTGGAGATAGGTTGTTATGTCCACCGAAGGCTCCAACTGTTGATGAATCGAAGCCAAAGCTAACAAGGTTTCAGCGTTTTCTTCTAACTCATTTGCTTTTTTACCAATCGACCACACAATCCTGCCCCGTAAAATGGGAACTTTCTGACGTGTATTGATGCAGTTCAATCTCGACTCCGCTCGGGTCGGTGAGCCATGCTTGCCAAGCGTTGTCGATGCCGAATTTTTTGTCGGTAATCTCCCCGCCTTTGGCCCGTATGGTGGTGATGACCTCATCCATGTCATTCACCTCCAAACAAAAATGTTTGAGCAGGAGTTGGCCCTGCTCTCTGGCCGGGCTGGTAGAATCGGCAAATACCTCAATAAAGGTGGTCTCACCAATGAAGAGGTAAAAGCCGATAATCTCGCCATCTCGGTCAAACTTGAACTGTTTTTTCAAGCCGAGAATGTCGCAGTAAAAATCAGATGTGGCTTGTAAATCGGTCGCTCCGATACAGATATGGGCTAGTCGTTTGAACATGGGTTCTCCGTTATACAGACAGACCTGACAGGTTTTAAAAACCTGTCAGGTCTCTAAGTAACTTTCATTTCTAAGTTGTCAATTTTACCCAAATACCATGTCCTGATCGTTGCGATTATGTAATCGCAACGGGTATTTGGCGGGTATACACCCGCCTGTCGAGGGTAACGGGTACACACCCGTTACCCTCATGGAAATTTGTAGGCGATACTTAAGAAAAACAAAACTACAGAAATTTATTACGAACATGTTTAACAAACTTCAACAACTCCCCCAAACTCCGCACCCGCAGATCCGCCTCAGCCGTCCACAAGTCACTATCGTCCACATCAAAATAGACCGTGGCTGTACCCGCCTGCCGACCGGCTTGCAAATCAAACAGATAATCGCCGACCATAACCGCCTTGTCGGCTGAAATCTGCCACTGTCGTAATATCTGCTCAACGCCTGCCGGACTCGGTTTGGGCGGAGCAGACTCGCGACCAAGGATAAAGCGCTCATCAAAAAAATGGAGCAGGTGACAGGTTTGTAGAGTCTCAAGGGCCAGTTGCCGACTGTTGCGAGTCAACACAGCTACTTGTCGGCCTTGTTGTTTGAGCCAAGCCAATAGTTCAAAAGCACTGGGCTGTGGGTTGGCCTGTCGCGCCAGATCAAGCTCGATCTCGTATAACTGTTGGCGCTTGGTCATCGCTTGGTCGGGGGGTAACTCGGCAATGGCTTCGATAATCGGTTGGTTAACTGGTAAATCAAGCCTGCGCCGGATGTCCTCAAAATCGTGCATGGCGACGGTCAAGGTGCCGTCCATATCAAATATCCAATGGGTGCGTTGTTGGAGATTCATGGAATTGTCATAAGAGTTGTTCGGGAATAAAGGAGTGCAAAAGCTTCTTGCTTTTGCCGGAGACAAACATGCAAAAGCAAGAAGCTTTTGCACTCCGTGCGCCTCGAATTTGAGTTTTTATGAGATGATTAGTTATTCCCGAACAGGTCTATGGTAACGGGTGTTCGTAGTTCCCAATTCATTGGATATTAGTAACCCATTGAAATGGATACTACGAACTTGAATGATCTTGCATTAGTTCCAATTTTTAAAACCTCCCAAAATCGGCCTTGCCCCGTTAAGGAAATCAGTGGGCTGTTTGGGAGATTTTTTCTGGAATTGTGTAGTGGTCAGACTGATGTTGAAAATGGAGTGCAACGGGTTTAGCCGTTGCCAAAATCAATGGCTGAACCCATTGCACTCCAACATCATCTTGACCACTACAATTTTTCTGGAATTGCCTAAGTATATCTATAACAACTTTTCTACTGAGCTAACTAACTCATCCATCTCAAACGGTTTAGTCAGATACCCATCAACGGGTGGTAAATCTTTAATAATGTAACCGTTGTCATCCGGTGGTCGAGCCGAAAGAGCAATAACCGGAATATCGGCTAACAGTTTGTTACTCTTAATTTTCCGATAGATGTCCCAGCCATTGATACCGGGCATCATCAGGTCGAGCAATAATAAATCGGGTTTACGTTTTTTTAACATAGCCAACCCCTGCTTGCCAGAGGTGGCTGGTTTAACCTCATATCCTGAGAGTTTTAAGGCTTGGCGTACTAGTTCAAACATAGAGCGTTCATCTTCAATATAGAGGATATATCGGTCGTTATTCATGTGAGCCTCCTATACGTTACATATCGATTTTAAAGGTTCTACAGGTCGATGTCAATAATGTAAATAGGCTACCCCAAAACTCCTATTGCTTTTTAAGGGTAAATATTCAGTGAACTCGCCAGAAAGAACGTCAGAAACCCGATTTCTTTGAGAAATCGGGTTTCTAGAGCTACTTTGCTGAACTTTTAAGGTGGGAGCCATGTTGATGGATGATCATGTTCGAATGATCGGCGGGAGTGAAGAATTTGCCTAAGTCTCTATTTGGGTAGGAATGAGTCCTAAATAAGTTGCACGCTCCAGAGTGACCTGACATGCTGACAAAATCAAAAGCATTTTTTGACAGGATTGACAAGATTAACAGGATTTTTTCACTTGTAATCCTGTCAATCCTGTCAGATATTGTTGGCTCTTTGGGGCTTTCCGTGCAATGGTTATGATTGTGTCATCATCTTCCCGCAAGTTTAAAACTTGCGGGAAGATTGCCTCATCGAAGTATCTAATTCAGGACACGGTTTTGAGTTGCACAGAATCTACCAGAGAACCATATTGTTTTAGTCATGTTGAACCATGAATGAATCGACAAACTTTTGTGTCAGATATTCTTTTGTGTTTAGTTGTTCTAAATATCTGTTGATGGATAATCATTCTCTTCCAGAAGCTGTTGATACACTCGATTAACATCCCTAAATGTAGCATGAACTTCATTATAGTTTAGGTAAATAACAATAAATACGGCATAGGCCATAATACCATAATCGGTTGCCTCTTGGATATTATTGGTGAAATGTAGTATTAACAAGAATAAAAGTACAACTCCCTGTACAAGCATGGCGTTAAGCCACGCGCCTGGCCAAAGACGGATAAAACCAAAGGCGGCGATCAAAGTTAGCATGGATAACGGGATGGAGAGTGAGCCAATAGGTGCGATGCTCATGTTCATCGCATCAACTAATAAATTTTGGGAGGTTAGATAGATATTCTCATATAATTTAAATGAGCCGGTACTAACCAGTGCAATCGCCTCAAGTACTAAAAGTACAGTTAAAGCTGTGACTGACCAAGGGCGTTTTTTTAACCCCATAAAATTCGTTCCTGTAAGCAGAAAGTCCGTCAAGTGAGGATAATGACCGATTTGAATAAGGAGTACTCAAGTTAATGAATGTTCATTCCTAAGATCAAAGATTTTCCGAATGTGAAGCGAGATACTCTGCGACACCATCCGTTGTTGCCTTCATGCCCTCTTCGCCTTTGTTCCAGCCAGCAGGACATACTTCTCCGTGTTCTTCGGTGAACTGCAAAGCGTCAATAATTCGTAGCATCTCATCAATATTCCTACCAAGTGAAAGATTATTAACGACCTGATGCTGTACGATACCAGCCTTGTCGATTAAAAATGACGCTCGCAGAGCAACGCCTCCCGGGTGTTCGATTCCATAAGCCTGGACAATGGTGTGCTTCACGTCGGCCACCATCGGAAACTGTATTTGACCAATGCCTCCTTCCTCCGGCGACGTGTTTCGCCACGCGAAATGTGTAAACTGTGAATCGATGGAAACTCCGACCACTTCAACACCGCGCTTCTTGAACTCATCAATACGTTTGTTATGGGCTATGATTTCTGTAGGACACACAAAAGTGAAATCCAGAGGCCAGAAGAAAAGTACCACGTATTCTCCTTTTAAATCAAAGAGCCTAAAATCATTCTTGATGCTACCATCAGGCATCACAGTGGGTGCTACAAAATCGGGTGCTTCTTTTGCAACTAATACACTCATATCAATTTTCCTTTTTTACTTGATTTTGATATTACTTCAGCTACTGAAAAAACGAAAAAACTGTAGTGGTCAGGTTGATATTGAAAAAGAGAATTTACTCAGTTTGGGAGATTTTAAAAGTTGGAACTGCCTAAATTCGTTGTTGTGTTATTTTCAACCGAACCAAAGAAAAAGTTAGGGTAAGAAAAAAGGAGTGCAAAAGCATCTTGTTTTTGCACTCTAACATGCTCTTATGCCGCTTTTTCTAAATCTAACAGATCGCTCACCGATTTATCACGTGCGTCGTAATATTCCGGTTTGGCATTTTCCTCAAACACATCTTCGGTAATAACACATTTTTCAACATCATTACGAGAGGGAATCTCATACATCACATCTAGCAAGGCCGATTCGATAATTGTTCGCAAGCCCCGAGCGCCAGTTTTTCGACTCAAGGCCAAATCAGCCGCGGTCGAGAGTGCTTCGTCTGTAAAGACTAGCTCCACTCCATCCATAGCGCATAGATGCTGGAATTGTTTGGCGATAGCGTTGCGTGGTTCAGTTAATATTCGCATTAAAGCCGAATGGTCTAACGGATTAACTGTTACTGTAACTGGTAAACGTCCAATAAATTCAGGAATTAAGCCATAGCCTAACAGATCATCCATGGTGAGCTGTGACAGAAGTTCGGTCTGATGAGCCGTGGCTTCTCGATCCTTTTGACGTTTTTGCGATTTTGATTTTTTGCTGTTAAAGGGGGTAACAGCCTCTAATACAGGTTGAGATTTCGATTTCCCAAAACCGATTCGTCCCTTGGTGCCAAGTCGTTTTTCGATGACCTTATCAAGACCATCAAATGCTCCCGCACAAATGAACAAAATATTAGAAGTGTCGATTTGGATGACCTCTTGCTGAGGATGCTTTCGGCCTCCTTGGGGGGGTACATTGGCTTTGATACCTTCAATGATTTTTAGGAGTGCTTGCTGTACACCTTCCCCAGAGACATCGCGGGTAATTGAGAGGTTTTCGCCCGATTTACGAGCCGCTTTGTCAATTTCATCAATGTAGATGATACCTTGCTCGGCTCGTTCAACATCATAATCAGCCGCCTGCATTAGTCGGAGTAAGATGTTTTCCACGTCCTCGCCCACATACCCCGCCTCAGTCAGCGAGGTGGCATCGGCAATACAGAATGGAACATCTAAAACGCGAGCCAAGGTTTGGGCTAACAACGTTTTGCCGCACCCAGTCGGCCCAATCAATAAAATATTACTTTTATATAACTCAACCTCATCTGTTCTTAACTTGCGTTGTTGTTGTTTTATTCGTTTGTAATGGTTGTATACCGCAACAGAAAGAACTTTTTTGGCTTGATCTTGTCCCACGACCCATTGGTCAAGATGGTGGACAATCTCTTTGGGGGACAGAACCTCTCCAGAAATATTAAAACGAGAGCGCTCTGCAAATGAGGGGTCATCTTCTTCAAGAATATCGCGGCATAGTTCTACACATTCGTCGCAGATATAGACATCATCGGGGCCTGCAATCAACCGATAAACATCCTCTTGAGTACGCTTACAAAAAGAACAGATCTGAGTGTTAGACCGAAATCTAGGGGCCATTCGTTGTCACCCTTATGATGGATTTTTTGCTTACAGCTTTGTAGATACATGCTTACTAATTCCAGCGTCCTCAACGCATATAGCCTCAAGGTAAAAGTTCAGCAAAACTGCCCTAGAAACCCGATTTCTTTGAGAAATCGGGTTTCTGATACTCTTTCTAGCGAGTTCACTGAATATTTAGTCTCAAGGACGCTGGAGAAACAAACTATCTAAGGTTCGTTTACTCTTCTTCGGCCTTAGTTGGCTCACCAAGAACTTGGTCAACAATACCATAATCCTTGGCCGCGTTAGCATCCATCCAACGATCTCGTTCAAAATCATCCGAAATACGTTCTGTAGATTGGCCGGTGTGTTTGCTGATAATCGTAAACAACAAATCTTGTTGACGTTTCATCTCACGATATTGGATTTCAACATCGGTAGTATATCCCTGTGCCCCACCACCGGCCTGATGCATGTGAATGGTAGAGTGGGGGAGCGCGCACCGTTGCCCTTTTGTTCCAGACAACAGTAAAACTGTACCCATGCTGGCTGTAACACCTACACCGTAAGTACTAACTGGAGCTTGAATTTGTTGCATGGTGTCATAAATTGCTAATCCCGCGTAAATTACACCACCCGGGCAGTTGATATACATCTGAATCTCTCGCTCTGGATCTTCGCGGTCTAAATAAAGTAGTTGAGCCACGATAAGGTTGGCAATCTGGTCGTTAATGGGGGTGCCAAGAAAGATAATGCGCTCTTTAAGCAAAAGAGAAAAAATGTCATAAGCGCGTTCTCCACGGCCGCTTGTCTCAATAACCATGGGAACCATTGCTTGTGGAAAATTCGGTATCATTAAAGTTATGCTCCTATACGACTAATTATTAAGGTTTGATTTGTTAGGAATGAGTTTTTTTTAACTTGTGCGTTCGACCGCTGATTGAAATCAGCGTCTTAAACGGAAAACCTGCTTAAGCAGGTTTCTCGTGTCAGCATAAGAATTCATTCTTATGTGAAAACGCGCAACTTATTTAATGCCCATTCCTAAGTAACTTTCATTTCTAAGTTGTCACTTTTCCCGGAGTGCAAGAATTCCATTCTTGCTGTCAAAATACAATTTTGACACTCCTGTTTTCCTGATCGTTGCGATTATGTAATCGCAACGGGTATTTGGCGGGTATATCCTCCTTCAAGGAGGCTTCGCGCTACCCGCCTATTATGGGTACACTTCTGTTTTTTACAAGTTAGTTCTGAAAACTACTTAGACATGTACATCAATAATGTACATGTAATCCTATTCTGCATCTTTTTCCGAGTTAGGTGTGTCGGTATTTTCGTCAGTGGCACCATCATCGGCGGCATCTGTTTCAGCGTCCTCTGCTACTGCTTCTGTTTCCACAGTATCGGCAGAGGCTTCGTCAGTGGTATCTGTTTCAGTGCCCTCGGCTACTGCTTCCTCCGCTACAGAGGTATCGTCTGCTTCTACCTCGGCTATAACCTCATTAGCAATCTCGTCATCTTTTGCGGGGACTTCTCCCTTCGCAACTTGTGCTAAGAAGTTAATAACTTTATTGCTCAACAAATTAAATTTAATATTGTCCTGAACTTGTGGCGACTTCATGAGTTGTTCCCAACCGCTCTCGCCTAACTGCATAGATTGAGCGACGAGTCGTATTTGAGTCATAAGCTCCTGCTCAGAAACCGTTATGTTTTCTTGACGAGAGATTTCACCCAATACTAGGCCCGATTTAAGCTCAGTGACGACACTCGCCCGAACCTTTTCTTCCCATGCTTCTTTCGTCGTATTTTGAATTTTATAATAATCTTCAAAGCGTAAACTACTTTGTTTGAGTTGTTGTTCTTGTTCTTTGAGACGTTGCTGTAGCGTTTGATCCTCAAATGCTACAGACCAGCTCGCTTCGGATAACTTAACCGCTTCGAGTAAGGTTTTATTCCCTAAAGCTACATCTCGTTCATTTTCTCGTTGTTGTTCTATATTGGTTTGCAAGTGTGTTTTTAAGGCATCAAGAGTATCTAAATCTGAAACACTCTGAGCCAACTCGTCGTCAATCGGGTCTAGTTCTTTAACCTTAACCCCGCTAACCTCAACATGGAATGTAATAGTTTTACCAGCATGTTTAGAGTCATTGAAATCTTCTGGATAAGTGATGGTAAATTCTTTTTCGTCACCTTCACTTAAGCCCATCAACGCTTCGGTAAACTTGTCTTGAGGGGTCGGGTTTTCTTCTGCTGTTTCAGACAGAATTAAAACGTAATCTCCCGATTCATCATCGGTAATAACCGTATCTCCATCTCGCTCCGTAACCAAAATAGAGGCCGAGTCACCCTCTTCAGCCAGTTTTTCTGACGGAACCCAAGTGGCGTTCTGCTCTTGGTATTGAACAAGGATTTCTTGGATCTCTTCATCTGTAACCGGTTCAATTGCTTCCGGTTCAATCCGAATGTCTCGATAGTTGCCGACCGTGACTGTAGGAGCAGTTGGTATTCGTATCTTTATAACCAGTGGTTCTGGTTCCCAAGTGATTTCGTCAACGTTGGCCTGCCCATAGGGCGTAATTTCAGATGCCTGAATGACTTTGGTGTACAGTCGCTCACCGTCTTCCTGCAAAATTTGCTCATGGAGGGTATCGATACCTAGTCTACGAGCGACTATTTGGTACGGTGCTTTGCCCGGTCGAAAACCCGGAATTTTGTATCCCCTAGATAGTTTTCTAGCGGCTTTTTTGTATAGCTTTTCTACTTCTTTTTTGCCGAACGTTGCTGTTACTAACGTTTCGCAACGTTCAAGTTCATCTTTGATAATTTCCACGAAAATCAACCTCTGTTGGATTTATTTTTAACAATGCATCATAGCATAAAGGGTTATGTTCGTCAACTTAAAGATTTCGATGCTTATAGATTTTGGCAAAATAAGGGTGATGTTACGCCTAACAAACATTTAAGATGATGTGACTCAGTACCCGACATGCTGATTAAATAATTTTTTTTCGACAGGATTAACAGGATTGACAGGATTTTTTGCCTTTAATCTTGTTAATCCTGTCAGATATTCTTTTGTGTTTAGTTGAGGCTAAAAATCCTTGTTGGGTAACAAGGTGATATGATGCGTTTAATTCAATTGATTACGTGGTGTTTGATGTTTACATAATCAGGCCACTTTGAAATGATACCCATATTATCATGTTATGTCAAACTAATTTTAATAAATTTGGCCGATTCGCGTTAAAAGATTTTGACTAATCTGTTTACCGTTTACGTTTTGGAATATATAATATTGCGTTTGTGATAAAAGTCACAGACACATCTAACCCCCTCTGCTATAATCCATTCTTAATGGGATTAAACCCATATATTTTATCGGTAGTACACCGCAGACTTGGTATTTTATAACCAACCTAAATGCTGATCTTTATTGAGGCAAAGTTTGGATAGAGTATCCATTAGCGAGGTGCTAATAATTACTATATGAAAGAGGAGTTAAGTATGAAACGAAACATGTTTTTTTTAGTTATCCTGTCCTTCCTTTTGGTTGCTGGATGTTCATTGGCAACTCAGGAGCAAGCCGCCCCCACCAAGGCACCGGTTCAAAGTGATGGCGGTGGCGGTTTAAGTTCTGATGCTTCAGCCATCGCCGCAGAGCGCGGCCTATCGCCCGATGACATTAACGCCGCTCTGAAGACTTATATGCCCACTGGAGTCCATGATGATTATATGATTTTCTCATCTGGTGGACATTCTGGTCAAGTATTGGTGATTGGCGTACCTAGTATGCGTATTTTAAAAGTGATCGGGGTCTTTACTCCAGAACCTTGGCAAGGCTGGGGCTATGGTGTAGGACATGAGATTTTAGATGGTGGAAAAGTTAATGGAAACGATATCCATTGGGCCGATACTCACCACCCTGCGCTTAGTGAAACTGCGGGTGAGTATGATGGAGAATGGTTATTCATCAATGATAAATCAATGGCTCGAATAGCGGTTATCGACTTGCGAGATTTTGAAACTAAGCAAATCGTGAAGAACCCGATAGCTATGAATGATCATGGTGGAGCCTTTGTTACGCCAAACACAGAGTATATTATTGAAGGCGGGCAATATTCAGCACCACTTGGAGGGGAATATGCTCCTATTGAAGAGTACAACGATCAATATCGTGGTAGTGTAACTCTTTGGAAATTCAACCGTGATACAGGTCGGATTGAAATGGAAAACTCCTTCGCTATTGAACTACCGCCTTATTGGCAAGATTTGTGTGATGCCGGTAAATTAGCCAGTGAGGGCTGGATTTTCTGTAACTCCTTCAACACAGAGCGAGCGACCGGTGGGATTGAAAAAGGTAACCCTCCCTTTGAAGCTGGAGCGTCTCAAGCTGATACTGACTACATGCACATTATCGACTTAGTAAAAGCTGAAGAATTGTTTAAAGCTGGTAAAGCTGATGTAATTAACGACTTCAGCGTCATCAGCATGCAAACCGCCATCGATGAGGGATTGCTTTACTTAGCCCCTGAGCCAAAAAGTCCGCACGGGGTTGACGTAACACCCGATGGAGAATTTATGGTCGTCTCCGGTAAGTTAGACCCCCATGTAACGATTTACAGCATAGAAAAAATCAAAGCTACCATTGATGCTGGCAAATGGGAAACCGATGATTATGGTATTCCGGTATTGGCCTTGGATGATGTGAAAGAAGCCCAAGTTGAGTTAGGCTTAGGCCCATTGCACACCCAGTTTGATGACCAAGGATATGCTTACACCAGTCTCTTCCTTGACAGCATGGTAGCTCGTTGGGCTTTGGGTGGTAATTTTGCTGATAAAAACCCAGATGAGCCTTGGACATTAGTTGGCAAAACTTCCGTTCATTATAACATTGGTCACTTGATGGCCGCTGAGGGTGATACCACTAGCCCAGATGGTAAATATCTGGTCGCCATGAATAAATGGGCACTTGACCGTTTTGCTAACGTTGGGCCACTATTACCCCAAAACTTCCAACTGCTTGATATTGATAATGAGGGCGACAGCATGAAATTGATTTATGATATGCCGCTTCCGTTGGGAGAACCTCACTATGCCCAAATGATTAAAGCAGATAAGTTAAGTCCATGGGAAATTTATCCTGAAGTCGGTTGGGATTCAGGAAAACAAGAGGTTTCACCTAATGCAGTTGCACCCGGCGAAGAAAAAGTGGTTCGTGATGGTAAAAATGTAGAAGTCTTTATGACCGCGATTCGTTCTCACTTTACCCCTGAGCATGTTGAAATTGAACAGGGTGATCATGTCACATGGCACATCACCAACATAGAACGTGCCTATGATGCCACTCACGGCTTTGCTATTCCGGGTTACGATATCAACCTGAGCCTTGAAGCAAATGAACACATCACCTTTGAGTTTGATGCCACTGCCCCGGGAGTCTTTAGTTACTACTGTACCGAGTTCTGCTCTGCTCTTCACTTAGAAATGAAAGGGTATCTACTGGTTAAACCAGCAGAATAATACCGAACAAATAAAGTAGTTCACCAGAAGAAAAGTTTGACCCAGACCTGACAGGTTTTCCAATGCGAAGCTAATACCTGTCAGGTCTAATGTTTGGATAAAATTTATCTGAATACGTATATTATCGGGGTACATGCTGGCAAGCTAGAAGTGTGTACCCCGATTCCTAAAGGAAAAACCATAATGATGACATTAAAATTACAAACCGTTCTTGGCCCTCGTGCCTCAGAAGAAGAGTTAAAAAACCACCGTCTGCGCTATACATGGCCTGCTCTTTGCTTTGGTGGTGCGGCAATCCTACTCGTTGTTTCCATCTTTTTTCCATACTGGAGTTTGACGCTCTATGCGCCACAATATCCTGATAATTTAGTTGTCCATGCTTATGTCGATAGGGTTGGTGGGGATGTGGCTGAAATTGATGGTCTTAACCATTATATTGGCATGCGTCCCTTGGGTGAAGCGGCTCAACTAGAAAAGTCGGTCTCTTTAATTGGGATACCCGCCCTCGCCTTACTTGTTGTTGTGGCAATCTTTGTCCACTCGCAATGGACAGTTTTGTTGACCTTACCTGCTCTAACTTTGCCGATTATCTTTCTACTCGATTTATTTTATTGGCTCAACAATTTTGGGCAAAATTTAGATCCACGAGCCGCTCTATCCAACTCGATTGATCCATTCACGCCTACCATTTTAGGTGAAGGATTGATTGGGCAATTCAGAACAGTAGCTATTGCTGATGTTGGCTTGCTCATGGCTTGTGGGGCATCGGTGTTGATTTTGGTGGGTCTGTTTTTGCAACGTCAGGCTTATAAACCGTTGGTCGAGCAAAATCAGTAGGGAGTGCAATAGCTTCAGCTATTGCCAGTCCAAGGCACTTATATAATCTGAGGCGAGAATTGGCTTCTAGCCCGTAACGTGCAGGATGTGTCTGTTCCAAAGTCAATTATTATGAAAAAACAACTTTTATTCATAACCATTCTATTAATTTTACTTAGCTCGAGTCTTGTCTCTGCTGAAACACAAACCCCCTTCAATTTGCAACAAGCAATTGACCGCGCCGCGCCGGGTGATATTTTACAAATACCGGCAGGTGTGTATCATGGCAACTTCTTCATTAGTAAATCTATTACCCTAGAAGGTATTGACCAGCCGATATTAGATGGGGATAACCAAGGGTATGTGATCTCAATTAACCAAGCCCCCCATGTGACGATTCGGGGTTTTATTATCCGAAACAGCGGCTCTAAATTGGAGAAGGAAGAAGCCGGTATTGCCGTTAGCGAATCGCCTCACCTCATCGTTGAAAATAACCGTCTCGAAAATACCCTATTCGGTATCTATATCAAGGATTCTGCTCACAGTCGGATTGCTTATAACACCATCGGCGCGAAACCGTTAGATGTTCCCTCACGAGGCGATGGTATCAGAGTCTGGTATAGCGAAGAAACCGAGATTATCGGTAATCGGGTTGATAAAGGACGTGATGTTGTATTATGGTATAATAACAACTCGATTGTGAGTAAAAACACCATCACCAACGGGCGATATGGCTTGCACTTCATGTATTGTGATGATAACTTGGTTGAAGGTAACTATATTTCAGGCAATTCGGTGGGTGCGTTTTTAATGTACAGCCGACGCTTGACCCTTCAGCATAATATCTTTGCTAACAATCGGGGACCGAGTGGTTATGGTGTTGGCTTAAAAGAGGTTGATGGCGTAGAAGCCACAGATAACATATTCGCCAGTAATCGGATTGGTACATATTTTGATAACTCTCCTGCTTCTTATGATATGAAACAACATTTTCGGTATAACGCGTTTGTGCATAACGATATTGGCTTGATGTTCAATCCATCAGTTAGACGCAACTTTTTTAGCCAGAACAGCTTTATTGATAATTTGGAGCAGGTCGCTTTGACGGGTAGTGGCAATTTTAGAGATAACGAGTTTACCATTGATGAAGTGGGAAACTTTTGGAGCGATTATGTAGGTTATGATGCTGATGAGAATGGACTGGGCGATTTACCATACATCTCTCAAAGTTTGTTTGAGAGCATGATGGATAACAACTCCAAATTACGCCTTTTTCAACTCAGCCCGGCACAACAAGCCATTAACTTGGCGGCGCGAGCCTTCCCTATCTTTCGACCCAAGCCAAAATTTTCCGACGACTATCCCCTCATGACCCCCATTATACCGGAGGTTACGCCACCACCACCTCCCCCCACATGGCCCATGTGGATTATGTCTATCGGGTTGATTATGGCTACTGGACTGGTCATATACACCGGAAAATCTATGTGGCGTTGGGAGTAATAAGGATTACATTTGCGTCCTTCGAGGTGCGTAGTTTGTCTCTTTGAAGGTCATTTAAGCTATTAGACCTGTTCGGCAATAACTTACCATCGCATAAAAACTCAAATTCGAGGTCTACGGAGTGCAAAAGCTTCTTGCTTTTGCATGTTTGTCTCCGGCAAAAGCAAGAAGCTTTTGCACTCCTTTATTGCCGAACAACTCTATTTAAGCCAACACCTGCGAGGAAAACTACATACCTCACAGGAGAGTAACAATTAATGATAAACATTCAAAACCTTACCAAAAAATTTGGTAAGTTTGTCGCTGTTAATAACGTCTCCTTTACCGTTGAACCGGGCGAATCAGTCGCTTTATGGGGCGAGAACGGAGCAGGCAAAACCACTATTATTCGTACTATTTTGGGGTTATTGTCAGCCAAAGGCAATATCACTGTTAACGGTGTTGACGCTCGTAAACATGGCAAAAAGGCCAGAGCCTTCATTGGCTATGTTCCACAAGAGTTAGCGTTTTATGATGATCTTTCTGCCAAGAATACCCTCTATTTTTATGCTCGGTTGAAAAATATACCAACCAGCCGAATAGCAGAAGTGTTGGCAGATGTGGGTCTATCTGAGCATGCTAAAAAAGCTGTCTCAGCCCTTTCTGGGGGGATGAAACAACGGTTAGCCCTTGCGAATGCTTTGCTCGCCAATCCACCCTTACTGATTTTTGACGAACCAACCAGCAATCTCGACACAGCGGCGCGGGATGAGTTTCAAAAGTTACTGTTGGCTCAAAGAGTAGCAGGCAAGACCATGCTGTTTACCTCCCACCGTTTAGAAGAGGTGGAAACCTTAGCCAGTCGGGTGGTGGTACTCGAAGCGGGAAACATCAAGCAGATATGTGACCAGCCAACCGAGTTAGCCCAACAACTGGGCATCACCATGCACCTCAAACTAATGGTTCCACAGGCTATGCAAAACAGTGCCTTACAACTGTTGAATGCTCAAGGATTTACAGCCAGTACTAACGGAGTTGGCGTGTGGGTGGCGGTTTCCCCCTCGGCCAAAATGGCTCCGGTGCGGGCATTGTTGGACGAAAATATAGAAGTTAGCAATTTTGAAATAGGGAGCGACTATGGAAATTAGAGTCGTGGTTACGATCCTGCGTAAAGAGATTGATGACTCGCTGAATAACTACTGGTTTATGTTATACACCCTCTCCTTTACCGGATTGGCCCTTCTGCTCTCATGGCTCTCGCTGAGTGGCAGTGGTACGGGATACACCGGGTTTGCCGGGTTTGGGCGTACCGCCGCAAGTTTGATTAATCTCGTTCTGTTGGTCGTCCCACTCATGGCTCTGACCATCGGTGCAGGAAGTCTGTCCGCCGAGCAGGAACGTGGCACATTGGCCTATCTATTGGCTCAACCCGTCAATCGATTGGAAGTTATGTTGGGCAAATATTTGGGCTTGTCATTGTCATTGTTGGGTGTATTAGCCTTAGGGTTTGGTTTGTCGGGTATCACTATCGCCGGACAAGGTGGTCAAAGTGATCTGTGGCCCTTTGCTGTGCTGGTTCTGTTTTCGTTTATTTTGGCCTTGGGCATGTTAAGTTTGGGCATGCTGATTAGTGTTATCGCCCATAAATCCGCCGTTGCAACCGGTATCGCACTGTTTGTGTGGTTGCTGTTCGTATTCGTCGGAGACTTGGGCTTGATGGGGACAACCTTAGCCTTCAAATTGCCCATCAGAACACTGTTCAGTTTGGCCTTGCTGAACCCACTGCAAGTGTTCAAAATGTCAGCACTTATCAGCCTGAACACCTCTCTTGATGTGTTAGGCCCAACGGGTATTTATGCCCTGCAAACCTACCGAGATAATTTAGTGTGGCTTTTCTTAGGAGCTATGACCGTCTGGATTGTCATACCTTTTGGGATATCCTATTTTATCTTTAATCAGCGAGGAGATTTATGATACGATTAAGAAAGTTCGTAGTAGGCACTTCAGTGCCTTTGAGGGTGATGAATCGCCTACTACAAACGTTGAGTCTGCATGTATGGTTAGGTATCATCGTTTTATTACTGTTGCTTACCGCCTGTAACAGTAGTAATTCCGAGCCGACTCCACCGACAATTCATCCCGGTGAGACAATATGTGAGTTTTGTGGTATGATTGTCAGCGAGGAGCGATTTGCTGCCGGATATGTGACCAAAGATGGTCAAGAGCGTGTTTTTGATGATATTGCCGATATGGTTCAATTTCATGCAGAACGGCGTGAAGATGTACCAGCCTTTTTTGTACGGGACTTTGAGAATCCAGTGTGGATTCGAGCCGAAAAAGCCCATTACGTTCAGAGTGATAACATCACAACACCCATGCTATCAGGGATTGTGGCCTACGAAAGCCTTGAAAAAGCAGAAGCAAAGGCCGCAGAATCGGAAGGCAAGTTACTCACTTTTGAGGAACTGTTAAGTTTGTATGGTGCCGATTGATTGTTGTCTATGCCGTAATACATCACTTGGCAAATGTTTTGCCATGAACTATAATTCGGTCCATCGTTATCCCATCAAAATAGTTTAGGCGAAACTGTTGACGAGTTGGAGTTAATCTGGTATGCTTCAAATATTGATGAGTATGCAGATTTGATTAACTATCTACCTGTTAGCTAAATTGTTTTGGACTTTTGATTAATTATGTAGTTTTCAGTGTGGTAAAACGTTCTATAACGCAGACTACACCAAATATCTATTACAGGAGATTTTTAGCATGAAAAAGCTGTTTGTATTTACCATTATTCTGTCAATAACTCTATTGTTGACCACCGCTTGTGGTGGGAGCGATCCCGCACCTGCGCCTGAAGAAGAAGCAGCCCCAGCAGAAAAAGCCGAGGAACCGGCTGAAGAAGTAGCTGTAGAGGGTGATGCAGAAGCTGGAAAAACTAAGTTTGATGCCACATGTATTGCTTGTCATGGCCCTGATGGAACAGGTGTTCCTAGCTTAGGGAGTGACTTGACAACGAGCGAATTTACTTCTGGTTTGTCAGATGCAGAATTGATAGAGTTTATCAAAGTAGGCCGTGCTTCTGGTGCGTCGGATAACACCACTGGTATTGATATGCCCCCGAAAGGTGGTAACCCATCCATTAACGATGAAGACATCGCCAACATTACCGCCTATATGCGAACAATCCAAAAATAAATGAAGCTTGATTGCTAATTTAAATAGACTATTTGTGATGTAACAAAAACTAGACCCCAAAGGTTCTGAAAACTTTTGGGGTCTAGTTGTGTAAAACGCCAATAAATCAGGAGCTTTATGATCGACAAATTAACCTATTACATCCGTTTTCCCTTAATCATGGTCAGCATGCTGACCTTGTTGGCCGCAATATGGGCTGGTTTGCTCCGGCTTGGTTGGCTGTGGCCAACTCTTAACCCGATGTTGCCACTTAATCATGGCCCGTTAATCGTGTGTGGATTTTTAGGTACACTTATTGGGGTTGAACGAGCTGTAGCTCTGTCTGGCTTGTCAAGCAAGGCTTGGTGGACCTATATTGGCCCAGTTATTACGGCTATAGGAGCCATCATCCTATTGTCGGGAAACCTTAGTTTGGCAGGCCCACTGTTTATGACCATTGGTAGTTTCTGTTTAGTGCTGGTTTTTGTCAAGATTCTACAGATGGAAACCGCCTCTTACACGATCACTATGGCTGGCGGAGCGCTGATGTGGTTTATCGGCAATGCCCTGTGGCTGTTCGGTTGGTCTATACCTACCGTAACCTTTTGGTGGATTGGTTTCCTTTTGCTGACTATCGCCGGAGAGCGGCTAGAGTTGGGGCGAGTGTTACGCCTCTCCTCAACCGTTATAAACATGTTTGTTGCAGTGGTTCTGCTGTTTGTGGTAGGTACACTATTGACCGTGTTTAACTATTCGCTAGGGGTACGGGTGGCAGGAGGAGGCATGGTCGCCATTGCCCTGTGGTTATTACGATATGATGTGGCTCGATACACCATCAAAAAAACGGGCCTAACCCGATATATCGCGGTCTGTCTATTGGTCGGGTATATTTGGCTGATTATTGGTGGACTGTTGGCCCTTTATTTTGGCGGGATGACATCAGGCTTGTATTATGATGCCATGTTACATGCCGTTTTTGTTGGCTTTGTTTTCTCCATGATTTTTGGACACGCGCCCATCATTTTCCCAGCAATTTTACGTAGACCGATTACTTTTCAACCAGCCTTTTATCTCCCTCTGCTTATACTACACCTATCGTTACTGTTACGGATAATTGGTGACCTAATGATTTTGCCTGCGCTTCGATCTTGGGGCGGTTTACTTAACGGAGTGGCAATCCTGATGTTCCTCGTAAACATAGTGGCTACGATTGTGTGGTCTAGCATCAAGAAATAGGGCAGAGGGAAAGAACAGTGTATTAACGTTATACAAGAGTTGTTCGGGAATAAAGGAGTGCAAAAGCATCTTGCTTTTGCCAGAGATAAACATGCAAAAGCAAGATGCTTTTGCACTCCGTGTACCTCGATTTTGAGTTTTTATGAGATGATTAGTTATTCCCGAACAGGTCCACAGTATTATTCTTGAGAGGAAGTAGGTATTGTGACACTATTATTTTGATGAGGCAAGGAACTGTTCACAATGGGCAAGCGTTGTCCTGATTGTAAATCATACAGCCCAATTTGCATAACAGATGAGGTAGCTGGTAAGGCAAGCGAGCGTGGGTCGGCGATGATTTCTCCGATTGACCACCAACTAGTTGGGTAATGGTTATTAGCGGGTGGCCCATCAAACTGAGCTAAAACCGTGCCCGTCTCATCAAAAAGATGAACGAATACCATGTAGTCAACATTAACAGGCGTGGTTGATTGCCAGTATAATATGAATGACATGGTTTGACAATCTGTCATCTCAGTTTGGCACACCAAATCGTAGCCGATAAGGTTGATTGAATCGGCAAAGTTGACCTGAACATCATACATTGGCTGATATTGTGGCCAAGACTGAGGCACTAATTTGACCTGTCCCACAATCGGTGTGACTAGATTCCCTTGCTGGTCAAGGACAGGCAATCCATCTCGACCAGCAGAGTCAAAATCAAACAAACTTATGGTTACATTGGCAAGCAATGGCTCGGCTACATCACCCTCGATGGGAATTGGATATTGGTCAACAAAAGGCTGATTCGGCTGAAGATACCTAGTTGGACGCAATCCTAAACTCGGATAAGTTTCCCGATGTCCCAATACCGTTCCGTCAGGACTGACCACAACTAGCGCCAAACTATAATGATGTCCTAACGGTTTTAAGGCTTGCCATTGAGCCTGTACACGAATAATCTCGCCCTGTTTAGCCTGCGGTTTAGGCGTTGAGCCAACCTGCCCAGTTAACAGTTGCAAACCATCCACATAAACCAACTCTAGTGGATTATTGGGTCGAGGCAAATTATCGGTGGGTTGAAAAACATGGTTTAACAAAGTCAGCGCGGTTAGGTTGATGAGCAACAGTCCACCAACCAGCCCACCCGCAAAGTAGTAGCTTACCCACTTAGGAAGCCAAGCATGCCAACCCAGTCCCAGCAATACCGAAATCGCCATGATGGCCGGAAACATGAGGCGAGTATGGGAAACCGAACCAACCTCCATAACCCAACGGATATAGAGCAGGAGGTTGATTCCGCTCCAAAAAAGCAGGAATATCATGACTGGCAACTGACTGGAGATTAGCCCTCGCCAGAGGGGGGAATTAGCCCTCCCCCTAACCCCCTCCCCAAGGGAGGAGGAACTGGCTTCCCCCTCTTTGGGGAGGACTGAGGGAGGGCAAGACTCCGCTAACTTAACGGCCTTGAGGTTGGAAGGGGGCAGAGTGCCGCTCAAACTCGAAACCTCATCCTTAGATTGAGATGCCCCAACCCGCCATGCCTCTCGCAAAAACAGATAACCAATCCCCACCATGCCAATGGTTGTAAACCAGCCCAAAAACTGATACACCGGCTCAGGCAGGCGGATCTGTCCCCAACCAAATGTTCCCCAATAAGCACGTAAAATCTCAGTCCGTTGTTGCCAAATCTCTAGCAAAGACAGAGTGCCCCGTCCCGCTAAGTCAAGATGAGTATCCGTAGCAAACCATTCACCATATAGGTAATAGTTACGATAAAACCACCAGCCTGTCACGGTCAACATAGTCAAACCAATGATTATTAATGCTCGTATCGGTGGCTGATAGTAGGCCACGAGTGTCGATAGAGAGCGTTGTTTGGGGAGGGGATTTTGCGTCACGTATTGCCACAAAATCACAACCGTCACCAAAATAATCGTCGAAAGACTACTTAACTTAGTTAAGGTCGCCAAACCACACAGTACCCCTAACAAAATAGCTCCAGCCGCTGACCATAGGCTATACTCGTAGATAGTTGTCTTAAGGGGTGATGTAGCTTGATTTGAGGAGGTTAACTTGAAGGTTAACAAAACGGTTAGGGTGGTTAAAAAAGCCGACAAGCTGTCGTTGCTAACGGTAGCCGAAACTCGCAAAAATTGAGGGTTAAGCGTGATTAAGGCGAGGCTAGTTATGATGAGGGCATGCTGATGTGGAAAAAGGTGGTGAAGTAGAAAAAAGCTACTCAAAACAGTCAACATCCCAAATAACAGGCTCCACCAGCGTCCAATATGGATAGCCAGCGCCGCATGTTGATAAGGAAACGCATCCATTGGGCCATGCAGAACCCGATTCTGGTTGTCGTTGCTGACGGCTCGTAGGTCGGTAAAAAGCCAATGGGGATTATATTGCAGATGGTCGAGAAGATTATCGCTATCGACCCAAAAGGTGGTCGCGGCGACTATCGAATAATAAAGTGGGGGTTGGGTGCCTTCCTGATTCCATAGTTGGTCGGGGATTGCTAACGGTAGCCCATTACCATCAGCGATATGTTTGATGTAAGGGTAATGGAGTGTTTCGTCAGACTGCTCAAAAATAGGGGTTAGGGTGTCATACCCCAACCCCAGTCCGATAAAGATGAGGAGAAACAGCCCTAAGAAGTGGGATTTGAGTAACTTGTACATGGGTGATCGAGAGACGTAGGAATCGGAATTAATTAATTTGTGCAGTTCGTCATGAGAGTGGTTCAATCTTAAAGATTGAACCACTCTGGAGCGCGCAACTTGTTTAGGACTCATTCCTAGGAACATGGGCAGACAGCCCGCAGTAGGCTACTGGTCTGCACTCAGACCTAATCATCCTCGTCTGATTTAGGATGGTCAAAAATAATCAGGACAAACATCCACATAGCCCACACGCCCAACACCGCTAAACCAGCCAAACTTAACTGACGCGGGTCAGTCAAAACAAAGAATAGTATCCAGACGAGGTTGAAGCCCACTGTTAACACGGCAATAGAGGCTACCCCGGCTCGCATCAAAAACCAGTTGAACTGAGGCACTGGACCAAAATTGAGCAATCCTCGAATAAACCCGTTCATCAAAATACCCCATGCGGTTATAGCAATGATGATAATTAGGGCGCTAACTGGCTCAAAGGCGATTAGTTGCCATGCTCCAAAAGCAAGAATTGGGCCACCAAAAAGCAAAAACAAACTGGTCGGCACAGCTCGCAAAGCAAACCATATATTCACCGACATCTGGCTAACTTCACCACTCCCCCAGCAAGTATCGCACAACTCTTTACCCCGTTTATATTTTCCAGTTGCTATTTTACCCAATTTTTTACAACGAGGGCAGTCAGAACCATCAGGCAGGTTTTTACTTCCGTTGCACTTGGGACAGGTTTTTTTTGTTTCGACTCGGACTTCTTTTTGCCCTGAGCCATGACAGGTTTGACAGATTGGCATATCGTTTAAAACTCGTGAACTCGTGAAATATAAGGAAGGAGCGTAAAAATTCAGTAAAACTACCCTAGAAACCCGATTTCTCAAAGAAATCGGGTTTCTGATGCTCTTTCTAGCGAGTTCACTGAATATTTACGAAGGAGCATTAATTAAGTAACTTTCATTTCTAAGTTGTCACTTTTCCCGGAGTGCAAGAATTCCATTCTTGCTGTCAAAATACAATTTTGACACTCCTGTTTTCCTGATCGTTGCGATTACATAATCGCAACAATCAGGAAAAGCCATGTTACATAAACCGCTCTCACTCCATCAGCCCTTCCACAAATAGTAACAGGGCCTCATCCTCAAACTGATCGGCCAAAAGATGCAGTTTGTCGGCAAAGGGCTTAAAGGCTTCATCCAACGCCAGCAGATGGGTCGCCCGATTTTTGATACCTTTCATATCACCCATAGTCGCCAGCTTAAACAATCGCTCCATTTCTGATACAGATGGAATCGGGAAACTCTCTTCGGTTTGTGGTTCACCATAGTGAGCAGGAATAACGGAAGTTAGGTTAGGAAGATCCATAGTTTGTTGATGATCTAGGGGAATGGTAAATATAACCGTTGTACCTTCACCCTGTTCACTCTCGACCGATATGTCGCCGCCATTTTTACGAACCATCTCCTGACAAATAATCAAACCCAACCCGGTTCCACCTTCCTGATCCGTACCACGGGTAGAATGTTGGGTCTCTAACACAAATAGTTTGGTCAAATTCTCTTGACTCATACCCACGCCACTGTCAATCACCGACAGTTCGAGCAGGTCGGTTGAGGCCGAATCATCCTGCTTCGTCACCACTTTGGATGAAATTAGAACCCGACCGCCACGAGTGGTAAACTTGATGGCGTTACTAATCAAATTCCGAATTACTGTGTTAAGCATGTTCTGGTCTGCATCAACAAACAGACCCGCTGACACATGATTCAAAAGCATAATTCCTTTTTTCTCGGCGTTAATCGTCAACAGTTCTACAATTCTATCAATCATCTCCTTAATATCAAATATTTCTGGGTGATGGGTCAGGTGGCCGCGCTGGAGTCGAGACCATTGCAGAAGTGTTTCGAGCAGGTTGTAGACGTTCTGAGCCGCCCTGTTGATACCTCGGCTCATGGTCAAAATATCCTCACGGGAAGCATCAAGAGAGCTTTCGACTAGCAGTTCAGACATACCTAACAGTGGTGTAAAGGGACTACGGAGATCATGAGAAACGATGGAGAAAAATTTATCTTTACTGGCGTTTAGAGCACGCAGATTGTTCAACTGTAAATGGGTCTGAATCCTTACTAGTAGCTCTGCTTTAGAAAACGGTTTGATAAGATAATCATTTGCACCAGCTTCAAATCCAGCCACCAAATCATCAACCCGATTTTTAGCGGTCAACATAATAATCGGTAATTCTGTAGCCGGATACTCTCGGCGAAGTTCCCGACAAACCTCGTAACCGGACATGCGAGGCATCATCACATCTAACACGATTAAGTCGAAACGTTGACCGGCCTGAATTAGTTGCAGTGCCTCCAAACCATCAATGGCTTCAGCGACTCGATATTGCTGAACAGAAAGATGATTGACTAGTACCTGACGGTTAATCGGCTCATCATCAACCACCAAAATATCAAATTGTCCCTCTTGGGTCATTAAACTATCAAGATTAATGGTAATGTCAGGGTCAATGAGGGAATGTTTGAGCAGTTCGGCCTGTTGGTCAAGCGAGATTTCGAGTGCTTGCTCATCGACCAGTTCGTCAGAAACAGCCAAGGTAAAACTAAATGTCGAGCCTTGGTCGGGCGTGGAATCGACCCAAATTTTGCCCCCATGCAGTTCGACCAGTTGCTGAGTAATCGCCAACCCCAATCCCGTTCCGCCATAAGTTCGAGCCACCGAGCCATCTTCTTGTTCAAATGCTTCAAAAATTCGCTCTATCTTATCAGAAGCGATACCAACTCCCGTATCGGTAATGTGGATTGCCAGATACTGTTGTGACGAGGGCGGCTGATTTGATGGCAAGATTGACTGGTCGATAATGGCAGTAGTTACTTGATTATGCTCAACCAATTCGGCGGAGACCGTGATGATACCTGTTTCGGTAAATTTAATGGCGTTACCTACGAGATTATGAAGTATCTGTTGGACTCGATTCTCGTCACCATATACCGCGGGCAGTTTGGAAGAGATGTTGTTGATAAGAGTTAGTGGTTTATTTTGCAATAACGGATAAGAGAGTGTCAGTACCACCTCGACCAATGTTTTCACCCGCATCGGTTTGATGTTAAGCACCAATGTTTCATGTTTGAGTCTCGAAAGGTCGAGAATATCATCTATCATGCTTGAGAGACGTTTACCACTAACAACGATCATGGATAAATTTTTCTCTTGAATCTGACTAATCGGGCCAGTTGCACCATCAGTCATCGACTCAGCGATACCAATAATACCGTTAAGAGGAGTACGAAGTTCGTGTGAAGTGTTGGCTAAAAACTCATCCTTAAGCCTGTCCATGCGTTGCAGGGCTTCATTTTTCTCTTCCAACTCTACCGAACGAGCCTCTAACTGTTTGGACAAGTCTCGATATTTAGCCTCTGATTGACGTAAGGCATCTTCGGTACGTCGCAAATCATCAACCTGTTTCTTCAAACGAGCAATGGACAGCCGAAGCTGACTGGTCATACTATTAAAAGCGGCGGCCAATGTACCAATTTCACCTCGGCTAGCTTCATCGGCAGTAAGATGATGCTCCCCCTCAGCAATATTAAGCGCCGTATTGGTCAGTTTTACTAATGGTTTAGTGATTTGGCGAGTT
Organism: Anaerolineales bacterium HSG25; assembly: GCA_030377865.1. GTDB lineage: Bacteria > Chloroflexota > Anaerolineae > 4572-78 > J111 > JAUCGB01. The sequence goes on along the minus strand of JAUCGA010000024.1, from coordinate 35,735 downwards.
ACAACGAGACCCACAACAATAGCCAAAATCGCGGCAAAACCGGCTACAAAAACATTACGCGACAAAATTGCATACGTTGGAGCAAATGCCTCAGCCGCTTCCTGTTCAACCACCAATATCAATTTTAGCTCTGGTAGCCAATGATACATGCCCAATACAGGCTTATCGTGATAGTTAGTATATGCTCCAGAACGGCTATCTTGTGTTTCAAGGGCTGTATTTACACCCTCAGTTTGCACTTTTTGTACTTGTACACCCGGTAGTTCAGTCAGCAAGTAGTTATTTTTACCGACCAAATAGGTCTCTCCGGTCTGACCAAGCCCAGCATTTTCACCAATAATCTGATTCAACACATCCATATTGGCTCGTCCGGCCAACACGCCAAGTACCTTGCCATTGTTATCGTACACGGGGCGAGCCGCTACTACTGAGTTGTATTTAGAGAGAGTCGCGACTCCCAAAAGTTCAGTATATGGTTTTTCTAAAGCGGGTCTAAAATAGGGGCGTTGATGAAGCGGAAGATACACGCCTTCGTTGTCTTGGTTAGTTGACAAAACCACAACCCGTTTCAGATCTAACAGAAAAATCTCATCAAACAAATGGCGTTCATCAATTTGAATTTGCAAGACAGGACGTAGCACGCCACGAGCAATGACATCGTAATGTTCTCGCTTTAATAAAATTTTAGCTCGCAAATCAAAGGGCGATTTTTGTTCTAAATCGGCTAATGAGCCTTGAAGTGTGCTCACCCAACGATTAATGTTAGCTTGTTTGAGCTTGGCGACCGAGTTTAACTGGCTAAGGATTTGGGCTTTGCTCCCTTCCAACTCCTGACTGCTGGTATCCCAAGTGATAATTAAGGCCGGTATCACCGCCATGATAAGAAAAACAATAGTTAACAGAAAACCTATTGTTTTTCGTTTTTGTTTGGGCATTTCATCTGTCGTTGACATATATTAACAATGGCTGGCAAATTATAATTTATGGGTGAGGGGGCGTTCTTCGTTCTTTGTTACTCGTTTTTCGTTTAGTTTTTTCTGTTTAGGACGACAACGTCGAATCAGTTCCCGTGCTGAGACTAATTGGGCGCCATGTTTCTGCGCCAATAGCCATCCATCTCGATTAAGATCATAATGAGGAATACGTTTATCTTGAAACCAAGCCCGACGTAGTCCTAGCTTGGCGGCAAAGGCATGCAAGTCAGATAAATCATCGCTATCAGTGGCTAAATGAGCCGAACCATTTTGAAAAACCGGATGCACCTGCTTCCCAAACGAATAATTCTGAAAAGTATCCACGTAAATCATGGTTAGGTATTATACCGATTTAGACAATTATTCCGATTCACCGACTAGAGCATGATAACCTAGCGCGGGTTAGCTCGATGGTGATGGTGCCATGTTTGATATTGAGTAGTAAATATTGGCTCTTTGGGGCTTTTCGTGCAAAGGTCATGATTGTGTCATCATCTTCCCGCAAGTTTTAAACTTGCGGGAAGATTGCCCCATCAAAGTATCTAATTCAGGACACAATTTCGAGTTGCACGGAATCTACCAGAGAACCTAAATATTCAGTGAACTCGCCAGAAAGAGTGTCAGAAACCCGATTTCTTTAAGAAATCGGGTTTCTAGGGTGACTTTACTGAACTTTTACATTGAGTAAGCGCATCAGTACTCTCCCAACAAAAAGTGACTTATCGTCCGTAGACTTATAAGCAACAAATCTTTATAATCGACCTTATGTCAACAAATATATCTGTAACCCATCGATTTGGGCAACGAGTGAGAGAACTACGTAAGGCTCGCCAACTATCGCAAGAGGAGTTCGGTGATTTGTGTGGTTTAGACCGCACCTACATCAGCGGCATCGAACGGGGACTCCGCAATGTAGCCTTACGGAATATCGAGGCGATTTCTAAGGCTTTGGATGTTTCCTTAGCAGAGTTGTTTGAGGAGATATAAAAAAGAGGCTGACCATGCTGGTCAGCCTCGGGCGCAGGGTTCGGGGGATATGACCGCCAATCAAAAAGCCCGTGAATTGTTACTCGCAGCTCAACAGCCTTGACATCCTAACAGTTCATAGGTGTGAACAATGGCCGCCCGACCTTTAACCGTTAGTGGGCCAAGATCGCGCACTTGCACATAGGATTTCACCAAATCGTAAGCCTGTTGACTGATGATAATTTGCCCACCCTCGGCATTTTCTTGCAGACGTTTTGCCAAGTTGACCGTATCGCCAATAGCGGTATAGTTCATCTGTTGCACGGTGCCGATGTTGCCCACCACAGCCGGGCCAACATGGATGCCTACCCCAAAACTCAGCTTCGATTTTGAGGCGTGGGTATGGTTGTAGTCAACAATTAACTGTTGCATGGTGATAGCCGCTCGTACGGCACGTAGGGTATGGTCGGCTTGGGTTAACGGGGCATTAAAAAAGGCCATTACCGCGTCACCCATAAACTTATCAAGGGTGCCATCATCGGCCAAAATTGCCTCCACCGCTAAAGCCAGATATTGGTTCAGTACTTCAACCAGCTTTTCGGGGGGTAGATTTTCGCTAAAACTGGTAAAGTTACGAATATCGGCAAACAGAACGCTAATGCTTTGTCGTTTGCCTCCCAACACCAAATCATCCACCCCATCAACTAGCCGGTCAACGACAGTAGGGCTAACATATCGATGGAACAACCCCCGAATCGTCTGTTTTTCTCGTTCCTTTTCTTTGCGTCGTTCTTCAAAATAACGAGCTTTCATGATGGCAACCACAGCTTGGTTGGCTAAAATGGACAGGACATGTTGGTGACTTGGTTCAAACAGATTCGCTTCTCGACCAAAAACAGTCAGCGTTCCGACCGTTTTCTGGTCGTCATTGAGTGGCACAATTAGCAGAGATTGCATGTCGCTAAAATCGTCTTCTAGCTGAATGGAACTAGTCGATACATCGGGAACCATGTCGATTGCCCGATTTTGTAACACTTGCCAAACTATGCTTTCAATGCCCACACTCGGATAAATGGCTTTGCTGTTATCTTTGGGGGAGAAAACAATCGGCAGGAGATGCTGATCATCTTCCGAAACGAGATGCATCACACACCGAGCCGATTCGAGTACAATCTCGGCTGTCACTTGAGAGATGAGGCTCAACACTGAATCGAGGTCGAGATGATTCATCAGCCGTAGCCCGACATCGTGCAAAATTTCAAGCTCTTCTAGGTGTTGGGCTGTAACTCGGGCAAACTGTTCATTCATGTGGAGCGCGCTTTCAAGCTGTTGCCGCTGTTGCTCCAACAGGTCATACTGCTGTTTGATGCGTAACATGGAGCGCACCCGAGCTAGTAGTTCTAGGTTGTCGAATGGCTTGTTCAGAAAATCATCGGCTCCGGCATCAATTCCCTTCGTCATATCCGACTTTCCATCAAGCGCGGTGACCAAAATAATCGGGATATTGCGCCATGTTTCATTGGCTTTTAAGTGCCGACAAACCTGTAACCCATTCATGCCGGGCATCATTACATCAAGTAAAATCAAATCAGGTGGACGAGCGGTGGTTTTTTCTAGGGCTTCTAGTCCATTTGTGGCAAACCCTAACTCGTATCCTTGCACCACTAACAAGGCTTCCATCACTTCGCGGATAACAGGTTCATCATCAACAACAAGGATATACGGTTTTTTAGTCATAATTTCTGGTTACTCCTTTACTCTGCTTAATTGCGCCGCAACGGTTTCAGCGAGTAGTTTCAAATTGACAGGTTTACTAAGATAATCGTTGGCTCCCGCCTCTAGGCACTTTTCTTTATCACCAGCCATAGCTCGAGCGGTTAGGGCGATAATCGGAATGTGAGACATCGTACTACTGGCTCGGAGTTGACGGGTTGCTTCGAGACCGTTCATTTTCGGCATTTGAATATCCATGAGGATTAAGTCGGGCTGTTCTGCTTTAGCCTTGTCAATTGCTTCCAAACCATTATTTGCAATTGAAACTTGATATCCGACCGCTTGCAGATACTCCTTAAATAGGTCAGAAACACTATCCTCATCTTCGGTGACCAAAATCAACGGTATATCATTTGATTTTTGAGGGGCACTCGGTTTTGCTTGAGGTGGTGGACTTGGCTGAACACTCGAAATTGAGGGAAGTTGTGGTATCTCGTTAGTCGGTTTGTGGCTGTATGGGAACGAAACCGTGAACCGACTGCCCTTGCCAACTTCACTTTCAACCGATACCTGCCCATTGTGCATCCTGACCATGCGCGACACCAAGGCTAACCCTAATCCGGTTCCTGTATAATGACGCGATAAGCTACTATCTAGCTGAGTAAAAGGCTTAAATAGTTGTCCCATCTCTTCACGTGGAATCCCAACACCGGTATCCCAAACTGTAAAGTTGATTTGATTGGTCGCGGATATAGTTGCCTCAAGCCCTACCTTGCCAAATTTGGGAGTAAACTTAACCGCGTTACTAAGCAGGTTAACCAGAATCTGTTTTAGACGACGCTCATCAACATGGATGGTTGGAATATCTGGCGAAACATCAAACGAAACGGTAATTTCCTTTTTATTAGCCATCTGTTTGACAAACTGTAAGCTCGATTCACAGACTCGCCTAACCGATACGGGGCCGATGTCAATCTCTAGTTTACCGGCTTCAATTTTCGATAGGTCTAAAATGTCGTTGATGAGCGATAACAAATGCCGTCCACTAGTCTCGATACTATTGACCGATTTGACTTGCCGGTCGTTCAATTCACCGTAAACGTTAATATTCAGCACTTCACACATGCCCAAAATGGCGGTTAGCGGCGTACGGAGTTCATGGCTCATGTTGGCTAAGAACTCATCTTTAAGCCGAGCGGCTCGTGCTAGTTCGGCATTGGCTGTTTGCAGGTCGGCGGTACGTTCAGCTACCCGTTGCGCCAACAGCGCCCGCTCCTTTTCTAGGGCTGTTTCGGCTCGTCGTCGCTCCACAATCTCTTGTTGTGCCCGTTCAAACAGTTGGGCATTTTCGATGGCAGTGGCGGCAGGCGCGGCTAATGAGGTTAATACTCGTAAATCTTCTTGGTCAAAGGGAGAACCGTCTTTGTTGATAGCCTCAATCGCGCCGATGGTCTGTCCTTTGGTTTGGAGGGGGACACATAAAATAGACTGCGTCTGAAAACCACTCTCCTCATCAAAGCGGCCAAAAAAGCGAGGGTCATTCGAGACATCTGGTACCAACAGAGGCTCCTCATGCTGAATCACCCAACCAACAATACCCTGCCCCTGCTGAAGTTTTGCATCTTGCAGGTAGGCTTTGCTTTGTCCCGACGAGGCGGCAAACCACAGTGTCCCTGCCTGACGATCATACAAGGCTACCGAGGCCGCGGCCACTCTGGAGAGGCGGATGACATGCTCGGTGACGACGGTCAGCGTTTTGTTCAAATCGAGGGTTGAGGTGATGGTTTGGCTGATCATGTTGAGGGTGGTTAGTTCCTCCAGATATTGATGAATTTCCTCGTACAGATGGACACTGTCGAGTGCCGTGGCGATTTGGTTTGCTACCAGTTGAGCTACGGCAATCTCTTGGCCGGTAAAAATGCGCTCGACTCGACTATCAATCAAGTCAATCATGCCCCACACCCGCTCTTGGAAGATCATGGGAAGCATCAGCAATGTTTTTAGTTGTGTGTATGGTAGACGAGCAAACTCGGCTTCCGAATGGGACTGGCTATGAATCACCTGCTCGGCTCGTTGGTTGGTAAGCACCAGTTTTGCTTGGTGATAATCGAGTAGATTAATTGAAGCGGTCGGGTTTGTGCTAACATTCCATTCTTGAGGGTGTTGGTGAGCCAGAAGATTGGCTTTTTGTTCCGTTAAATTCCATTCATAAATCACGCAAGCCTCAACATCGAGTAGGCGTAGTATCTCTTTGGCAATAATTGGGAGCGATTGCCGAATATCTTTGCTAGAGATAATAATAGTGCCCACAAACTGCAAAATCATAAGCTCTTGGTTACGGCGTAATATCTCATTTTCGTTTTGTTTACGCTCAATCGTTGCGGCCAGCACATTTGCCATCGACTGCATAAAATGGACATCATCTGTAGTAAAATGACGCATCTCAGAAGTATGCGCGCCCAACACACCAAATGCGCCTTCCCGTCCTTCAATCACAACGGTAATGCCAGCCTTCACCTGATGCTCTATCAGCAGGTCGGAGAAGTAGAACCGTTTTTCGAGATGCATATCCTCGACCACAATCGATTCATGGGTCAGTAAGGTGTAACCAGATTGTGAATCGGTTGTGCTTTGAATAGTAACTCGGCCAACTGAGTTTTCTTGCCAGCCGAATCCAGCTCGTAATAACAAAACATCCTTGGCTGACGGAATTACTTCGACGATTTTGGCATATTCAACATTGAGCGTTTGGGCCACCAATTCGGCCGCGTCGTTCATTAAGTTGGATAGGCTAGTTTTCCCTAAAGCGATTTGTCCTACTGCGGCTACTGCGGCTTGTTGCGCCGCTCTCGATTTCAGTTCGGCGGCGAGTTGTTCTCGACTGTACAGTTCTTGGCGTAACTGCTCGTTGGCAAAACGTAGCTCGGTAGTGCCTTGTCGAGGCGAGCGTTCTTTGTACGAAGCACTGGCCTTTAGCACTTTGACAATTTGGTCGGTATTGCCGGTAGAGGTTTCCTGAAACCCCATCACACGGATGGCTCGTCCGCCATAAAGTAAGGTTCGGCTTAACACTCGTAATGGCATGGTGGAACTGTCTTTGTGTAGACCGACAATTTCATACGACTGATCGTATTTTAGAAGAATATTTTTCAAAATAGCGTTGTGAACTTCTGAAATTGCTAAATCAAGGATTGTTAGCTCGTTAAAGGCCGCCTCTTCATGACCAAACAACTCGGCAAGTGCTTCGTTAACCGCAATGATACGGAATTTGCTGTGGACAATCACTGCCTCAAAATCGGTTTGAAATAGTTGGTTGAAAATAGAGCGGACTTCGTCTATGTTGTCTGCATCCCAAACCATATCTTGAGGGCCGCGAGAGGCCATCGGGCCAAACTTAGACGCGGGTGGGGTTTTTATCCGCTCTCGTTGTATCGGCGGAGGAGTATCCTCCTTCGGTAGTTCCTCCGGTTGTTCTGGCACTAACTGGTTTGAGTCGTTAAACACCTCCAAGGCAATGTTAAAATCGGCTAAGGCTTGGTTAAAATATCGGCCTAATCCTCGGCTAATCCCCCACATCCCAAATCCTATAATCAACAACATGCCTGCAATCATAGGAGGGGATATAGGTTGAGAATTGGCAGATATACTTAAACCGAGCAAAACGATTAGCCCCATCCATACAAGGCTCACAATCCAAGTGAGCCATCGTTGGAGTTGCTGAATATAGCTGATGGCAAATAAAATCACATTATCAATAGATGTTTGTTTCATAATTGAACCTGCAACGTTTGTTTAAGAATCGGGATTAATTAGAGTTGTACAGTTCAGTTGGTCATGAGAGCGATTCAATCTTAGAGATTGAACTACTCTGGAGTGCAACTTATTTAGGACACATTCCTACAAAAGAAAACGCCTCCCATCATAGCAACCGTTTTCCTAGAAGCAGAAAAACAAAACGGGGGCATTTTATACTTAACTGGAGACAGAATAACCCTGCAATGTGGTTTTGAAATAACAAAAACAAGTAACAAAATACTATGTTAAGGCTAGTAATCCTCTGACTTAACAATAATAAGTTTAGAGCTTTTTTGAACAGTTTACAATAGAGTAGTAGTACTAAGTTTGTCGCGAGGCGGATAATCAGACCGTGATTGGTCTAATGAGAGGTGTTCGGCAATAAAGGAGTGCAAAAGCTTCTTGCTTTTGCCAGAGACAAACATGCAAAAGCAAGAAGCTTTTGCACTCCGTAGACCTCGAATTTGAGTTTTTATGCGATGGTAAGTTATTGCCGAACAGGTCTAATGAGAGGTGTATCGTATTTGAAAAAATTGAAATAAAAAAGCCGTAACTGATTTATAATCAATTACGGCTTCGGTTAGCTCTGAAAACTACTTAAAAAACATGGTGCTCAGAATTATGGTTCAGGTGTTTCTACAGCTAAAGTACGGTCAAGAACTGAAGCCATTGCTTTTTTCTGTTTAGCTCGATTACGGACATGTCGGTCGTTTGCCGCACTTGCGCTGTCACCATCTTTAAGGCTCGAAAACGCCGCGGCCATTGCAGTTACCATCGGAACTTCTTCTATAACTGGCACTTGAGGTTTTTTGAATGATTTTCTGGGAGAGTTAGATCGTTTGTTGGTTGCAGGTACTTCTTTAGGGGGTGGTTCAGGCAGGAGAGCTTTAATTGATAAATCAACTTGTCGTTTTTTATGATCAACTTTTAGGACTTTAATTTTGACCTTTTCTTCAACAGTTAACACATCTTCTGGATGTTTGATGTATTCATGGGTTATTTCTGATATATGAACTAATCCATCTCGTTCGCTAGAAATATCAATGAATGCACCATAAGGTTCTAGCCGAGTCACGGTACCCTCTAGTTCTGCGTCTGCCGCAATATCCTTAAAACGCAAGGTGACGGGGCGAACCATCGTTAGGCTAATACGGCCTCGTTTTTTGTCAACTTTTTTAACCCATACATCTACTTCCTGACCTTCTGTAACCACATCTTCAGGTTTTTCTACTTTATGTCGGGATAATTGCGAAATATGTACTAATCCATCTTGAGCAATCCCTAAATCAACAAATGCTCCAAATTCGGTAATATTTTTTACTTTACCGGCCATGTGTTGGCCTTTCTTTAAGGCTAGGATAGACTCCTCTTCTTCTGGAGTTAGTTTCTTCCGTCGCTTTTTCTTTTTAGGCGGAGTTGTGGCTTCAGTTTTATTCTTCGTAACGGCTTTTGCAACTACTTCGGTGGCTTCTTCCTCAACAGTTTGGGGTGGTTCTTCTGTAACAGTCGTTTTCGCTGTAACCGTTTCTTCCGTAACCGCTTCTTCCGTAACAGTCACTTCTGCTGTAACCGCTTCTGTCGTCGAACCTTCTTCCACTGATTTATCCGGTTCATCTGTCGAAACTTCTACTGGTTCGGTAACCTCTTCAGGTGTTATTTTTTCCGTAGACGGTTCGGTATCTACTGCTGTTGGACTAACCTCAGCAACAGGTTCTTGGCTTGAAGCTTCTTCCGTAACAGTCACTTCTGCTGTAACCGCTTCTGTCGTCGAGCCTTCTTCCACTGATTTATCCGGTTCATCTGTCGAAGCTTCCACTGGGTCGGTAACCACTTCTGGTGTTATTTTTTCCGTAGACGGTTCGGTATCTACTGCTGTTGGACTAACCTCAGCAACAGGTTCTTGGCTTGGGGTCGAATCAACAACTTCTGTTGGTTCGGTTTCGATAATTTTATCACTCATAACAGTTCCTCTCTTATAAGCACCTATTCATCAATTTTAACTATTTGTTATTGGCGCAAAAGTTTAATAGTTTGCGATTATACCACCCCCCTGACAGGGTGGCAAATAATCGCCCTTCTGGGGTTTTGTTGATTATCGCCATAATCCATCCCATTTTGCCTGTGACAATAGTCCTAAGCGATAACGCGTACGATAAATCTTTAATTGGATCAGGAACTCTAGGGTTTTTTGCTGAACTTATGAAGGTATTCGTAACTTTTGGGTAAAAATTGATACAGTATAAACAGGAGGCTCAGAACATGCAGAACAAACTACAACTTGGGGTACTAATTTTAGTGCCCATCTCAATCATCTTACTTTATTTGGAACAGTGGGACGCAATCATGGTTATACTAGCAACAGTTGCTTTTTTCATCTGGTCAATAGATAATAGCAAACCAACCTCTAACCAACTTCATCGAGAATAACGAGAATAACGAGAATAACGAGAATAGACACATACAGTTTCTACAAAAATTCTATGATCATAGCCATTTGCAATTTAGACATCAGTGTTCCAACCGCAGGCTCACTCAAAGATAAACGCCGAGTGATTAAAAGCATGGTCACGCGCCTGCGAAATCAATTTAACATCGCCGTTGCCGAAGTTGAGCATCTCGACTCGTGGCAAACGGCTGGTTTAGGTATTGTGACCGTTTCTAATGACGCGGCATACGCACACGGCCTGTTGACCAAAGTTGTTAACTGGATTGAAGAGACGCGGCTCGATTGTGAGTTGATCGACTATTCGATTGAGTTAATCAATTAGACGCGGGGTAAAAGTTCAGTAAAACCCGCCCTAGAACCCGATTTCTCAAAGAAATCAGGTTTCTGACGTTCCTTCTGGCGAGTTCACTGAATATTTACTATAGATCGATGACTGGCAACATTCCAGCGGTTGGTTGGTTGTTGCAATTGAGGCAAGTTAGTTTGATCGGTTTCTGACATCGGAACAACCACCGCGACAATTTTGGCCTCAGTTTTTAACAAACCAATCAATGGCGGTACTGAAAATGCACCGAACATACCGAAATAAATACGACGAATCATGATGGAATCTAATAAGCCCGTTTCAGTTAAGAAACGGGCTGTTTTTATGATAGTACATCAGGAAGTTCCAGAATTTAAAACCTCCCAAAACCATTGTGACACTCTACCCCCCCTCAGTCCCCCCTTCTAGGGGGAGGAGCCGCTTCCCCCCTAGAAGGGGGGACTGAGGGGGGTAGAGACTCTGCTCAATTTGGGAGATTTATTTTCTTGGAATTGCCTCAGTGGTAATTATTGGTCATTCCATTCTTTAGTCGATTGGAGCAATGTCTCATCTCCCTCAATCTCCCCGTCAGAAATAGTAATGAGACGCGTGCCCTGCCGAGCTAAATCGTTATCATGCGTCACCATTAAAATCGTCTTACCTTTGCTGACCAAGCGTTTGAACAGGCGCAGAATCGACTCCGTTGTTTTTGAATCGAGGTTTCCGGTTGGTTCATCCGCAACCAAAATGGGTGGGTCGTTGGCTAAAGCTCGAGCTATGGCCACACGTTGTTGCTGTCCCCCCGAAATGGCGGTTGGTAGTTTGTAGGCATGCTCGACCACATCAACCTGTTCTAGCAGAGTCATGGCACGTGATTCCCGCTCCCGAAAGCTGTACATGTTACAAAAATCCATGGGGAGCATGATGTTTTCGACTAAGGTCAGGGTTGGCAAAAGTTGGAAAAACTGAAACACAATTCCCATGTCCTTGCCTCGCCAAACCGCCATCTGTCCCTCGCTGAGCGTATGAACAGCCGTATCTCCGACGTAGACCGTTCCCGAAGTTGGACGGTCTATGCCGGTCAACATATTAATTAACGTCGATTTGCCGCTACCTGATTTACCAACCACAGAGACAAATTCGCCTTTGTTGACCGTCAAATCAACGCCCTTAAGTGCTATAAATTTACCAGCCGCACTTTCGTATATTTTTACGACATCATTTAGCTCAATCAGAGAATCAGTTTGTTTATTCCCATTTTTACCGTTACTTGCTTTATTTCGACCAAACCAGCGTTTGAACATAGTTATATAACCTCACAACTCTTCTTTTAGTACCACATAGGGTACTCCTTGGGGAGAATAGTCTTGCAGTAAATCGCCTACCTCACTCGCATCCTCGAACCGATCACCGGTGGTGGCAATGAAAGTGATACGCCGTCGTCGTTCGGCAATGATCGGTGGAATTTTATGGTGTATCTTACCCAGCGACAGCCGATAATACCACTCCTTGGCTCGTCGGTGGTTCGCTTCGGTGGGAATCAGGTCTTGTCGAGTCACCAACTCATGCCCCTGAATGGGGGCATAATAATGGATGGCCCACTTATTGTTGCCAAAGGCTTGGGTAAAATAGAAGGCTAGCCAATCGAAATTGGGTGTTTGAGGAGGCGCTTTTTTAGCCGGTAAGCGATACCAGCCCTCGTCTTGTACCCGTTGCCAATCAGTTTGATTGTTCATGACTGCAATCAGCACACGGTCGTCGGGATAGATAATCATAGTTTTTGTGACAGGATGTTCTATTCTGGTGTATTCTCAAACCCAACCGCTTTATGAACCACATACATGGGACGAGCTTTCACTTCATCATAAATTCGCCCCAGATATTCGCCAATAATACCCAACGAGATAAGCTGTACGCCGCCTAAAAACAATACCGTGACTAACGTCGTTGCCTGACCGCCGAATATCGCTTCCCCACCAAAAAAACGAGCGATAGTAACAGCCAAAATACTGATAACACTTAAAACGGCCACAAAAAAGCCAAGTACCATCGCCATCTGTAACGGTACATGGCTAAATCCAGTAATAGCTGTTACTGCAAACTTGAGCATCCGTCGAAACGGGTAGTTAGTTTCGCCTGCAAACCGTTCTTCGCGCACATACTCCACCCCAGTTTGCTTGAAACCGACCCAACTCGTCATGCCCCGAATAAAGCGATTCCGTTCGGGCATGTGTTTCATAGTATCCACTACTTTACGATCCATCAACCGGAAATCACCGGTATCAAGCGGAATATGAATATCGGTGATACTGTAAATGATACGATAAAATAGCTTTGCTGTCCATATCTTGAACCAAGTTTCTCCCTTGCGTTCAGAGCGTTTGGCATAGATGACCATGTAACCATCACGCCATTTTTTGATCATTTCCAGTATTAGCTCTGGTGGGTCTTGCAAATCAGCATCAATCAAAACGATCGCTTCACCTTGAGCATAATCCATGCCTGCGGTTACCGCAATTTGATGCCCAAAATTCCGAGCAAAGTTAATATAATGGACCCGAGAATCCTGAGCATGCAGGTCAATCATCAGGTCGAGCGTTCGGTCGGCACTACCATCATTAACCAGCACCAATTCCCAACTCTCTTGGGTTTGCTCCATCACCTCGGTAATACGGCGGTATAGTTCGTTGAGGTTTTCTTCTTCATTATAACAGGGGGCAACAATAGAATAACGGAAGTTAGACATACAGGTTAATAGTGATTCACGATTTAGATGTTACGGTTTCTTGCCAGTTCGTAACACCTAAATCGTAAATAAAACGGTAACTAAGATAGATTGATACCCCAATGGTCGCGCCAAGCGTGTTAAAAATTAAATCATCAACATCACTAGCTCGACTGGGGATCATTAATTGCAAGGTTTCAATTGTAAAACTGAGAATAAATCCACTGATCATGACGATGATAAAGGTAGTTTGCCACTGCTCTCTGTGAATCAGTCCGGCTAAACCCAAACCTAAAGGGACAAAAACAACCACGTTGCCGACTAAATCTACCACTAAATAGCGTACGGTTCGATAAGAATTGTGACAAGTGTCGGTTGTTAAACAATGAATAGCCAAAGCTTTGTGAGCCAATGGGATTAGGTTAACATCATTTCTGAGCGAGTGTCGCCAAGAATACAGGGTCATATACAAAAGCAGGATGGTCGTGACTACGGTCAGCAGTAACCACGGCCATCGCTTAAAAAAACTTTGTTGATTGGTCATAGCCCATTTCACACCACATCCTCTGGTGGGGTAATAGTTCCGGTAATGGCGCTCGCGGCCACTACCGCAGGCGAGGCCAGATACACCTCAGAATCACGAGTACCCATGCGCCCCTGAAAGTTTCGGTTAGCGGTGCTGATAGTCACCTCACCGGGAGCAGGGATGCCCATGTGATTACCCATGCACGGCCCACAACCGGGCGATTCAAACACTGCCCCCGCGACGAGTAATGTCTCCACATAACCCGCTCTGAGCGCCTCCAGATAAACCTGCGAGGAGGCTGGAATCACCAACAGACGAGTACCTTTGGCAACATGTTTTCCTTCCAGAACTTTTGCCGCAATCGCTAAATCCTCTAACCGACCATTGGTACAAGTACCAAGAAAGGCTTGGTTGACAGGTGTACCGCGCAGGTCACTAATTGGCTTGACGTTGTCCACCGTATGCGGACAAGCCACCTGCGCCTCGATGCTATCCGCCTCAAACGTATGTTCGGCCAAATAGTTCGCCCCTTCATCCGGCCATAAAGCTCGACTCGTGGCCTGCCAAACTACCCGTTTATGAGGGTGATTGGTAGCCTCAACCAACCAGTCAAACGTGGTCTCATCTTGAGCCAGCCATGCATTTTTGACTCCCATCTCAGCCATCATATTAGGTAGCACAAACCGGCTAGCCATGCTGAGGTGCTGAATCGCCTGACCATGAAACTCAATACTAGCATATAGTCCACCATCCGCACCCAACTGCCCAATGATAAATAGCGCAATATCCTTAGTGGTTATCCAAGGCTTAAACTGTCCGGTTAAAGAGATTTTGATTGATTGTGGCACTCTGAGCCACATTTGACCAGTAGCCCAAATCGCGGCCATCTCGCTCCGACCGACTCCCGCCCCAAATGCTCCAAGCGCACCATAATGGGTCGAGTGACTGTCAGCCCCTAATAAAAGTGTACCGGGCATGATAAGCCCTTCCTCGCATAGTACTTGATGGCAGATACCGCGCCCCACATCAAAAAAATTACTAATTCCCTGTTCTGCCACAAATTGCCGAATCTCAGCATGATTTTGAGCATGCTTAGTCGTTGGCGGTGGAGCGGCATGGTCGAGTGTTATCGCTAGGCGACCAGGATGTTTGACCCGTTCTATACCGATGGTACGAAATATTTTGGCAATGGCCGCGCTATTGTCATGGCTCAGAGCCACGGTCGGGGTAGCATCAATAATTTGGCCGGGCGTGACTTGACTCAGTCCGGCGTTGTGAGCCAGAATTTTTTGGGCAAACGTCTGTCTCATGACGATCCCTCTAACTGCTTTAATTTTGCTTCCAACTCTCGTATCCGAGCCTCGGCGATGACTCTGGCTTTGGTTTCCATATCGGCCCTCGTCTCGGCGATGGCTCTGGCTTCGGCTTCTTGACGACGGGCCTTCGCTCTGTCAGCCCGACGAGCGATCTCAAGATACGATTCAAACGGGCGACCATTAGGATAGTAAAGGCACAAATCGAGGCCATCTAGGTCAAATCGTACTCCTAGTCGAGGGCTGACCCAACCACGCATGCTCAGTATCCGCTCTAGCGTTTGCCCGACCCGTTTATATCCTTTGAGCGTGCCATGATCGGGGTCGTAGATGTAATACTCTTCGACTTCGTAATCGGTGTAAAATTGGAACTTCTGTTTCATCTCTGGGGTGGTGATGCTAGGGGAGAGTACCTCAAAGACCACGTGTGGGGCAATATTCGCTTCCTTCCATTGTTGGTAGGAACCGCGATGCCCTTTCGGACGACCAAAAGCCACCATTGCATCGGGCGCACGGCGGATTTTATTGTTCCCTTGCACTGGATACCACAGCAAATCGCCAGCCACAAATATGTTGGGATTATCTCGAAATAGGTTCTCCAACCCCAGTTTAATCTTTACAATCCAATCAAACTGTTTAGTATTATCGGCCATAGGTAATCCATCACTGTCAGGATACAAAATTGGCTCGTATTCAACAATTGGCTCTAAAATAGCGACACTCATAGACACCTCACTTACGTTTTAAGCTGACCGCTGTTTCTCGACTGGTTTCAGTTGTTTCATCAGTCGGAACTTCAGTCATCAGTTGAACAATATTATCCTTAAACTGGTTGGGGATGCTGATGCGAGTCAAACCGAACTCATCTTCGGCAATCTCAATCAGCAGTTGGGTCGGTGAATCATCAGGCCCAAGGTTATAGATGCGATCTTTGAATAATTTGGTAATCTGACGGGCGGTCGCTTCGTCGATATTGTAGTATTTAATCTCTTTTAAGAAATAGTAGACGATATTCCAGCCGCTTAGCGGGCCAAGCAGAACCTCCGACTCGCTGACCCCAAACTGGTCAAGTGGAAAAGCTTCATAAGTTGAGGCATGGTTGAGGAATGCCTTCTGATGTACTCCGGCGGTGTGGGTACGGTTGGTCAAACTAACCGGCTCTTTTGACGGAACTAATTTTTTAAGTTTGGAGGCAAACATAACGTTGATGGGGTAGGCTCCACGTAGATGGTAGCTTTCCAGATGGTCGTAATCTTTATCGATGTAGAGATTGTATAGTAGGGCGGTCATGGAGGTGATGCCGGAACGGTCGCCTAGACCGAGTAGCGTGGTATCCATATAGCGCATGCCAGCCTTAACCGCTTCGAGAGCGTTGACAAGTGAGAAGCCGCGGTCGTCATGGAAATGGCCTTCCAAATCGAGTGTCGGGTATCGTTCGCGGAGCGATCGTACTCGTTCGGCCACACTGACTGGTGTGGCGATGCCAACTGTGTCTGGGGTGCCGATACGATCAACATAAGGGACAATCTCATCATATACCTGAAATAGTTCATCTTCAGAGGTGCGGAAGGCATCCTCACCGCTGAACCGTAGAATTAGATTCGGATGATTTTTGCGAATATCTTCAAGTAAGGGGCGCACGCTACGAATAATGGTGAGTAAATCTTTGCCATGACTGTAGGTTCGAGCTGTGGCCGATAGGCCAATATACATGTTCAGTCCGTCGGCTCCAGCCTCAATGGCGGCGGCTACATCATCAGGATGACAGCGGACATGAGCCAACAAAAAGCTGTACCCTTTTTGCATAATCAACTCATCCCGTATCGCTTTAATGGCCGCGAAATCATCCTTCTCACGTGGACTCACATGAGGTGAAAATAGCTCGATGAATTTGACTCCAAAAATGATGAGGGCGCGGGCAATTTCGACCTTGTCCCGCTGGTTAAAGAAATATTTGTAATGGTCGTGTAACAGTGAACTTTGTGACCCTTCCCGTAAGGTGGTGTCGATAATCTCTAAGGGACGGGGGGTGTAATCTTTGAATAGAAACATGGTTCGATTTTATATTGAAAATGGAAAGAGACCGAAACTTTTATAAAAGTTCAGTAAAGTAGGTGATGGTCATGGTTTCGGCCAACACCTCCGAGGAGCTTCGCACCTCGGAGGAGAACGACTCCACGACCTTCAAGGTGCGAAGCTCCTTGAAGGTCTGGTCTCTTTGGCCGAAACGGAGACTAACGCCATATTGTTAATAATTTCCTTTGGTACGACGGCCTAAAGAACGCTCAATTTGACGATCATCATCTCGTTTTCTGAGAGTTTCTCGTTTGTCATAATTTTTCTTACCACGTGCTAATCCTAGCTCGATTTTGGCGAGACCGCTTTTTAGGTAAACTTTTAGCGGAACTAAGGTCAACCCCTTTTGTTGCAAGGTATCCTTGAGTTTCTTTAACTGTCGCCGATGCAACAGCAATTTTCGTTGCCGACGCGGCTCATGATTCTCGCGACTGGCTGGTTTGTATGGGGCGATGTGGGCATTCATCAACCATAGTTCGTCACCGTGGAAGGCGGCGTAACTCTCTTTTAGGTTGATTTCCCCACTTCGGACTGATTTGATTTCGCTCCCTCGGAGAACTAAGCCCGCTTCATAACTATCTTCAATAAAATAGTCATGCCGAGCTTTTCTATTTGTGGCAATTATTTTCATAGTTACTCGTAATTCGTAATTCGTAATGGAAGTGAGATACGCAACACGTTTCACGTTTCACGCCTCACGTTCCATATCTCACTGTACTAAAATTTCTCTAATAGCTCTTTCTAATTGTGGGTCACGGTCGGCCTTGACATCTTCAAAACTCATCTCGACCACAATATCGGGGCTGATGCCTTCGCCATGAATTTGGCGACGAGCCGGAGTGAGCCATTCGGCAATGGTCACCCGTAGTTCCGAACCATCTTGTAGTTTATGAGGAATTTGCACCGAGCCTTTACCAAATGTTTGCCCACCGATAATCAACCCTCGTTGAGTGTCTTGTACGGCACCGGCTACAATCTCGCTGGCACTGGCACTTCCGGCATTGACCAAGACCACCAACGGCACATCAAGCGCGCCCTGATGGCTATCATCGGAGGTGAAGATTTTTTCTTTACCGCCTTTCATTTTTTCGACTGTAATCGGGCCGTTGACGAACAGACTGCTGACATCAACCGCCTCAGACAACAAACCACCGGGATTACTGCGTAAATCGAGAATGATTCGGTTAGCGCCTTGATTTTGTAGATTCTGGAACTCACGCAAAACTTTGTCGGACGCGCCATTGTTAAAAGTGGTTAGGCGGATATGGGCGACTTTGTCCGAGAGTAGTTCGCCCTGTACCACCTCGATTTCAATTTTGGCGCGGACTATAGTCACATCAAGCGGGGCCGACTCACCATCTCGAAAAATGGTCAACACCACTGGCGTATTGGCCGGGCCACGAATCTTAGAGACTGCTTCGTACAGGCTTAAACTATCAGCAGATTCCCCGTCGATTTTGAGGATAATATCACCCGGACGTAATCCGGCTAATATGGCCGGGCGGTCAGGAAAGGGATCGGCAATCATCAACTGACCGCTATCGTCAAGCCTGAGCGATGCGCCAATGCCTTCAAAACTGCCGCCCATGTTCTCTCTGTTGATACCTGCTCGAACTGGGTCGAGGAAGGCAGTGTGCTGGTCGTCAAACGTTTTGAGCATGCCTCGAATCGCTCCATACATCCGCTCATCATCAATCGGAACATCACCATAGAACTCTTCATTTAAGAAGAACCAAGCTTCCCAAAAGGTATTGAATTTAGGAGTGTTGGCCGGGCCATTAACACTGGGCACGCCTGATGGGGCACTTGAGTCGGCGGCTGAGACAATGGAGAGACGAGGCGCGCCGCTTTGGGCGTAGATATTGGCATGGAACAGCATGCCGCTAATAAAGGTACAGCCCATCACTATTATTAAAGCTGTTAGCCCCGCCGAGATTTTGAGCCATGCTGGTTGCGGTTGTTGTTTATTGTTGAACGCCAATTTATTCTCCATTCTGTAAAAACTCAATGGCTCGGATTAACTGCGGGTCGCGTCCTTCGGCATGGTCTTCTTCGGTGAAGAGGATTTCGATATCCGGTTGGAGACCTTCGCCGTCGATTTTGTTACGCAAAGGGGTGAACCATTTGGCAACGGTGACATGTAATCGAGAGGCATCAGATAGTTCGTAGATGAGTTGTACACTCCCTTTGCCAAAACTTTTTTCGCCAATAAGAGTAGCTCGGTCATAATCTTTGAGCGCTCCGGCCACGATTTCACTGGCGCTGGCTGTACCGCCGTCAATCAGCAGTACCACTTCTTCAGAAAGAGCCTTGCCACCGGAGCGCACCTCGTAGGTGCGTTCGCCGTCATTTTTGCGGTCTTCTATTAGTACTAGACCCTCGCTCAAAAATTGACTGGCAACATCGATCGCCGTTTCTAACAATCCGCCACCGTTGCCGCGTAAATCAAAAATATATTTTTCCGCCCCTTGTTCCGACAGTTCGGTAAAGGCATCGTTTAGCTCTTCGTTGCTTCGTTCGGTAAAGGATGACAGGCGGATATAACCGATGGTTGGGTCTTCATCTAACATGTTCCATGTAGCACTCGGTGTTTCGATAATCGCCCGCTCGACGGTCAGGTCGAGTTGTTCTCCCTGTCGTTCGACGGTTAGAATAACTTGTGTACCAATCTCTCCCCGAATTAGGCTGACTACCTCATCGACCGACATGCCTGCGGGAATCGGGCTGTCTGGCTCTGCATCGGCGGGACGTTCACCCAAAATCGACTGCCCATCAACCGCTACCAGAATGTCACCCTCTTGCATGCCCGCGTTGGCCGCGGGGCGGTCTCGCATGGGGTCGAGACTGATTTGCCCAAACTCGTTGACCCGCACATAAGCGCCAATACCGCCAAACTGTCCTTCTAAATGAGCTTTTTCTGCCGCGGCTGGTTCTGGCTCGATAAAGACGGTATAGGGATCGTGTAACGTCGCCAAAGCTCCTTTGATAGCGCCGTAGGTGGTGGCTGGTTCGGATGGAATTTCACCATAAAACTGTTGCTCGACTCGGTTCCAAGTCTCCCAGTAAATAGAGAAGTTATCGGCTTTAGCCTCACTGGGTTGATTGTCGGCTAGATAGGTGTTGAGTGCGTATCCGGCTCCCATTCCGACGATAAAGATAATGGTGATTGATACAATAGTCAGCAGAATTTTGAATAGTGTTTGCATGGATTTCCTAATGATTTGAGTTTCATTTTGGCTTTTTGGGGTTTTCTGTGCAAACGTCATGATTGTGTCATCATCTTCCCGCAAGTTTTAAACTTGCGGGAAGATTGCCCATCAAAGTATCTAATTTAAGGCGTAGTTTTGAGTTGCACGGAATCTACCAGAGAACCTCATTTTTTATGTTTAATCTAGTGTCAGGATTGTAGCACGGATAGAAAGGGCAAGCAAACAAGACCCAAAACAGAATAGGTTAGGAATGAGTTCTAAATAAGTTACGTACTCCAGAGTGGTTCAATCTTTAAGATTGAACCACTCTCATGACCAACATGCACAAGTTAATTAATGCTCATTCCTAGGTTTTTCATTTTACACCGACGGGTTTACAATAACCCTATGAAATCTTTAACGAACATTCACTTAATTGACACCGACCCCATGCCGACCAACTATCGCCCTTTGACCGAGTTACCCCTAATTATTTTGGTGGGGTTAACGGGTGTGGGAAAAACAACGAGTTTGCAAGCTCTCAATGAGTTCGGGCAGGAGTTCTCTCTACTTCCTAATCGACGCACTGTAACCGACCAAACCATTATTGCCTATTTACAACAACAGGCCGGAGCGCCGATTGCTCAGGTAACTGACCGGCTGGAGCGATTTAACTATACGGCTCGCTATCGAGAACAATTTGCTGGTGGCATGGCTCATGCCCTTAGTCGGGTGGCTCTTGACACATCTGCTTGGCAGGCTGACAAGCCACTCATTTTTGATGGATTACGTGGCCTGAACGAGATTCAGCATGCCGTATCCTATTTTCCACAGGGGCGTTTTATTGTACTGGATGCGCCAGATATGGTACGCCTTAGCCGACTATTGACCCGAGGTGATCATTTTGATCAGGTGGCCGTTCCCTCAAACACGGGCATGGCGATGGATAATCAACCATTATCACAGTTACAGCAAGCCGTGCCGGGTATAAACGAGGTGTTTAACGAGGCCGAGTTAACCCAATTGGCGAATCTGCTGCACAGCCATGACCTTACTTTGGATGAGATAATCAAAAAAGCCAGTATCATTGTCAAAGAGCGCCGAAACTACGATTCACAAGCGGCGCTGAACTATTTGCAAACCCAGAACCGGTCAGAACTAGCGCTAGTGGTTGATACCGCCGCTAACCTGCCCGACCAAGTAGCCGCTCAAATTGCGGCTTGGTTGTAAACAAAGTGGTTCTCTGGTGGATTCCGTGTAACTCAAAACCACGCCTTAAATTACAGAAGTTTATCATTTCAACATGACTAAAACAATATCTGACAGGATTAACAGGATTGACAGGATTACAAGCAAAAAAATCCTGTTAATCTTGTTAATCTTGTCAAAAAATGCTTTTGATTTTGTCAGCATGTCAGATCATGAATGAATCGACAAACTTTTGGACTAAAACAATATCTGACAGGATTAACAGGATTGACAGGATTACAAGCAAAAAAATCCTGTTAATTCTGTTAATCCTGTCAAAAAATGCTTTTGATGGGCAATCTTCCCGCAAGTTTTAAACTTGCGGGAAGGTTATGACACGTTTGCACAGAAAACCCCAAAGAGCCAACAAAATAATGCCGACCATGTATAAATTCAAACTAATATCAACCTTATTCCTAATCCTGTTCGGCCTGTTAATCCCCCCCACCACACAAGCCGACGACCCCGATACCGTCTGGCTAACCGAGCAGACCATGCAAAACTGGAAATTGACCGACCTCCAAAATCACCCTCTGCATGGCCCGATTGACATGGCCCTTGATGGAAAATCGTTGTACCTAATTAACGAGGGCACATTGTACCAAGTTCCCCTCGCCGAGTTGAAGGCAACTGCCAGCCACCTCCAGCTAACTCCGATTCTGTCTCCGACCAGTTTGATAGAAGGTTACCCCATCAAAGAACTGGTCGCGGTCGAGGTGACGCAACCTCAAACAGCGACCAACCCGCAAAATCTGTATCTGCTCGACAAATCGAACGATCTGTATCGGTATAGATTTGACACCCAACAATGGAGCCTAGAGATTCCGCCCTCGCGAGCGTTGGACGACCCACCCCCGTTGTATTTGAATTTAGCCAGTTACGACGACCGCGTCTACTTGCTTGACCCGGCTCGCAACCAGATTTGGCGTTACCCGCAACCGAGTTGGGGTGAGGCCAACTATCTACCCGACAACCTGCCGTGGCAACGTTCCCCCAATTCTCCCGACGTGACCCAAACTATCGACCTCGCCATCGACGGGCTGGTTTATACCCTCGACCGTGCCGGAACTGTCGTCACGTATAGCCCGTTGGAGGTTGCTCGTTACAGCCTGCCCGCCCCGTCTCAGCTTGATTATCGTTCCGCCATCACTACCAGTCAGCCGATTGCGCTGGCTCTCAGTTTAAACAGTCCAGCCCTTTATGTAGCCGACCGTCAGCATGAGCGAATTGTTATGCTTGACCGTCGGGATGGCTCGGTGCTATACCAACTTGTGGCCGAGCCGGAGCTTGAATTTTCCAATCTGCGGGCGTTGGTCGAGTGGGATAATCAGTTGCTTTTGCTGGTTGGCTCAACGCTGTATCGGTACGATTTGAATCAGCTAAAAGAGGAATCCTCCAAAGATGAAGTTTCGAGTTTGAGTAATACTCTACCCCCGCCTACTGGGAGAGGAGGCGCTTCCCCCCTTGCAGGGGGGATTGAGGGGGGTAGAGTCTTCGCTAACTCAATGACATTGACCCTGACAACCACTTCTCCCACCGATCCGAATCTGGGCGCATGGCTGGCTGAATACAACTTCCAGATGCCGCTTAAAGGAGCCGAACTCCCCTATCGCAGTGCCGTTTACCCCGGCTCGCGGCGAGCCTATCGGTATGGGGTGCATCAGGGCATAGATTTTTATGGCGAGGATGTGGGCCTGAAGATTGACATGGGTACTCCCGTTTATGCTGTTGCCGCGGGGGGGGTCAAACAGGTTGATCATGACTATCAGCCTCGCTCAGTCGCCCAAATTGAGCGCATGCTCGACCAAGCCAACGCGGCGCATGTCACCTCGCCAGAGATTCTGGAACGCCTCAATGGACGGCAAATTTGGCTCGATCATGGCGATGGGGTTATGACCCGTTACTCTCATTTGAGCGATATTGTGCCGAGCCTCAAGGTGGGGCAAACGGTGCAAGCCGGACAACGCATCGGTTATGTCGGTCTGTCGGGAACGCTTGACGGAGCTAAAGGAAACTATACTAATCCGCATCTCCATTTTGAGATTCGCTTTGGCTCACAGCAGAAATTTTACGCCGGACAAGGGCTAACCCTGCCCCAAACACGCCTCCTGTTTGAGCAGATTTTCGCTGTGCCAGTGCATGACCCTGAGTCTGAGGAAATAGAGGCTACTTCCCCTTTGGAGGGGATTGAGAGGGGGCAAGCCACAAACTCGTCAACCGATACAATCACTTACCAAGTCCAAGCCGGAGATACCCTCTTTTCGATTGGGCAACAGTTCGGTCTGCCTTATCAACGTTTGGCCGAGGTTAACGATCTCACTGAGGATGATTTTTTGCAATTGGGACAGATTTTGCTCATCCCGACAGATTTAGCGCCGACTGTTTTGGGCTACTCGACGGGCGGCTGGCCGATTGAGTTGTATTCGTTTGGCGATGGCTCGCGCCATGTGACCTTCATCGGTGGGATACATGGCGGCTACGAATGGAACAGCACTCTATTAGCCTATCGAGCCATTGATCATTTTGCCACCCATCCCGACCAAATTCCTGATTCTATCACCCTTGAGATTATCCCCACCGCCAATCCCGATGGACTGGTCAAAATAGTGGGTCATTCGGGCCGATTCTCGCCGCGCCAACTGCCCGATGACATCGAGGCAACCATGATCGGGCGATTTAACGATAACCGAGTTGACCTAAATCGAAACTGGGATTGTCATTGGCAACCAGAGGCGACATGGGGCGACCTGATTGTCAGCGCCGGAGACGCGCCTTTTTCGGAGGTAGAAACCCAAATTTTGCAAGAGTTTCTGACCTCGCCTCCCAAAGAGGCGGTGATATTTTGGCACAGTGCTTGGCCCGCTGTCTTTGCCGGTGGGTGTGATGAGCCTTATCCGACAGCAGAACAACTGGCCGAGATATATCGTCAAGCCAGTAACTATTACCCGCCACCGGAACTAGACCCCGCCGAGGTTGAGTATGTTGTCATCGGTGACGCAACTGATTGGCTGGCGACGCAACAGATTCCGGCTATCACCGTCGAGCTAACCAACCATGAGGATATTGATTGGATGGAGAATCTGGCCGGTATCATTGCCATCTTAGAGCATGTTGCTCTGCTTGATTAGGGAAATTAACCTTGTTGCATAAGGATGTGTATTTGTAAAAGTTCAGTAAAGTAGCCCTAGAAACCCGATTTCTTTAAGAAATCGGGTTTCTGACACTCTTTCTGGCGAGTTCACTGAATATTTACGTGTATTTGAACGCTCTGTATTTAGAAAATTTCCACTTTATTACTTAAAAAAGGAGTATTATGTCTACTGAAATAAAAACTTGGGAAATAATGGACGGGAACTCATTTCAATAAACTCCTCATTATCAGAAAACGACAGGAAAGAAAAAGATCATCTGGAAAAATGGATAAAAACTAAGCCACAAATACTTGGGAATGATATTTTGATAATTGGCGAGCAAGTCTACACAAAATCTGGCCCACTTGACTTTTTAGGAATAGATAATAGTGGAAATCTTGTAATTGTAGAGTTAAAACGTGAAAAACTCGCAAGAGTCGTCCTTGCACAGGCCATTGATTATGCATCTGATTTGGCAAATTGGGATATCGAGAAAATTAGTGAAACCTGTATGTCATATACGGGAGACAGCCTTGAGGATTATCTGATTGCAAACTTTGAAAATATTCAAATTGATGATTTAACGATAAATCAATCTCAGAGAATTCTACTTGTAGGATTCTCTATTGAAGAATCGTTGAGCAGAATGATTGAATGGCTCTCTAATGGTTTCGACATGGCGATAAATGCAATTATTCTGAGTTATAGTAAAACATCAAATGGCGCAGAATTGTTATCAAGAACAGTTACGATACCGGAAGAAAAGTCTAAGGAAAAGTCAAATAAAAAGAAATTTAAGATTGAAATGTCAGACACACCCGGTGAATATGAGGCGGAAAGATTAACGGAGTTGTTAAGAGGATACTTCAAAAAAGCCAATTATTCGTCGAACCGTATTAAAAATGTTCTCCTTCCTGCACTATTAAAAAAAGAGTTACTTACCAGAAATCAGTTAAAGAAGGCATTTGTAAAGGCTGGCGAGGCAAATGATGAGAGTCAAGCAGGATATTTTATAGCCTTGATTTCAAGTCAACTCGGCCATGCCAAAAAAGATTATTTGCGTCAGATAATCGAATACGAATACCCTGATAACTCTTGGACAAAAGACAATTTTAGATTAAGAGTTGGGACAAAAGAGTTAGTAGAAAAGTTGCTAAATGAACTCAAACAATAACATAGAGGACAAGACGATCAGAATGTAAAGTATTTTGATCGTTGCGATTATGTAATCGTAACGGGTATTTGGCAGGTATATCCTCCTTCAAAGAGGCTTCGCGCTACCCGCATGATGGTAACGGGTACACACCCATTACCATCATAAAAACTCAAATTCAAGGCGCACGGAGTGCAAAAGCTTCTTGCTTTTGCATGTTTACCTCTGGCAAAAGCAAGAAGCTTTTGCACTCCTTTATTGCCGAACAACTCTATTATTAAATTTTAATATTAGGGAAATTAGTAAGATGTTTCGTATTTGATTTTTGTGTTACAATATAGATATACAGTCTTTCAGATAATGATTTTCAATTCAAGACCAACCTTCCCGCAAGTTTTGAACTTGCGGGAAGGTGACAACTGAAAATGTTTATCTGAACATCTATAGTCGTAGATTCGACAAATTCAAACAAAGGCGGTTCACCCGCATGGATAACTTACCAGAAAACAAGGCACAAATTAAAATTTTAGCTCTCGACGACAATCTTGATGATATTCGTTTTTTAGTTCATGTCCTCACCAAGCAAGGATATCAGGTTAATGGTATTGCCGATGATCGGCAACTGTTCTCTATTGCCATCGCCACCAAACCTGACTTGATTATTCTCGATGGTGTTTTGCCTAACATATCAGGCTACGAGTTGTGCGAACAGTTAAAGACCAATGAACGTACTCAGCACATTCCGGTTATTTTTATCAGCGCCTCCCATAAATCGGCTGATAAAATTAGAGCGTATTCTGTGGGCGGAGTCGATTATGTGACCAAACCGTTTCAGGCTGAGGAGATATTGGCTCGTATGAATGCACATTTGGCCTTAGGACAGATGCATCGTGAACTGCAAGCCAAAAATCAACAGTTAGAAAAAGAGGTTGCCAGACGAAAACAGCTTCAGCAGATTTTGGAGCGCAGTAAAGAGAACTATCGGAATGTGGTGGAACGGGGTAATGATGGCATTGTGATTATCAGCAAAGGTCGTATTGAGTATCACAACCCCCAAATGGCCGACATGCTCGATTATGGAACAGACCAACTGGTCGGACGTAATATTGATGAACTGGTTGTTCTGCAAGATAAAGCCGAAATTCGGCAAAGATACATGAACGAACATGACGTGCCTCCAATTGCAGGTCGGATTGAGGTTGGATTGTACAATGCCACTGGACAGCCTGTGGCCGTTGAAATCAATGCTAGTGTGATTGATTATGCCGACCATAAAACAGTGCTGGCCTTTGTACGAGATATTACAAAACGAAAATTAACCAATAAACTCATAAAAGATAGTGAATTTCGCTTAAAACTGGCTCAGAGAATCGCCAAAATGGGCAGTTTTGAGCATGACTGGATTACCAATGAGACCTTCTGGTCAGACCAGCTTTACCGTTTATTAGGGTATGAACCCGGTGAAATAGAATCAGATTTAACTCAGTTTAAACAGCTTATTCATCCAGATGATATAGATGTTTTTGAAACCGCATATAATGAGGCCATTGAAAACCAAACAACTTACAATCTCGAATACCGTATTGTGCAAAAAAACGGTATGATACGACATCTGTATGCCGAAACATTGTTTGAGCGAGGGGCAAGTGACAAAATCAAAAAGAGTTATGGCACCTTAATTGATATTACGGAGCGGAAAAATGCAGAAGCCACTTTGGTAAGGTTATATAATGCAATTGAACAAGCGGCAGACAGTGTTGCAGTTACTGATAATGATGGAATTATCCAATACGTTAATCCTGCCTTTGAGCGAGAAAGTGGCTATAACCAAAAGGACGTTTTAGGGCATACCCACCGACTGATTAAATCTGATCAGCATCTGCCTGAATTTTATGAGGAGTTGTGGCAAACCATACAGGCTGGCAATTTCTTTCGGGCTGAATTTATCAATCGCCGTAAAAATGGACAGTTTTATTGCCAAGAACAATCTATTACGCCTATTATTGACCAGTTGGGGCGAATTACCCATTACGTGGCCGTAGGACGAGATATTACTGAGCGGCAAAAAATGGAAGCAAAACTCTTAAAAGCCTATCAAGATGTTAATAGCCTAAACAGCCATCTACAGCAGGAGCTACATCTTGCCCACGACATTCAGCAGGGGTTATTACCGCCCGGTAAACCGGGCTGGCCTGATTTAGATGTGATCTGTTATAGCGAACCGGCTCTACAAGTTGGGGGCGATTTGTATGCCTACAAACAGTTTAAGCTGATGACTCGGGGCAGTGGAAAGGATATGAGCGACAAAAGCCCATTGCCTTATCAAGTGACTCCTGACCATTACATTATCGCCTTAGGGGATGTATCGGGTAAGGGTATGCCCGCGGCCTTACTCATGGCGGTCTCCTTGGTGATGCTACAGTCCTTCTCCCGTCATACTTTGCGCCCCAGTCGCCTCTTAAACCATCTTGACCGTGCCATTATGCCCTATACCAAAACTACGCGTCAAAATTGTGCGCTTGTTTTTGCTGAAATTACGCCACCGTCAGCTAATACGACAGATTCAAATAAGAACGGAATATTACGAGTTGCCAACGCTGGTTGTGTCACCCCTATCCTAAAACGAGCTAATGGATTGGTAGAATGGGTTGATATTGGCGGCATGCCCCTTGGAGTGGGGCTCGGCTTGCAGTTGGGCTACAAAGAGCTAACCATCAAAATAGCTCCGGGTGATTTTATTGTTTTGACCAGTGATGGTGTGGTTGAGGCCAATAACGCCGATGGTGAAATGTTTGGCTTTGACCGGCTAGAACAGACCGTGGTCACTGGCCCAATGGAGAACGCCGAAATCATGCTTGACCACATCAAAAAGAGTGTACTGACCTTTACCGAAGGGGCAGAACAGCATGATGACATGACGATTGTTGTGATAAAGGTTTGAGGATAGGAGGATGGAGGTTTCGAGGATGGAGGATGGAGGATTTGAGGATGGAGGAAAAGCTTCAGCGCTACCTCAAACGTAAATATTCAGTGAACTCGCCAGAAAGAGCATCAGAAACCCGATTTCTTTGAGAAATCGGGTTTCTAGAGCTACTTTACTGAACTTTTACCCTCAAACCTCTATCCTCCCAATTTTATTATGAAAACTAGATCAACCGATTTGAAATATTACATGTGGACATTTCTTGTTATCTGGACGGTCATTATCATTGGTTTGTGGGTTTGGTATACCATAGAATTTCGTCAAATGACCGAAGAAACAGCTATTGGTGAAGCTCGATCTAATTTTAACAAAGATCAAGCTTTTCGCTTTTGGGCCGCGTCTCATGGTGGTGTCTATGTTCCGATTGACGAACAGACTCCTCCCAACCCTCATCTCGACCATGTACCGGAACGGGATATCGAAACACCTTCCGGAGTGCGTCTTACGCTTATGAATCCAGCCTACATGGTGCGTCAGATGAACGAATCTTTTGCGGAGTTATACGGTATTTCCGGACATATTACCAGTCTCAAACCATTACGTCCCGAAAATGCTCCCGATGATTGGGAACGGGCCGCCTTAGAAGCATTTGAGCGGGGAGAGGTAGAGGTACAGGCGTTCATCGAAATAAATGGTGAACCCTATTTACGATTGATGCAACCCATGATGACTGAAAAACCTTGCCTAAAATGCCACGAACACCAAGGCTACAAAGAAGGAGATGTACGCGGTGGCGTTGGAATTTCGTTACCAATGGCTACCCTGTTAGCCAAAGAATGGCACACTCTAACTATTCATACCCTATCGTTAGGAGTGCTATGGTTAGCTGGTATTGGTGGAATTAGTTGGGGTTTCCATCGTCTGAGAAAATATATCCTAGCGCGTAGTTTGACCGAAGAGGCGTTGCAGAAGAGTGAACTACGCTATCGTCGTCTGGTAGAGTTTTCTCCAGACGCAATTATCATTCATAGTGAGGGAACATTTGACTACATCAATCCGGCTGGGTTGAAACTCTTTGGTGCCTCCAGTCCAGAAGAAATGCTCGGTAAGCCTGTTATAGATATTGTTCATCCTGATTACCGACAAATTGTATTAGACCGAATCAAACAGACCCAGCAAGAAAATACGCAATCGCCACTTTTGGAACAGAAACTCATGAGGCTCGATGGGCAACCTTTTGACGCAGAAGTAACCGGTATTCCATTTGTCCATGCTGACAAACCAGCAGCCCAAATCATTATCAGGGACATCACCAAGCGCAAACAACTGGAGGAAGCCTTACGCGTAAGTGAAGAACGATTCGAACTGGCGATAGAAGGTTCAAATTTGGGACTGTGGGACTGGAATATAGTTACCAGTGAGGTGATTTTTAACCAACGTTGGACTGAGATGTTAGGTTATGAACTGGATGAAATCGAAGGACATGTCAGAAGTTGGGAAAAATTGATGCACCCGGATGATATGCCGACTGTCATGGAGACATTGACCGCCCATTTGGAAGGAGACACACTCTTCTATCAAAATGAGCATCGGTTACTGACAAAATCAGGTGAATGGAAATGGATCCACGATCATGGGAAAGTTGTAGTTCGTGATGACAATGGTAAACCCCTGCGCGTGGTGGGAACCCATCGGGATATTACTGAGCATAAGCAGATGGAAGAGACGTTAAAACGAATTATGCGACATAGCAAACGGTCTGAGAAGTTGTTACGTACGATTATTGATTCTACATCGAATAGGATATTTATAAAAGATAGGAATTTTTGCTGGATATTAGCCAACCGGAGTATCGCCGATGCCTTGGGTAAAAAACAGGTAGATATGTATGGTCAAGATGATTTGGCGCTAGGCTTCTCGGAAGAGCAGGTTTTTGGTAATCCAGAGAAAGGTATTAGAGGCTTTCGGACTGACGACGAACTGGTGCTGGCTGGTAAAACTCTGCATCATTCTCACAACCCCATAATCCAGACAGATGGTTCAACCCGTATTTTTGACACCCATAAAATCCCTTTATTTGATGATAATGGAAATATTTTTGCTGTATTAGATTTTAGTCATGACATCACCGAGCATGAACGTATTAAAAAAGCGTTGAGAAAAAGTGAAGCCAACTTGGCCAAAGCGCAACAGATTACCAGCATTGGAAGTTGGGAATGGGATGTGCAGAACGATGAGATTTACTGGTCAGATGAAATGTACCAGATTTATGGTTTGGCAGAGAACATGGGGCCATCAAACGAACTGATCTATCAATCGGTTCATCCTGACGACAAAGAGCTTTTTGATCAGGCTATGACGGATTTATTTGCCGGACATGGGCCTGAGTTTATTGAGTATCGCACTGTCAAGGCTGATGGGACGGTGCGCTTTATCCATTCCAGAGCCGAAATGTTGTATGATGAAGCGGGCCAACTTGTCCGAGCAATAGGAACCGCACAGGATATTACCGAGAGCGAACGGATGAAGCAAGAGATCGAGGAAAGTGAGAAACGGTTCCGTACCTTATTTGAGCGTTCCAACGATGCTATCTTTCTGGTTAATATACAAACAGGTCAATATATCAATGCCAATTATGCCGCAGAACGGTTAACGGGGTTTTCTTTATCCGAAATAAAAACAAAAACAACAAACGATTTAACCCCCGAAGGAGCAAAACAAAGGCTTAACCAAATAAAAACAGTTAAAACAACCCAGGAAGTTGGTGAAGCCACTTATGTAAGAGCAGATGGCACAGAACGGATTGCAATTTTGACAGTCATTCCACTTAGAAAAGATGTTGTTGTAGGCATCGCCCATGACATCACTGAGCGCAAGCAGGTCGAGGCGGCCCTGCGGGAGAGCGAGAAGCGATTCCGTACCGTCGTGACAAACAGTACTCCGATTGTGTTCATGTTCGATAGAGAAGGAAAAGTTCTTCTCTCTGAGGGCAAGATGCTGTCAGCGATGGGACTGAAACCGGGGGAAGCGGTGGGGCAATACGTGTTTGAGATGTATCGAGATTATCCAGATATGGTCAAAGCGCTTAGAATGGCTTTGAATGGCGAGACATACGAAGGTATCATTACCCTAGATGACCTCTTCTTTGAGGTCTTCTACTCACCCTACAAAGATTCTCAAGGTAATGTTGTTGGCGTTATCGGTATGGCACTGGACATCACTGCCCGCAAGCGGGTGGAGCAAAATCTCAAGGAGGTAAATCAGCGCATGACTTTGGCGGCGGATTCTGCCGGGATTGGGGTGTGGGATGCGGATATAATCAAGAACAAACTGATGTGGGATGATTGGATGTTCCGCCTCTTTGGTGTTGATCCGAAGGATTTCAAAGGTACTTATGAGGACTGGTCGAGATGCATACATCCCGACGATTTGACCAGAATCAACGAGAAAACAGAGCAGGCCCTTCGCGGAGAAAAAGATTTTAATGCAGAATATCGTATTATCTGGCCAAACGGCACCGTCCGGCATCTTAAAGTTTCCGCCGTCGTTGTACGGGACGATAATGGTAATCCTATCCGCATAACGGGTATAAATTATGATATTACCAATCGCAAGCAGGTGGAGACGGCCTTGCGGGAAAGCGAGGAACTATTTCGTACCGTCGTGACAAACAGTACTCCGATTGTGTTCATGTTCGATAGAGAAGGAAAAACTCTTCTTTCTGAGGGCAAGATGCTGTCGGCGGTGGGACTGAAACCGGGGGAAGCAGTGGGGCAATACGTGTTTGAGATGTATCGAGATTATCCAGATATGGTCAAAGCGCTTAGAATGGCTTTGAATGGCGAGACATACGAAGGTATCGTGACACTAGGTAGACTCTTTTTTGAAGTTTTCTTTTCGCCCCACAAAGATTTGCAAGGGAATGTTATCGGTGTTATCGGCATGGCGCTGGACATCACCGAGCGTAAACAGGCAGAGGAGCAGTTCCGACAACAAAATGAGTTTCTGAACAATATCTTAGAATCGCTGTCTCATCCATTCTATGTCATCGATGTAAATGATTACCACATCATTACTGCCAACTCAAACGCATGGTCCTTGGGCGATGGCAATCAAAAAACCTGCCATGCTCTAACCCATAATCGACCTGCTCCCTGTGATAGCTTAGACCATATTTGCCCCCTGCAAGAGATAAAACAAACCAAAAAACCTGTTATTGTAGAACATATTCATTCTGATAACGATGGTAATCCCATAAATGTTGAGGTTCACGGCTTTCCCATCTTGAATAGCCAAGGTGAAGTTGCCCAGATGATTGAATATACGCTGGATATCACCGAACGTAAACGGGCAGAAGAGGCGTTGAGAGAATCGGAAGAAAGGTGGCGTTCTCTACTCCAGAATATACCCGACATCGTTTTAACTGTAGAGCATGATGGAACAATTATGACCAAAAATCGTACTGTGACTTATGATACAGTAGAAGAGACAACTGGCAAAAAGATTTATGACTATATCCCTGATTATCGTAAGACTGTGATGACTTCTTTAGAACGGGTTTTCCGAACCGGCAAACCCGATACCTACGAGACGATTGCATCTGGACCTGATGGACAAAATCGTAACTGGTATGAAACCCGAGTTGTGCCTCTCAAGCACAAACACAAGCAACAAACTACATCTGTCATGTTAATTAGTCGGAATATTACCGAGCGTAAGCTGTCAGAAGAAGCATTGCAACAGGCCAAGGAAGTGGCCGAAGTTGCTAACCAAGCCAAAAGCACGTTTTTAGCCAATATGAGCCATGAACTCCGGACTCCCCTTAATGCTATTTTGGGGTATACTCAGATATTCCAAATTGACAAAAATTTGATGTCCATGCATGGTGATGCCATCATGGTCATTCATCGCAGTGGTAAACATCTGCTGACCTTAATCAATGATATTCTAGACCTCTCCAAAATTGAGGCAGAACGTATGGAACTTGAGCCGTATGAGTTTCAATTTTTAGATTTTCTGACCAATATTATCGAAATGATTAAGGTACGGGTACAGCAAAAGAGACTTACCTTCAAGTATAATATTTTGCCCGATGTTCCGCAATATGTTTATGCTGACGAGAAACGTATTCGCCAAATTTTACTAAACTTGTTAGGCAATGCGGTTAAATATACCGAGAAAGGGATAGTCAAAATTACCGTTACGTCTTCTTTGCACGAGGATAAGAACAAAAAAACAATCCGTTTTGATGTAAAGGACACTGGAATCGGAATTCCGCATGACTTATTAGCTAGTATTTTTTTGCCTTTTTACCAAGTCAAGGAGCAATATATTGAGGGAACAGGGCTAGGACTAGCAATTTGTCAGAAATTACTTCGATTGATGGATAGTGACCTACATGTGGAAAGTATTATAGGACAGGGGAGCCACTTTTGGTTTGAACTCGATTTGCTAGAAGTTTCCCGCGAGCCTAAACTTATCAAACCGAAGAAAAAACGAGTGATAGGATACACCAGTCCCAAGGGAGTATTCAAAATTTTGCTTGTGGATGATCGGTCTGAAAATCTTGATATTTTGAACAGGTTACTCTTACCTTTGGGTTTCAAAATCAAAACCGCCGTTGATGGGCCGGATGGTCTCAATAAGATGGTTGATTTTCAGCCCGATTTGATTTTGCTTGATTTGGTCATGTCCGGCATGAGTGGGTTTGATGTTGTGCGGCATATTCGGCAACTGTCCACCCAACAAGATACAGTTGTAATTGCCGTTTCAGCCAGTGTCTCTGATCTG
Organism: Anaerolineales bacterium HSG25; assembly: GCA_030377865.1. GTDB lineage: Bacteria > Chloroflexota > Anaerolineae > 4572-78 > J111 > JAUCGB01. Next base: position 1,464 of record JAUCGA010000024.1, on the reverse strand, counting down.
ATAAAACAAGAAAGTTTAGTCGCTGGCTGTGATGATTTTATCGCTAAACCAATTAACATGGATGAACTGTTACTCAAGTTAGAAACTCATTTGGAGCTAACTTGGTTTTATAAGGATACGATTGAAATAAAAAGGGAACGACTATCAGAAGCCCCCTTGATTATTCCTCCTCAAAAAGACCTAAAAATCTTATTGACTTTGGCAACTATGCAGAACATTACAGGGCTTCAAACTCATCTTAAACAGCTTAACTCCTTAGACCCTAAGTTCAGTCGATTTGTAAAAGAAATTAATAGAATGGTAAAAAAATATCGCTTTCAACAAATCATTGATTTTATAGAGGATGGAGGTTTTGAGGATGGAGGTTTTGAGGTTTGAGGAGGGATTGAGGTTTGGAGGATTGAGGTTTGGAGGATTGAGGAGGGAGGGCGCGTTGAAGCTTTTCCTCCCTCCTCAATCCTCCGTCCTCAATCCTCTATCCTCCATAAATCATGTTTACTTTTGAGTCGTTAGATGTATGGAAACGTAGCTTAGAGTTTGCCAATGTTATGTTTGATATTGCGGATGGTTTACCACGACAGTATCAACGCTCATTGGGAGAACAGTTGCGCCGAACGGCCTTATCGGTGCCAACCAATATCGCTGAGGGTAAGGGACGCGATACTCAAAAACAGAAAGCCTACTTTTATAATATCGCCAAAGGGTCAATTTATGAGGTGGTTAGCCTATTGGCCATGATTGGCAAACGAGGCTGTTTAGCCCGAAAGGTGTACTCTATTCACTATCGAGAAGCGGATGAAATCGCGGCCATGATAACCGCATTAGCAAGGAAGGGCTGAGGGATAGAGGATGGAGGATGGAGGTTTTGAGGATGGAGGATGGAGGATGGAGGATGAATGTGGAAACTTTGAAGGGAAACACAGTTTTAGTCGTTGATGATAAGCTGGAAAATTTAGATATTCTGATTAACTATTTGAGTATGACATTTGGGTTTACCATTTTAGTGGCTCAGGATGGTCAAAAAGCGATTAGTTTAGCCGAGCAATTCATGCCAGATATTATCCTTTTGGATATAATGATGCCCGGTATAGATGGTTTTGAAACATGTCGTCGATTGAAGGTGAATGAAACCACCAAAAAGATTCCAATCATTTTTATGACCGCTCTAACAGATATCGATAGTAAAGTTAAGGGGTTTGAAGCTGGCGGGGTAGATTATGTGACAAAACCGATTGAACTTCAAGAAGTATCGGCTCGTATTACCACTCACCTAACTTTATACAATCTCCAAAGGGAACTTGAAGCCCGTAACAGAGAACTGGATACTTTTGGGCATAGGGCGCACAGAGGGGTTAGGGGAGGAAAAAGAGGTCATCAAACCGCCCATTAACCCAAGCCAATCGCAAGTGCAAAAGATGGTTAAATCCGTCCTCACTCCATCGCATGCCGCATCCTTTGAAACGT
>JAUCGA010000125.1:5873-8676 GCA_030377865.1 Anaerolineales bacterium HSG25 | reverse complement strand
CAGGATTAACAGAATTAACAAGATTAAAAACAAAAAATCCTGTCAATTCTGTTAATCCTGTCGAAAAAATCTTTTTTCTAACCAAGATGCCGAGTACCAAGAAAATAATTGTCACACAGCAACAGGAGTGATTAGATGAGTTTTACAAAAATTAAACAGGTCAACCTCCCTACTGCGGCTAAGGCTGGCGAGGGATTCAAAGTGGTTATCGAAGTCGATGGTGAGATTCCGTTTGCCCAACTAATTATCCGGCATGCCGATGGTTGGGAATGGATTGTCAAAGAGCAACGAGTGACAGCTATCGGTAACGGACAATATCAGTTTGAGGTTCCCGCCGAGGCTTACCATGCCGGAACCGCCTATCTGCAAGTTGAGGGCTGTCGTGTGGCCGACCTCGCAGAATCTACATCTGACGATTGGATTAGCCAACATCGAGAGTTAGAGATTGAAGGCGGACAAAACGGCCATCAACCAAAAACGCCCAAAGAAATCCCGGAGCCAACGGTCAGCCTAAAACGGTCAACCAAGCCGGTCATCTATTTTGCGATTCATAAACACATGCACCAGCCCTACTATAACACCACCGATACCGACTATTGGGATGGTGAAAAAGATGATATTTTTGGACAACGTGGTGGCCCCTACACCAGCTTTATCCCGACGGCGGTGTGGCAATATATTAATGGAGAGTTGGGGCATGCTGGCCTATCAACCAGTTGGTCTGGCTCGTTGATTGAGCAGTTGCATCGCTGTAACGAAACGGGACGGGGGCATGGGGCATTTAGCAATTGGAACCACGAACTACGTCACATTGCTCAAGCCAAAACCGCCTTTGGTAATCCACGGGTTGATTTTAGCGCCTTTGGCTACTTCCATCCGCTGATGCCATTGATTCCTGAACGAGATATTATCGGCCAGATAAAGTGGCATAAAAAAATCATTCAAGAGACCTTTGGCGTTGAGGCCAGCGACGTGATGTTCCCGCCAGAGACGGCGTTTCAACCGCACATGATTCCGGCGCTCCGTAAAGCGGGTGTCACCGCAGTCATGTACGACTCGATTCACCATTTCCGGGCCGTGAAAGGGTATCCCTATGCTGGGCCAAGTGAGGGCATGTTGCCCCCTAATAAGGCTGACCAAGTCAACGACAAAGTCGATGATTGGGTGCAGTTGAATAATATATGGGCTCCGAGTAAAATTTCGCCGAGCCTGCTCAAGCCATGTTTGCTAGTCTACACCGACCATGAGGGCAACGAGCATGAAATTGTTGGCGTTCCGGCAGAGCGGTATCTGGGCAATGAGGATGCGCGCGGTGGCTACGGCGCACTCCAGTACGAAGCAGTTATGGGTCAAATTTACGACCAACTGGTCAAAACTGGTGGTTATGATCCCGACCATCCGCCATTTTTCATCCTCCATTCTGACGGTGATAATTATGGTGGTGGGGCTGACAGTTACTATAACCATAACACCAGTGGTTTGGTCAAAATGTGTCAAAACGACCCCCGTTTCCAGCTAATAACGATTAAGGATTATCTGCATCAGTTTCCTGTTGACTCTGAGAACCGAGTCCATCTGGAGCCGGGGTCATGGGCCGGAGCCGATAATGGTGATCCCCAATTTACCAAATGGTTCTCTTGGGCCGAAAAAGATTACTCACCCGATTTGAACAGTTGGGCGGTGTTGACGGCACTACAAAATGTGGTCTACTCACTAGAGGATTATGAGGCTGACGAGGATTTGGTGCATGAACTGAAACGTCTGCTTTACATGGCCGAGACCAGTTGTTACTGGTACTGGACAGGTCAAGATGTGTGGGATCATCAAGTCACCAACGCGACCAATAAAGGGCTGGAGATGGCTCAACAGGCCTTGAAAAAGCTGATTATCTCCAAACGAGATACCACTGGCCCGACCATTTTTATGCCGTGGGTACGTCCGGCCAATCCCGGTGGCAAAGATTGGGGGCAGGGGAATCTAAAAGACGCGCCCAGAAAGGCAACCTTCCTGACCTTTGTGCATGATATTTCTGGGGTCAAAAGTGTGACTCTCTACTACTATAAACAGGGTCATAAACGACGCAAAAAAGCGATCATGGAGAATCTCGATATTTACCCCTCGCGCACCAATCCGGCGGTGATTGCTCGACAATACAAAGCGGTGTTACCGGCTGGTACGGGGAACATTCGTTACTATATTGAGGCGGTTGATAAACGGGGTAATGTCTCCCATAGTCCCGTTGGGCGGATTCATATTGCTTAAACGAATTGGTGAATAACGAATCGTAAATATTCAGTGAACTCGCCAGAAAGAGCGTCAGAAACCCGATTTCTTAAAGAAATCGGGTTTCTAGGGCTACTTTACTGAACTTTTACAACGAATCTGCGAATACCAACTCATCTTCCCGCAAGTTTAAAACTTGCGGAAAGATTGTCCCGTATAAGGAATCGGGATTAAATAAGGTAACTCCAAGAAAATAAACCTCCCAAATGTCATGCCCGAATGTTGTTATCGGGCATCCATTTGTATGCAGAATGTGGATTCCCGCTAAAAGCATGCGGGAATGACATCAAGAAAATAAACCTCCCAAATGTCATGCCCGAATGTTGTTATCGGGCATCCATTTGTATGCAGAATGTGGATTCCCGCTAAAAGCATGCGGGAATGACATAGAGAAAATAAACCTCCCAAATGTCATGCCCGAATGTTGTTATCGGGCATCCATTTGTATGCAGAATGTGGATTCCCGCTAAAAGCATGCGGGAATGACATCAAGAAAATAAACCTCCCAAATGTCATGCAC
>JAUCGA010000125.1:5676-5777 GCA_030377865.1 Anaerolineales bacterium HSG25 | reverse complement strand
GCCCGAATGTTGTTATCGGGCATCCATTTGTATGCAGAATGTGGATTCCCGCTAAAAGCATGCGGGAATGACATCAAGAAAATAAACCCCCAAATATCATG
>JAUCGA010000125.1:0-5576 GCA_030377865.1 Anaerolineales bacterium HSG25 | reverse complement strand
AGAAAATAAACCTCCCAAATGTCATGCCCGAATGGTGTTATCGGGCATCCATTTGTATGCAGAATGTGGATTCCCGCTAAAAGCATGCGGGAATGACATAGAGAAAATAAACCTCCCAAATGTCATGCCCGAATGGTGTTATCGGGCATCCATTTGTATGCAGAATGTGGATTCCCGCTAAAAGCATGCGGGAATGACATAGAGAATTTAATCAGTTTGGGAGATTTTAAAAGTTGGAACTGCCTAAGTTGTGGGTTTGACTGGAGAGCTACTGGCTTCCAGCCAGCATGTCGGCTGGAAACCGACGCGCCGTAAACTCGTTACTTTTTAACATCAAGCTGACCACCACAGAATCACTGAATCTTATGACAAACAAAACGATTTTAATCACTGGAGCCTCAACCGGCATCGGCAAATGTTGCGCCTTACATTTAGACCAACAGGGGTTTAAAGTGTTTGCTGGCGTTCGTAAACTGGCTGATGGTGAGGCTTTGCAAAACGAGGCCAGCGCGTCACTCCAGCCGATTTTGGTTGATGTAACGGACACCGCAAGCATCAAACAGGCCGTAGAAACCATCACCGCTGAGGTTGGAGTGACGGGACTATCGGGTCTGGTTAATAACGCCGGTATCGCGGTAGCTGGCCCACTCGAATTTTTACCAGTTGATGAGATTCGGCATCAATTTGAGGTGAACGTGTTTGGACAGTTGGCCGTCACCCAAGCCTGCCTCCCGTTATTACGACAAAGCACAAACGGGCGCATCGTCAACATGAGTTCCATGAGTGGCAAAATCGCCCTCCCCTTTGTCGGCCCATACTCTGCCTCAAAGTTTGCCTTGGAGGCGTTTAGCGACTCCATGCGTTTAGAGTTACGCCGGTGGGGGATTACGGTCTCGATTATTGAGCCGGGAGCAATCAAAACTCCGATTTGGCAAAAAACGGTAAAAAGCGGCATGGAGATATTGAACAAACTGCCCCCCAAAGCATACGAGTTTTACGGCTCGGCTATTAAAAAAGTGCCTCAGATATTAGAAAACGGCAATGATCGCGGTATTCCTCCCGAAAAGGTCGCTTTGGCTGTGGCTCATGCTTTAACCACACCAACCCCCAAAGTACGTTATATTGTCGGTAACGATGCTCGATTTGCCATCGGCTTTGCTTGGTTGACTCCGTATCGTTTGCGGGACTGGTTGGTTTCAGGACGACGATAGAGGGAGTCCGTTCAGTCGGAGGCCATGCAGTCGGAAGCAGTGCAGTCGGAGTGCAAAAGCTTCTTGCTTTTGCCAGAAGCAAACATGCAAAAAAGAGCATCAGAAACCCGATTTCTTTGAGAAATCGGGTTTCTAGAGCTACTTTACTGAACTTTTACAAAGCAAGAAGCTTTTTGCACTCCGTTTCCGCGTTTATCCGTATCCCAATTTTGTTTCGCAACAACCATAATATATTAACTTAGGAGAATTTCATGACCAGTTTTAAAGCAATGTTGCTCGAAAAAGTAGACAAAGATGTAACCGCTACAATAAAAGAAATAACCACCGCTGATTTACCAGATCGAGAGGTGCTCGTTTCGGTCTCACACTCAAGCCTAAACTATAAGGATGGCTTGGCCGTGACCAACTCCGCACCGGTAGTGCGAAAGTTCCCCATGGTACCGGGAATCGACTTGGTGGGCACGGTTGAGGAATCAGCCTCAGATAAATACAAAGCCGGTGACGCGGTGGTATTGACCGGCTGGGAAGTGGGTGAGGCTCATTGGGGCGGCTACGCCCAAAAAGCCCGTCTAAAGGCCGACTGGCTAGTACCATTACCAGATGGCCTAACGCCTCAGCAAGCCATGCAGATTGGTACAGCCGGTTTTACAGCCATGATGTCGGTGATGGCCTTAGAAGAACAAGGCGTAACCCCCGACAAAGGTGAGGTCGTGGTGACAGGCGCGGCTGGTGGGGTAGGTAGCGTCTCGATTGCTTTGTTAGCCAAGTTGGGTTATACCGTTGTCGCCTCTACCGGGCGCGGTGATTCACTGGGTGACTATCTAACCGCCCTCGGAGCCAATCGGATTATTGGCCGCTTTGAATCATCTAAACGCCCTCTAGAACGAGAACTATGGGCTGGCGGGGTCGATACCGTCGGTAGTGAAACCTTGGCCGCGGTGTTACGACAAACTGCTCGTTCTGGCAGTGTTGCCGCTTGTGGTTTGGCGGGTGGCGGAAACTTACCGGCCACCGTTTATCCCTTTATTTTACGAGGTGTAAATCTGCTTGGTATCGATTCGGTCATGTGTCCGATTGAACACCGCACCCGAGCATGGCAACGTCTGGCCGAGTTGATGAGCGATGAGGCGTTTGACCTGATTACCGAAGGAACCATCACCCTAGAGGAAGTGTTAGAGATGGGCCAACAGATTCTCAAAGGGCAGGTTAAAGGTCGTGTAGTGGTCGATTTAGAGACCACATAACACGTGATACCTATTGAGTACCGTTAATTAAGTAACGCGGTTTTTCCAAACACCTCCGAGGAGCTTCGCACCTCGGAGGAGAACAGATCCGCGACCTTCAAGGTACGAAGTTCCTTGAAGGTCTAAACAGCGCAAAACTTATTTAACGGTACTCAATCAGCAGATTGTCAAGCCAAGACAGGCTCTCATCATCAAGAGCGGGCGGCTGGAAACCGGCGCTCCCGGTCAAACGCACAAGTTAATTTTTTCCCGATTCCTATGGTTTCACTCGATACCAATAGCGATACAGTGTCTCAAATCCTAAACGCTGATAAAAAGCCAACGCGGTCTGATTATTCTCCATCACTTGTAAATAAACACCCTGCGCGCCCTGCTCTATCCCCCACTCGGTCATTTTGTGAAGCAGTGTCTGCCCCACACCTTGTCGTCTAAAGTCGGCATGGGTAAAAAGGCTAAACAGGCCAAGCCAGCCTCGCTCTAACACAACCATACCCACGGCAATCGGTTGCTCATCAACAAAGATGGACATATAAGCGGCATGTGGCTTAATCCGTTGCAAAATACCCCGCCGTGCCTGAAGCACATGCCCCGTATAGCCCTCTAGTTGACAGTGAGCGGCAAACCAGGCCTCGCTAAAGTCCTCAATGAGTTGGCAGGTGTAGTTTGGGTTGAGAGTTGCTCTGCTCAACAAACTGTTGAGGCTGACCGTTTGCACTGCGGTCGGTTTAATTTGAACATACCCCAACTCGGCCAGATGAATGTCTAGTTCGAGTTGGTGGGCAATGGTACAAATTCGATATTGTACCGGCTGGTTAAAATTGCGATAAAATTGCTCGGCTACAATTAATTTTTCCGTTAAACGTGCTGTATTTCCGGCCTGCATAGGCCACGCTGAATTGGCACGTCCCGTCACACCGTCCGCAAAACGAAGGTGCCAACCATCAATAATCTGAGTAACTGCCGCGGGCCAAGCATTGACTAAAATGGCTTCAATATCTGTTGGGGTCATAGTTTGATTTATCATCATGATATGCCGTGTCCCATAACTTTTGGCTATGGTTGCATAGGGGTCATAACTTTGGTAAAATGAGCGTTCTGTCTTAAGTCAACTTAATTTTTTAAGATTCTGGACATTGAGGTTAAACGCGGTTAAAATTGAAAAATTATCGTCTTGAGGGCAGGCAATATCATAACAAATCAACGATTGGTTTGCAAATGATTTGGTTACCCCCTTTCGGAGAGATTGTATGAACAATGATAAGATATGGAATGAGGTATTAAGTCAACTTGAGACACAGATGACTCAAGCCACCTTTGACGGTTGGTTGAAAAATACATGGCTGGTTTCCCATAACAATCAAGAGGTTGTGGTTGGTACTGAAACCACTTTTGTTAAGGATTGGCTCGAAAATAGGCTATTTAATAATATTAGTCGCACCGTGAATAATGTTTTGGGGCATGATGTTGCAATTAAGTTTATTGTTGGTACCGAAACTCCGTCTGAAGAAACAACATCGCACGCTACAAATCTATCAAAAAAGGCCACTCCCAAAAAATCTGCCAAGGTTTTCAATGGCCCAGCCAGTATTCAAGTAACCTTAAACCCTAAATATACCTTTGACCAGTTTGTAGTCGGAACCTCGAATCGTCTGGCTCACGCGGCCTCATTAGCCGCGTCTGAAAATCCGGGTAAAGATTACAACCCTCTATTTTTATATGGTGGGGTTGGGCTGGGTAAAACTCACCTGCTCCAAGCTATTGCCCATGTGGCTCATGATAATGGAAAAGATGTCATCTATATCACCTCGGAAACCTTTACCAATGATTTGGTCGATGCGATTCGCTCTCAATCGACCGACTCATTTCGAGAAAAATATCGTAGTACCGATTTTTTACTAATTGATGATATTCAATTCATCGCTGGTAAAGAGAGTACTCAAGAGGAACTTTTCCACACCTTTAACACCCTTCATTCGGCGGGAGGACATATTGTACTGTCGAGCGACCGTCCTCCAAAAGCAATACACTCGTTAGAAGACCGGCTGTTATCCCGTTTTGAGTGGGGCTTGTTGGCGGATGTTCAGCCACCCGACCTTGAAACACGCATGGCGATTTTACGCTTTAAGGCCGAAGACCAAGGTATAGAGGTTCCTAACGACGTGGTTGAATTTATCGCCCGCCGCGCTCAGAACAATATTCGGGAACTAGAAGGAGCCTTAACCAAGGTGATGGCTCATGCGACGATGACTCGGCAACAAATTACCATGCGTTTAGCCACCATCGCCCTAAAAGATATTGTCACCCGTCGGTCTGAATTAACCGTTCTTCAAGTTTTAAGTGCTGTAGCTAAGTTCTACCGAATTGATGAAAAAACACTTTTGGGCCGAAACCGCACCAAAGATGTTTCTGCGGCACGACAGATGGTTATGTATTTGGCTCGTGAAGAAACTGATGCCTCATTACCCCAAATAGGACGAGCCTTGGGTGGACGTGATCATACCACTATCAAACATGGTTTGGAAAAAACAGCCGGTAAAATCGAGACAAACGACAAGCTTCGTCGCGAGATGTTAGCGATTCGAGAGATGCTATACGCCGAACATAACATCACTTTTTATTAAATCAACAACTATCAAAGCCAGTCAGCAGGTATAATACAGCGGCCTACATTTTGTAGCCGCTTTTTTGTTTACATAAACATGGGGATAAGTTGTGGATAACTCTGGTTGTAACTGTGGATAACTAGATGATTATCGCGAACAAGTTGTGGACAACTCGCCAATTAATAAGGATAAGCTGTGGATAACTGTCCTTTTTACCATGTCGTTGTGGATAAGCCGTGGATAACTCAACGAATCATGGGGATAACCTGTGGATAAATCGAGATGACATGTGGATAAACAATAATACCTGTGGATAACTGTTTAAAACTTGTGGATACCTGTGGATAACATTGTGGTAGAGATTTATAAATCTTTCTCATTTCTGTGGATAACTATTTAAAAGCTGTGGATAACTGTGGATAACTAGGGGTAGTCTTGACGACGACTGTGGATAACTTGTCAAAAGCTGTGGATAACTCATCTATTCTGTGGATAAACCTTAAATATTTTGTAGAAAC
>JAUCGA010000124.1 GCA_030377865.1 Anaerolineales bacterium HSG25 | reverse complement strand
GGTTGAGCCAACGCCTTGAGCTAGTTTGAACAGGTTTTGCAGTTCGGTATCGTCAACGGAACGATTTTCCTGAATATAACGGTCAACCATAAAAGCCACATATTGGTCAGGGTTGGGAATATTAAGCCCTTGCAATTGGACTGAGGCTTCCTCTATATTTTCTGTTTCAGCATAATCAGCGGCAATAGTTAGCAGTTTACTTTCTTGTTGCTGACGTTCATCTTCGGTCAAACTGGGTTGAGCCGGATTATCACTAAAGATTACGTAAGCCACGACACTGCTCAACCCTGAGACCATGCAACAAAATGTTACCATTAATATAGAGACAAGTATAACTATTTTAGAGGTTTTTTCATTCATATAAATTTATTTACTGTCTATTTGTAGAGATGTAGATTGGTTCAATCTTTGAGACCGAACTAATCTCAGTGCTGGCAAAAGCAAGAAGCTTTTGCACTCCAGCATCATTTGAATCTGTGTTACCAAGCTCGTTGGAAGATAACTTCCCATGAGTAATGTCCCCAACAAAGGGAGTTTGCCCCTTCGCCAAAAACACCACTGTTCCATAATGTACGGCATGTTCCCTCATCGGGACAATAACCAGCATTTATCAAATCAGGAATACCGATTTCCCAATCATCAGAACTGAGTATGCGGCTAACCTCACTGGTTACAGCTCGTCCGGCGGTTGGGTCATTGGCGACAATCACATGCCGACCACTGTTTTTATATAAATCCCATTCGGCTTGACCCGGACGGTCATCCCCTTTATGGCCGGTGACAGGGCCGGGATTGTTCCATGTATCGTAAATCTCAACCCCTTTGATGGGGTTTCCATTTGCATCCCTAACTTTAATGAAGATAGTGTGCATCCCCATACAACCACCATTTTCTTCTTTGCTAAAAAGGCGTTGCTCCACAATTCTGAAATCAAACTGCGATTCCGGAGTCGGTGTTGGCTCTGGGGTGGGTGTGTCAGTGGGGGGTAAAGGAACCGGTGTATCGGTGGGAGGGGCTGGTGTATCGGTAGCTGTTGGTTCAGGCGTTGGAGTCTCGGTGGGGATTTCTGCGGTGGGTTCAGTCTCGACAACCTCAGCCTCGGCTTGGAACGACTCGACCTCTACCTCTTCGACGATCTCAGGTGTAGGAGTATCGGTGGGAACCACAGGCGTAGGGGTGGGCGTGTCAGTGGGGATTGAGGTTGGAGTCCATGTTGGGGTGGGGCTAGAGATGTAGGCGATCATGGCTGAGGTACTGACATTAAGCGCGTCAGCCAACAGCACAACGTTGGTAATCTCTTCGGTAATCGGGCCACGATGCTGACGAATTAAACGCTCGGCCACCAATGAAACATACTGAGCTATATTTGGAGTTTTTAGCTGAACCAGTATCTCTTTGGCTCGATCCAAATCATTGTAGTTTGCATAATCAGCCGCGGCCATAACGACCACCTCGTCAGCGTAATCTTCTGATAATTGCGCCACCTCGTTATCAACAAATTTAGTCGGGAGGGCGTACCAGCTAATGGACAGTCCAATCAAAATTGCACATAAACAGGCCACTGGTACAATAGATAAAAGAATAAGCGCATAATGAACTGTTTTATTTGAGCGTCGTTTACGACGTGGTGGACGCTGTTGTGGTGGTGGTTGAGGAGGGGGATTTTGGGTATGATTAACCATATAAAATTTTATCCCTAATTAAAACTAAAGGCCGCTCCCTATAAAATATTGAAAGGAAGTGGCCTCACCGATCTTGGTGAGCGAAGTCGAACCTCGCCCTATAATCCAGTTGTTAAAACATAGTTACTTAGGTAGGTAAAACACAAAAGGTAAAAATAGTGCCGGAGGTGGGACTTGAACCCACAAGGATTTCTCCACGCGAGTTTGAGTCGCGCGCGTCTGCCAATTCCGCCACTCCGGCAGGAGTTGCTGTTATTCTACAGTAGTATAATAGAGTTTGTTTCTCATGTCAAATTGCCTAGGCTATTTGGCTTATTGCTCTAAAAAACACAAAACGCCTGCCGCAATTCCTCTAGCTACAATTTTTGGCTTACTTTCAAGCAGATACCGATCATCAAGCAAAAAGCCCATTTCGATAATTACTCCGGGAGTTTGGGCGTTTATTTCTCGAAAGGCATGGTAGTTGGTCATGTTGTCAGTGATACTTGCCGGATGCATAGGCAACCCTGTATAACGCCCATATTCCTGATTGAGGCAATCAACCAAACGGTCTTCCGCTTCTGGAATAGCACTATCGGTCACTCGTGCGACTTTAAAGCCAGACGCTCCTGCAATATTACAGCTATCGGCATGGATACTGATTAAAGCATCGGCTTGATACTCGGTTAAACGGTCATCAAATTCGTTGAGTAGGTCGGCCTGTATACCTTTTCGCTTGAGCAGGTCAACCACCTCAACCGATACGGTGTGATTCACTTCTGCCTCGGTTAACCCATCGTTACATACCGCACCGGGGTCATACCCTTTATGACCAGCGACAACCCCCACCGTATAGCCTGTTTGGCTCATGTTCGACACCTTAGACGCGCTAACCGTCGGCCCGGCAATCGGAATATTGACCACCGATTCGTCACGTTCAGGCGCGTCAATCTGAATCGGTTGTGAGATTGGTTGGGCCAACGGTCTAAATAGGCTAAATCCCATCAAAACAGTAGTTAGGCTTAGGGTAAGCATCACCATCGAAAAAACGGTTTGCCCATTAGACGCATTTTTTTGGGGGGGACGTTTTTTCGTCTGCCTTCCGGCAACTTTTCGTCTGTTCGTTGGTTTGCTTGGCTGAGGTTTTTTAGGCTGACGCATAGAACCATAATATCATAATAGTTTGTTTTAGTCTACATAATAAATAGATTTTCAAAATCCATTATGAATACGTTGACATGCTATCACCTTATAAAGTACAATAAGGCAATATCGCCCTTAAGTAGCGTTAAATTTTTACGCTGACTAAATGGGGATGACAACCGTTTAATTTTCGGCTCTCTGGTGGATTCCGTGCAACTCAAAACTGCATCCTGAATTAGATACTTTAATGGGGCAATTTTCCCGCAAGTTTTAAACTTGCGGGAAAATGATGACACAATCATGACGTTTGCACAGAAAGCCCCAAAGAGCCTATTTTTCATAGCTGATAATATATCCTAAGTAGTTTTCAGAACTAACTTGTAAAAAACAGAAGTGTACCCATAATAGGCGGGTATATACCCGCCAAATACCCGTTGCGATTACATAATCGCAACGATCAGGAAACTAACTTGTTAAAAACAGGAGTGTCAAAATTGTATTTTGACAGCAAGAATGGAATTCTTGCACTCCGAGAAAAGTGACAACTTAGAAATGAAAGTTACTTAAAGAGTTGATTGATGAGGTTCCCGTGTTCCAAAGAATAGTCGTTATTGATGATGACCCATTTATTTTGCAACTGATTGAGCAAACCTTAGAACAAGAAGAATACGAAGTCACATTTGCCTCGAGTGGGCTTGAGGGGTTACGTGTTGTTACAGACACTAAGCCTCATCTGGTTATTTTAGATATTATGATGCCAGATATTGATGGTTGGGAAACCTGTGCCCGTATTCGTGAATTATCTCATGTTCCGATTCTCATGCTGACCGCACTTGGCTCACGCGAGGATATTATCCGTGGTTTAGACACTGGCGCAGATGATTATCTACCCAAGCCGTTTCACCCCGAAATATTGTTGGCCCGTGTGACGGCCCTATTACGTCGGTCTAGCTTACCGGCTATGGCTGAAGCCGCACCGTTACGTTTTGGGCATGGTGAGTTGGTTATTGACCCAACTAATCGGCAGGTCTATTTTGTTGGAGAACGCCTCAACCTAACCCCAAAGGAGTTTGAATTGCTTCTGTTTTTTGCTAATCGAGCGGGTCGAGTTTTAAGTACCGAACATATATTTGAAAATGTTTGGTCGTTTGACACCGAAACCAATACCGAGAATGTAAAGTGGTATGTGTGGCGATTACGAAAAAAAATAGAAAAAGGTACGGGTAAACCCAAATATATCGTCACCGAGCGGGGTATAGGCTATCGGTTTGTGCCGCACTATTAGAGTTATTCGGCAATAGCGGAGTGCAAAAGCATCTTGCTTTTGCATGTTTGTCTCCGGCAAAAGCAAGATGCTTTTGCACTCCGCTATTGCCGAACAACTCTAAGCTTTTGCACTCCGCAAACCTCGAATTTGAGTTTTTATGCGATGATAAGTTATTCCCGAACAACTCTATTAAAAGAACCAAAAGTTTGTCGATTCATTCATGACCTGACATGCTGACAAAATCAAAAGCATTTTTTGATAGGATTAACAAGATTAACAGGATTTTTTCACTTGTAATCCTGTTAATCCTGTCAGATATTGTTTTAATTATGTTGAAATGATAAACTTCTGAAAAGAACAAAGCATACCCTAACAAATCGGTTTAAGCTGGTTGCTACTCCTAATAAGTTATGTTACACTTAATATTATGTCAACACAACCCCGTCAAAGCTCAGTAGGAATCACCAAACAGTTGCATGCCGGCATTAATGCCGCTCGTGAAGGCAAACCAGATGTGGCTCGGGCCTATTTGAATGGTGTTCTCGCCAAAGAACCAGAAAATATTCCGGCTTTATTGTGGCTGGCTTTTATTGCCGAAACAGCTCAAGAAAGCGTTGATTTACTCAAAAAAGTACTGACGCTTGACCCAAACAATGAGCGAGCCAAATCTGGGTTACGTTGGGCCAAATCTCGACTAGATTCTTCGCCCAAAGATACACCCTCTGAATCTGAGACGGACGATGAATCTACAGAGCAATCTGATGATGATGATGAACCTTTTGAACCATTGGCGCTGAGACAACAGTTATTCTCTCGCGATTCTCAAAACAAAGGTCGTAAAAGTGTGTTAGCACATCGGGCACGCCGAACCATCAACCCCTTTCTGATGTTTTTGATTGGTATAACTATTACCTCGGCCTTTCTATCTATATCCACCAATCAGTCCAACTTTGTACTCGCCAACAATACAGCTACCGAGACCTCTCCAGCCAGCACCCACGTTAATGACGATGAACCACTTGATATATTTCAACTGGTTACAGAGACTCGCTCAGATAGACCATCAGAAATACCCAGCCAAAAACCAGCCTCTGATTTTTCCAGATTCTCCCCAACCATACAAAACAGGTCACAGGCAATCCCTGCGGCATGGCGAACCTATCAAACGAACCACAATAATCAGACCGAAACAGTCCCACTTCCAACAAATCCAAATAATGAGCCAACTTTATTTGAACCTGTTGAACCGTCTTTACTGGCTCATCAACCCGAATGGCCGGAGCAGAAATGGATTGAGGTCGATTTAGCCGCTCAACAAGTGACCGCATGGGAAGGGAATGTTCCAATTATGAGTTTCCCCACATCGACCGGCAAAGCTGAAACTCCAACAATATCCGGTAAATTTAATATTTATTGGAAACTAAAAAAGGCTGTCATGATGGGGGATGATTACTATTTACCGGATGTTCCCTATACCATGTATTTTTATAATGATTACGGTATCCACGGCACCTATTGGCATGACAATTTTGGTATCCCAGTTAGTCATGGATGTGTAAATTTACAGACAGAAAATGCTAAGGAGCTATTTGAGTGGACTGGCCCACATGTGCCAGATTATGCTAATGAGACCACATCCTCTGCCCATAATCTTGGAACATTAGTCGTTGTCCACGAATAAAGTGTGTGGCGTGTGATGCACATTCATCACCCGTTACCTACTCTCAACAAATTTATGACCAAATTTAGAACGCCGTTGTCATCAACGATATGGTTGGTGATGTTGTTATTAGGAGCCATGTTTTTAACTGCCTGTGGTGGGGCCGAACCAGTAGTGGAAGCACCGACTTCAGTACCTGCCGAAGAGGTGCCTCCTACCGACGAACCGGAGCCAACAGAAGTACCAGAAGAAGAGGTTGCTGAAACGGAAGAGGTTGTTGAAGATGAAGATGAAACGTCTGATAATACCATAGACGAATCCCAAACTAGTACTGCCAAATGTGAAGCAATTCCGATTCCCGATAACCCACTAATCGCTCAGGTTTCTGATACCGAGTGGATAAAGGGGCCAGTCGATGCACCCATCACCCTGATTGAGTATAGTGATTTTCAATGACCGGGCTGTGCCAGTGTGTCTCCCGTGGTGGAGGCTCTCAGTGAAAACTATGGTGATTTGTTACGCGTCGTTTTTCGTCACTTCCCTTTACTGTCAATTCATGACAAAGCCCAACTATCAGCCGAAGCATCAGAAGCGGCCGGTGCCCAAGGTAAGTTTTGGGAGATGCATGATATTCTATTTGAGAAACAACCCGAATGGAGCAGTGTCACCCCCGACGAATTCAAAGAGCTGTTGGTTGAGTATGCGACCGACATCGGCCTAGATGATGTAGAACAGTTTCAAGCCGATATAGAAAATGAAGCCTATAAAGATGTCGTCGATCAAGCGTATCAAGCGGCTCAAGTGGCTCAACTAACCGGCACACCGTCCATATTTATCAATCAGGTTGATTACCCCTCGCAAAGTTTTGGCCTAGCCTACGAGGGTATGGATATTTTCATGACCCTCATGGCCTTACGAAATAGTGAACTATGGTTTGAAGAAGGGCCTGAACAACTGCTTGAGCCAGAGGAATCCTATGTCGCCACCATCGAGACTGAACATGGCGATATTGTGATGGAACTGTATAACGACACTGCGCCAGTTAACGTCAACAGTTTTGCCTTTTTAGCTGAAAAAGGCTGGTATAAAGATAGTAGTTTCCACCGAGTTTTGCCCGGCTTTGTGGCTCAAGGTGGCGACCCTACCGGAACCGGAATCGGCTTCCCCGGCTACAAGTGTGGCGACGAAGTGGTCAGTTCGCGGAGTTTTGACGAGGCAGGCTATGTTTCATTTGCCAATAGTGGCCCAAACAGTAATGGTGGACAGTTCTTTATCACCTTAGATGAAACTACCAACTTAAATGATGGATTTACTATCATCGGACGAGTGATTGAGGGACAAGATGTGGTTGAGAGCATCACACCTCGTGACCCACAAACAGGCGCGGATTTACCGCTTGGTGACAAAATTATTAATGTAACAGTTGAGAAAAAATAGGTTCTCTGGTAGATTCCGTGTAACTCAAAACTACGCCTTAAATTAGATACTTTGATGGGCAATCTTCCCGCAAGTTTTAAACTTGCGGGAAGATGATGACACAATCATGACGTTTGCACAGAAAACCCCAAAGAGTCAAAAAATAATCGAAGTGCAAAGCTTGCTTGTAAAAGTTCAGTAAAACTGCCCTAGAAACCCGATTTCTCAAAGAAGTCGGGTTTCTGACGCTTTTTAGCGAGTTCATTGAATATTTACGCTTGTTTTGCCAAACCATTCGTAGGAGATTCCCATGAAAAATTTTATGATTACTGGTGGAGCCGGTTTTATCGGTTCAAACTTTGTTCACCTCATGCTAAAAAAATATGATGATATTAATATCGTCGTATACGACAAGATGACTTACGCAGGCAATCTTGATAATCTTGCCCCTGTTGCCAATGATTCTCGCTACAATTTTTACAAGGGAGATATATGTGACCCCGTCGCGGTTGACGAAGTGATGAAAAAGTACAACATCGACACTATCGTCAACTTTGCCGCCGAAACCCATGTTGATCGTTCCCTCACTGAGCCGGGCGGGTTCATTCAAACCGACGTGCATGGTACATACATCTTGCTCGAAGCGGCCAAAAAATATGGGATAGAACGCTATCACCAGATTAGTACCGATGAAGTATATGGCGCAATTATGGATGGTCGCTCGGTTGAGACTGACCCACTAGAACCACGTAGCCCCTACTCGGCGGCCAAGGCAGGTGGTGACATGATGTGTCTGGCCTATTTTACCAGTTTCGATATTCCGATTACGATTACGCGGGGCAGTAATAACATTGGCCCCTACCAATATCCAGAAAAAGTGGTGCCCCTGTTCGTTTCTAATGCAATGGAAGACAAACCTCTGCCTCTGTACGGCGATGGGTTACAGATGCGCGACTATCAGTATGTGCTAGACCATTGTGAGGGTATCGACACGGTGTTACGTAAAGGTGAGCTAGGCGAAATCTACAACTTAGGTACCGGCGCAGAAACCACCAACATCACCATGACCAAGGCTATTTTGCATCTACTTGGCAAACCAGAATCACTCATCCAACCGATTACCGACCGTCCCGGCCATGACCGACGATACGCGCTAGACTGTAGCAAGGTTCAGGCTTTGGGCTGGAACAATCAATACAACTTTGAGAAAGCCATTGAAGCCACCGTGAGGTGGTACGTCGATAATCAAGATTGGTGGCGTAAAATTAAAGACGGTGAACGCTACAAAGAATATTATGACCGACAATATTCGGGGCGTGAGGTTGATGAGGCGTAAAAAATCGTCATACCATCGATCTGACCACTACTATTTTACCCATGCTAGGCGGATGTGTACCCACCAAATGCCCGTTGTGAAACAATGGGTGGCCTTGTCTAATATTCGACTGGGTATTTTAGCCAACTTTGATGCGGTGTCGTTACAGATGAAGTTCATCCGGTTATAGCACAGTTTAGAGGTCGGGTAGCGAGGTAGCCTTACGGCTTCCCCGCCCCCTAAGAACCGTGCGTGCTAGTTTCCTCGCACACGGCTCAAGCCACTCAAACCCCTGTCTGGTTTCGTAACAGGAGCGGTTTTCTA
>JAUCGA010000123.1 GCA_030377865.1 Anaerolineales bacterium HSG25 | reverse complement strand
ACATAAGAATGAATTCTTATGCTGACACGAGAAACCTGCTTAAGCAGGTTTTCCGTTTAAGACGCTGATTTCAATCAGCGGCCTTATACACAGGTTAGGAATCGGGATTAATTAACATGTGCAGTTGGCACGTCGGCTTCCAGCCAAC
The DNA here is from genome assembly GCA_030377865.1 of Anaerolineales bacterium HSG25. GTDB lineage: Bacteria > Chloroflexota > Anaerolineae > 4572-78 > J111 > JAUCGB01. The sequence goes on along the minus strand of JAUCGA010000123.1, from coordinate 8,965 downwards.
ATGTCGACTGGAAACCGACGCGCCATTTTCAACATTATCTTGACCACTACAAAATATGCCCTTAAGCAGTATATGGAATAATCTACCCGCAAGCTCAGAGCTTGCGGGTAGATGCTTCGTTAGAATTTATTTGGACATCTTTAACACCTATGCGAGTAATTTCTGGATTGGCCAAAGGCCGCAAATTAAAACCTGTTCCGGGCAATGGTACCCGCCCGATTACCGACCGCACCAAAGAGTCGCTGTTTAACATCTTGGGTGACTGGATTGTCACCGCTCGGATATTAGACCTATTTGCTGGAAGTGGCGCGGTAGGCATTGAGGCTCTGAGCCGCGAGGCCGGGCATGTAACCTTTATCGACAAAAGTCATCTGGCAACCCGCACCATTGGTCGAAATTTGCAAGTAACCGGCTTTGCCAAACAAGCTTTTGTCAAAAAAATGGATGCGTTTAAGTTTCTACTTACACCACCTGCCGAGTTATACGATTTGATCTATATTGCCCCGCCTCAGTATGAAAAATTGTGGGCACGTGCTTTGCAAACCGTAGATGAACAGCTTGACGAGTGGCTTCTGCCTGATGGGGCAGTCATCATACAAATCCACCCCGTAGAATATGAACCCCTTCTTCTCAAAAACTTAACCATGTACGATGAGCGTCAATATGGCAGTACTCGCCTCTGTTTTTACGAATGGAAAACCGATAATGAATTTATAGATTAAGTACACTGTAAATTAAGTTTCTTTATGTTTTTATTGTAGGAATGAGCATTAATTAAGTTGTGCATAAGGCCGCTGATTTCAATCAGTGGCCTTATGCACAGGTTAATTAATACCCATTCCTAGTCTTTCCTAAACCACTTTGTCGGGTAACAAGATGCAGTGATAAAGATGTATTAAAATTCAATGCTGAATTAAGGAGAACTTTTTCATGAAACGTACAACGATTAATTCCACAATGGCAACTTTGTTTGGTTTGAGCTTGATCCTACTGGTTTTGGCTATTTTTCAGCCCGAAGCGCAAGCGGCAACTTTAGCCATACCTATATCAGATGTAGAACAGCCGGAAATATCTCCGGCTGTTTTGCATGATGGTGCGGAACAACAACCGCAATCATCTGCCTATTTTTTGCCGCCTACCAGACGACGAGCGGCCACCCAAACGGTGACCGCCAGCATGACCGATAATTTTGATGCACCACCTGAGGTCGCTGGGCCTATTACCTTCGGTTTTGATAGCATTAGCAAAGTGTCTGGAGACGAAAAAAGTGGCGAATGGGTGATTGATGGTCAGACATGGAAAGGGGCTGGGTTTTGGGATAGTAAGGGAACGGTAGGAGTCGAGAATGAGCAGTTAGTCATTACCCATACGAATGGAAAAATTCCTATCAGTTACAACCGTCATTACGCCTTTTATCTTGCTTCTCCAGTACCAGATGTTACTACTTATGAAGTCACGATTAATACCCCGCCAACCCCGGCCTATAATCTGGCAAGAGCTGGGCTTGAGTTTCGAAACATTGCCCCAAGTTCCTCCGCCTCCGGTGGTGATGATGGTAGTGATAAAGTTTATTTTGGTGTATATCTGATCTCTGATAATAATTTTGGGCTGTTTGGGGCGATACGGAAAAAAACTACAGTACTGCATACGTATGATTCAGGCAGTCTGTTGCAAGCCTCTGATTTTCCGGTGCGTCTTCAGATAAAGCGGGCTAGTAATACCTTCACCTTTTTCTATACTAGCAGTACGAAGTCATCCTTTACCACTATTCATAGTGCCACCGAAACGATGGATAATAGTTTATATTTGGCCCTGTTCCAATCAAATGACGATGACAATACAGAAATTTCTACCTTCTCCCAAACTGTTTATGATGATCTCAGTTATGATTTCCCCCCTTATCAACCACCGGGGGTTCTTGATTCGAACTGGATTGAAAAGTCCTTTAACAGCACTGCTGACCAAGAAATTAGCAATAACCAACTCGCCTTTTCTGGCAATGGTAATGGAATTATCGGTACACCGGACGGAGGGACTGGAGGAGGGTACACTTACCTTTATCAACAAGATACGTTTAATACCACCAATGAACCTTTTGAAGCAATCGTTCAAGTTTTAGCCGCGCCAACGACTGAAAACGGGGTCGCTGGGCTTGAGTTTCGCAGTGTAAATGGCGGAACAGGAACTGGTTCGCGTAATAAGGTTGCCTTTGGTATTCGTGGAACAGGTTCAGGGTATGAGTTATACGCCGTCTATCGGATTAATCCTGATGGCTTAAACGAAAACGGCGTTGAGACTATATCGAGTAAATCGATTACCAATTTTCCTAGTACACCCGTTTGGTTACGGATTGCTCGTGATGGTGGGACGAATATATTCCATTTTTATTATAGTCAACAGAATGACACACCAAGTGATAGTCAGTGGCAAGAGATGGATTACGAAACGATAGCCATTGACACCGACCTATATGTGGGTATGATTCACACTTCTGGACAGGGAGGTACCTCATTCACCTCGTTATTTGATAATTTTACGGCCACTTCGTGGATAGACCATATTTCTGGTTTAGAGATAGAAATACCCACCGAACCGAGTAAGCTGGGTGATGTGGTTAGTTTTACGGCCAGTATTACCACAGGGAGCAACGTCAGCTACAGTTGGGACTTTGGCGATGGTAACACCTCCACAGGCAAAGTTGTGACCCATACTTATGCCAACTACGGAACTTATATCGCTACTGTCACTGCTACTAATGACGGGAGTACTAGTGTCGTTACGAGCAGTGTCACTGTTCCCGATATGCCGATTGCCGGGCTAAAACTCCAAAACCCAAACCCCACAGGGGTGTTTAACACAGTTATCTCTTTTACTGCAAGTGTGACCCAAGGGAGCAATGTCAGCTACAGTTGGGACTTTGGCGACGGTCAAACTGGAACAGGATCCCCTGTCAACCATACTTATGGTAGCGATGGCACCTATACCGCCATCGTGACCGCTCAAAATTCGATCAATACAGAGGTGTTAACTTTTAACGTCACCATCTTCTTAGTAGCCGATGCTGAGATTACGGGGCTAAGTGCCTTTAACAATGGGCCAACCCAACTCGGACAAAGCACCACCTTTACCTCTAGTATTACAGCTGGTGACAATGTTAAATACATGTGGGATTTTGGTGATACTCAGCAGACCTCAATGCTATCTGGACTTGACAACACTACCCATGTATACGCCTCGCCGGGAACTTACGAGGTGACCTTGACGGCTGAGAACAACAACGGACAGAAAACCACTACTACGAATGTCCTCATTTATGGTGAGCCGACATTCAGCCTTACTAAATCTGGCCCAGTGGATGCCCTCCCCGACGCACCCGTTACCTACACTCTGATTCTCTTGAACTCTGGGAACGATATTGCAAAAAACATTGTCATTAGCGATGTAGTTCCTACTGGCGCGACTTATGTGTCGGGGGGAACGTTGCAGGGGAATGTGGTCAGTTGGTCGGTCGATCCACTTGATTCTGGTGAGCAGGTTAGTGTGGAAATGGTGGTCAGTTCGGGAGCGGTGGGGCAAATCACCAATGATACCTTCTCTGTGGTTGCCATTGACCGTTTAGGCCAAAAAGTCACGGCCACAGGGCAGGATTCAGTCACTACCTATATCGAAGATGAGCCAGATGCAAAGATAGTCAGCGTGGTGGATGATTTCAATTCATCTCCGATTAACTCTGATTGGATCGAGAAATCTTTTGATAGCAGTGCCGATCAGGTCATCAGCAATAATCAACTGGCTTTTTCTGGCGATGGTGCTGGAATCATGGGGACACCGGATGGACAGGCTGGATACACCTATTTTTATCAAAAAAACAAGTTTAATACCAATGAACCTTTTGATGCAATGGTTCAACTTTTAGACGCGCCAACGATTGAAAACGGAGTTGCTGGGCTTGAATTCCGGAGTGATGACGGTGGAACAGGAACTGGTTCGCGTAATAAGATTGCTTTGGGTATTCGTTGGAATGGATCAGGACATGAACTGTATGCCGTATATCGGATTAACTCCAGCGGCTCTATATCAAGTGAGGTTAAGAATATATCGAGCAAGTCGATTACCAATCTTCCTAGCACACCTGTTTGGTTACGGATTGCTCGTGATACTGGCACCAATATCTTCCATTTTTATTATAGCCAGCAGAGTAGTGAACCGACGAAGAGCCAGTGGCAAGAGATGACTTACACAGCGTCCGGTGACAACGAAATAGATATCGATACCGATCTATTTGTAGGTCTATTTCACGCCTCTGGGCAGGGAGGAACCTCATCCACCTCACTATTTGACAACTTTGAGGCCACCTCGCGATACATCTATATCTATAACTTTACGGTCAGCCATGACGCGCCCAGAGGGCCGGGTGATGTGGTCAACTTTACGACTAGTATTGACGCAGGCAGTAATGTCAACTACAGTTGGGATTTTGGCGACAATATCACCACCACCGGCCAAACCGCGAGCCATAGTTATAGTAGCTATGGAACCTATATCGCTACTATCACCGCCACTAATGGCGCGGGTACCAGTGTGATTACTAGTAGCGTCGTCATTACCGATACAGCGATTGCTGGGCTGGCACTGCAAGACCCCAACCCCACAGGATTAGTCGACAAATCGGTCTCTTTAGCCGCAAGTGTGGCCGAAGGGAGCAATCCCCAATACAGTTGGGATTTTGGCGACGGTCAAACTGGAACAGGAAACCCTGTCAACCATACTTATAGTAGCGAAGGAACCTATACCGCCATCGTGACCGCTCAAAATTCGATCAATACGGAAGCGTTAGTATTTAACGTCATCATCACCTCGATACCCGACGATCAGATTACGGGGCTAACTGCCTTTAACAATGGGCCAACCCTACTCGGACAAACCACCAAAGTCTCTTCTACTATTGTAAACGGCACCAACGTAAAATATATGTGGGATTTTGGTGATGGTCAGCAAACCCAATCCGGTACTGAATTTGATACCACGTCTCATGTGTATAACGTGCCGGGAACGTACAACGTGACCTTGACGGCTGACAACAACAACAACAGCCCAAAAACCACTTTTGATACTGTCCTCGTCTATGGCGAGCCGGAATTCAGAATTACGAACTCGGGGCCAACGGCTGTCATCCCCAACGAACCAATTCTTTATACTCTGACCATTTTTAATATCGGGAACGATATTGTCGAAAATGTGGTTATTAGTGACGTGATTCCCACTGGTGCGACCCATCTGTCAGGGGGGACGTTGCAGGGGAATGTTGTCAGTTGGTCGGTCGATTCACTTGACGCTGGGGAACAGACGAGTGTGGATATGATAATCAGTTCTGCCACGGTGAGGAAAATCGTCAATAATACCACTGTGGCTGGTACAAACCGTTTAGACCAGACGGTTACGGGAGAAGCCTCTTTTACAACTTATGTCGAAGAGGAACCGATTGCTGAGGCTGGCCCATTACAGGTGGTTGGGCCTGATGATTCGGTCTCGCTTGATGGTGCTGGTAGCCGTGACCTAGTGGGTAATCCGCTTACTTACCGTTGGCGACAGCTTTCGGGAGATACCGTGGCTCTGGTTGGTTACGATACACCGACAGCGACCTTTAAAGCCCTCTCTCAAGTTGGGACGCTCGTGTTTGAGTTAGAAGTTACCTCATTGCATGGTCTGCAACGAACCGATACCACCACCGTCACCATCACCAAAGACCCCTATTTCTTAATAGAAAAGCAGGCTCCGGCGGTCATCAACCCCGGCCAAGAGCTAACTTACACCATCACCATCAGTAATATCGGCACCTCCCCCGCGAATCAACTGGTGATTAGTGATACCCTGCCTGACGGAGCCGGTTATCTGCGCGGCGGTAATATAAATGGCAACATCATTACATGGAGTCTGGACAGTTTGGCTCGGCATGAGCAACACAGCGTCACCTTTGTGGTCACGGGGAGTCCCGGTAGCGCATCGTTGGTCAACCGAGAATACAGTGTTGCTTCAGCGGAGGGTACTTTTGCTAAAGGGGTTGATGTGACCTCCCGCATCAACAAACATCCGCAAGCCTCAGCCGGAGCAGACCAACACATATTACCTAAGGTGCTAGTTATCCTAAATGGACAAGGCAGTACCGACCCTGAAGGGGATGAGCTGTCTTACCAGTGGACTCAAACTGTCGGAGAAAGTGTCTTTATATCGAAGGCTGATTCGGAGCAGGCCAGTTTTATCAGCCCCGATAGCTATGGCGATTTGAACTTCATGCTCACCGTGACTGACGAACATGGTCTGAGCCATACCGATACCGTCACCGTTACCGTGTCTCCGTGGACATACTCGGTGGCTGAACCGGTGCCTTTTAGCTGTACTGATTCAGAAGCCAATATTATCAAACTTGGTGGTGCGCGCTTGGTTAATGCTGGCAACTCGACGATTTATGTCGGTACTAACTCCAACTGGACTCCTGTAGATTTGGAAAATCCAGAAAATCCGATGGACCCGATTGTCGTCAAATTCACCAACGGTAATCGGAACTGGTGTAAAGTCGATTATGAAGACACAGTCGACGATAACAGCGGTTACGCGGCCTTATGGGATGGAGAGGATTTACTGTATGGAGTCTTTAATGCCCACATTCCTCGAGGAGGTGCAGATTTCCAACGATTTGCCATAAATGGCTGGTTAAACGCTATTGCAAACGGCTCTAGTGGGGGAAACAATGGTCTACGGATGGGCATTATTGCCAAACTCAATCCTAATACTGGAGAAGCGACGAAAGCGAGTTATCTAACCGCCTTAGACTATCGTGAGCGAAGTAACTCCTTCATTGTCAGAGACCTGTATTTCTCGGATGCTACTCATACCCGTGCCAATAGTAGCCTCATCATCAAAGCCGATACTCTATATTCACCTCGTCAGCTTGATAAAACGGCCTACTACTGTAGTGGAGCCGAACCGATTGATTACACCTTAGAGCTTTCGCTCGACCTAACGACAGCGATTACCGCCACCGCACCAAACTGTTTTGACCTACCGACTCCGCCGGATGGGGTGACGATTAAGGGAGCGGCGACGGCAGTCATCAGCACAGTCTATCAACTGACCGCGGATGTGACTCCGATTGAGGCCACTCAACCGCTGAGTTATACATGGTTCCCTGAGCCGCAGTTCGGGCAAGGAACCGCCATCGTCAGCTATACATGGCAACTGACTGGCTCGCAGACTATCTCGGTAGTCGTTCTGAACGAAGTTGACACAGTATCAACCACCAAGGTTATCTCGGTCACGAAGCCAACGGTGATTCCGCCTACGGGTGTGACCATCAGCGGTGCGGATACGGGTCAAATCAAACAGAACTATAACTACACTGCCACCGCCTCTCCAGCAGATGCGACATCCTTAACCTATCTCTGGTCACCAGAACCATCAACCGGACAAGGGAGCGCCGTGGTCAGTTATAACTGGCCGAGTGCTGGTCAGCAGTCGATTATGGTTATGGCTAGTAACAGTGACGGCATGGTCACAGCCACCAAGCTGGTTACCATCAATTCTGACATGACCGTGGCGATTAACGGGCCGGTTAGCGCAACCATCAACATGGCACATCTATTCAGTGCCACCGTCCTTCCACCGGATGTAACCACGTCGCTGACCTATACATGGTCGCCAGAGCCGGACAGTGGACAAGGCACGTCCGAGGTGAGCTACAGTTGGAGCAGTACTGGCTCTCATACTATCAGCCTAACCGTTAGCAACTCGGCTGGCATGCAGTCGGCCTCGCAGGTTGTGCAGGTTGATCTACTGGATCTGCCGCCACTCGCTCTGGTTGATGCGGGCACCACCTTAATCAATACGCCAATTACCATGATGGTACTAGAAAACGATTCTGACCCTGAGGGCGACCCGCTTATTTTAGTCTCTGTGGAGGGGGCAACCAATGGAGCGGTTATCCCGACAGGAAATGGCGCAATTTATACGCCTAACAGTGACTTTATCGGAGTGGATAGCTTCTCCTATACTGTCACCGATGGGCATGGCACGGCGACGGCACAAGTGTTGGTGGTGGTCAGCAATGTTGATGAGCAGATTGTAGCTACACCAGTCAATACAGGCACGACGACCACGATTGTCATCACTGGCACTCCGGCCATTACCATCCAAATACCGAGCGAGGTTTACACTCAATCGTTTGTGATGGTGACAACAATGCTCACTCAAACAACGCATCTACCACCAGATGGATATAACGAGGCTGGAGTTTACTTTATTATAGACATCTATGTAGACGGAGTATTACAACAACCTTATAAATTTAGCCCGCCCATCAGTATTACTCTGAGTTATCTGGACGAGGAGATGGTCAATATTGATGAGCGTACCTTGAAGATTTTCTACTGGAACGAAACCACCGAACTGTGGGCTGATGATGGGGTTACTAGTTTGCCACCGGATACGGTCAATAATACCGTGACTGCGATTATTGGACATGCCACAGAGTATGCCTTATTTGGTGAAACCAAAGGTATCTCAACCTACTTACCGATTATGACTAAACAACAATAACAACTCAACTTCGCTAGAATAGTTTGGTTCTCTGGTAGATTCCGTGCAACTCAAAACTGCATCCTGAATTAGATACCTTGATAGGGCAATCTTCCCGCAAGTTTTAAACTTGCGGGAAGATGATGACACAATCATGACGCTTGCACGGAAAGCCCCAAAGAGCCAATAGTTTTTCCACAATATCCGATATCCATCATTCCTGCCTAAAGCATGCGGGAATGACATGCTGATAAAAGGTAAAAATTCCAGTTCTGAAGAACGCATTTTTTTCTCAGGTAATTCACATGAAGTTATCGCATTGCAACTTCGAATTAGGCGACAATATTGATTATTGTAGCATGCGAGCAGGCCGAAAGGTGATTTTAAGAGAAAT
>JAUCGA010000023.1 GCA_030377865.1 Anaerolineales bacterium HSG25 | reverse complement strand
GTGAAGGCGCGGGTTCAGGGCACTCTCTACCCCCCTTGATCCCGCCGGCTCGGCGGGCGGTCGTTTCCCTCAGCGGCAAGGTCGTTTTGCTTGCGGAGGCTCGTCCCTCAGTTCCCGGCTAAGGGGAGTAGGTAGTTTCCTCTAGCGGTAAGGTCGTTATGTTTGCGGAGGCTCGCTCCTACGCCCCACCTGGTATGGGGGAAGTAGCTACTCCCCCTAGCAGGGGGAGGCTGGGTGGGGGTAGAGTGTCCGCTAATCTATGGCTCCACCACAAATATCCCATCAGCATGACAATCAACAACGTGGTAATCACACTGATTAACAAAGCGCTTATGCGGAGCGGAGTCATGGTGAAGTCGAACTGTACGTCGTGCAAACCGGCTGGAATTGGCATGGTGATAAAGCCGGTTTCTGGTTCGGGAACAATCGGCATGGGTTGCCCGTTGAGCATGGCTTGCCAGCCCGGATAGTCGTATTGCCATAGGCGCAGAGTCGTTTCGGTGGGGGTGTCGATCTGGTATTGGTGGCTGACCGCGGTTTGTTTGATAAGGCTGGCGCTGGCTCCGTATGGCAGAGCGCTATCATCAAGCCGAGACGGGGTTTGACCGGCCTCAAACAAAGGTACAAGAGGCGAGCCGGTGGGGACAATCTGCACCGTGTGGGGCAAATATTCGCCGAGGGTGGTAGTACCAATCGACTGCGAGCGTCGTTCGTAGCGAATCTGGTCGGCGAGGGTGGGTGTGCCGTATCGGGTAAAGGGTGTGACCGGATAGAGGAATGGGGCTACAAGCCAAATTTGCCAGATTAAACAGACGGCAGTAAAGTGCCATCGCCGTTTGACCGGGGCAACAAAAACCGCGCCGCCCGCCAAAAATGATAGCCCCAAATTGGCTAACCCCAACAGTCGCCAAGGGAATTCGGCCACTTGTAAAATTGTGACTGTCTCCCAAACGATTTGCGACATGGGTAGGGTCAGATAGATTGCCCCAAGAGTGATGGTCAGGAAAAAAAGAGCCAGTATAGTTGGTGAGGGAGAAAAGGCAGGCGACGTTTGCTTTGCCAGTGTTAGAGCTGACAGGTTTTTAAAACCTGTCAGCTCTGAAAAGCGAGCTTTGCGCTTCTTTACCAACAGAACCAGTACCCCCAATCCGGCCAGAGCCACGGTGGCAAGTCCCAACGTCAGCGGTACATACGGATTGGCGGCCCGACTATCAAGCGGCATGATTGGACTGAGTAACTCACTCCAATGGGGATAGCGGATAAAAAAGGGGCTTTTTTCGAGATAGATGTCGGCTTGGGCGCGGGTGTTGTATCGCTCGATGAAGGCTGGTATCCAGAAAAAGGCCGATAATAGCAGACCTAGCGGAATCGGCCCTAAAAAGTAGATGGTTGATTTCAAAGCTCTAACGATTTTTGAGACTTTTAGGGAGTGATTATCCGAAGATAGATCGTTGTCAGACGATTTGTAAATGCTCCATAAGGTAGGGATGAGTAGCATGATTCCAAAAAGAGCCAAAACTGGGCTAAAAATGAGAGCATGGAAAAGATGACTCAGCAATATAAGGGCGTAAAACAGGCCACTCAACAAAACCCAACCCCACCTTGGCGTTTGTCCAGCCCGTAATAACGCCCATAACGCCCACGGGAATAGGCCTATTGCCAAATATTGGGGGGCATTACCTCCGTATAACAGGCTCTCGCGTAAGGCAAAGGGAGCGAATACATAGGCCGTGCCACTAATCAGCCCAGCCTGACTTGAATGCCACCCCGTCCGTCCTAATAGGTATCCTCCAGTTGCGTAAAGTAAAATTGTGACGATAATCAAGAGTTTGAACGCGACCTCAAGCGAGAGGCCGAGCCAATAGAAAAATAAGCCAATCCAGTAGGGCAAGGGTGGGGCAAATAGAAACAGCGGGTAGCCATAACCAAAGGCCAAATTTGGTGACCAGTGAGGCAATATCACCCCGTCTGACCAAGCCTGACCGTACTCTAGGGTGCGAAACAGGTGGATGGGAATGTCGGCGGTGGTTGGTAGCCCCGGTTGCAAAAAGGGCTGGATAATCAATACGCTCAAAGCCATGACCAGTAGTAGCCCCGTCTCAACCTGCTTGAGAGAGCGGATAATCTGTTGAATGATGGTTGATAATTTATGACTCATGGTTTGGTTATACCTGCAATTTAGCCTACTTGTTTTGTTACCCGACAAGATTTTTTAGCCCAAACTAAAGATAAAAGAATATCTGACAGGATTAACAGAATTAAAGGCAAAAAAGGAGTGCAAAAGCTTCTTGCTTTTGCCGGAGACAAACATGCAAAAGCAAGAAGCTTTTGCACTCCGCAGACCTCGAATTTGAGTTTTTATGCGATGATAAGTTATTGCCAAACAACTCTAACAGGATTAACAAGATTAAAGGCAAAAAAATCCTGTTAATCTTGTCGGAAAAAATTTTGTTTAATCAGCATGTCGGGTACTGAGGCCTACTTGTTAAGATACTATGATGACGCAAAACGGACAAACGCCAAAAATTTCGATTATATTACCGACTTATAATGAAGCGGACAATATCGAGCCGCTTATCGACCGTACTTTGACCGCGTTGGACAACTATCCCGGCGGGGTGGAGGTACTGGTGGTTGATGATGATTCGCCGGATGGGACGTGGAAGTTGGTCAAACAACGAAGTGAGACCGATGCGCGAGTACGCCTCATCCATCGTACAACCGAACGAGGATTAACCAGTGCCATTCAGCGGGGGATTCAGGAGGCACAGGGGCAGTGGGTGGGATGGATGGATTGTGACATGAGCATGCCGCCCGAAGAGTGGCCGCAACTGGCCGATGGTTTGGCTCAGGGGGCGAATTTGGCGATTGGGTCACGGTATGTGCCGGGTGGGACGGATGTGGCCCACTCACTGACAGGGCGAGTTTTTTCGCGCACCATCAATATTTGGGCTGGAATATTATTAGACTGGTCGATTAAGGATTATACCAGTGGTTTTATTTTGGCTCAGAAAGAGATTTTTGAACAGATTGATTTACGGGGTGATTACGGCGAGTACTGTATCGACATGCTCTATCGAGCCAAAAAAGCAGGTTACACGATCCGAGAATTGCCTTATGTTTGTGTACCGCGTGAAGCGGGCGAAAGCAAAACAGCCGCCAATGCATGGGGATATTTGACCCGTGGGGTGGGATATGTAAAAACTTTATTTCGATTACGATTTAGGAGCTAAAAGTAACTAATTATGTTTTTAAGACGCAATAAAAAGAAGAATGGTCAACGCAAAAAAGAGGGGATCATCCTACGTAGTAAAAAGGAGATATCGCTGTTGCGGGATGCCAATAAACTGGTGGCCGAATCATTTGCCGCATTGGGTGAGGCGATTAAGCCGGGAGTTAGCTTAAAGGAGCTTGATCAACTGACAACCACCTACATCAAAAAGAATGGGGCACAACCGTTATATTTAGGTTATAAAGGTAATCCGCCCAACCAACCGCCGTTTCCGGGGGTTATTTGTGCCTCGTTAAATGAAGAGGTGTGTCATGGTATTCCTGATGATCGAGTCCTAAAAGAAGGGGACGTTATCGGGATTGACATCGGGGTGCGGTTAAAAGGCTTTTGTGGTGATTCATGCGTCACGTTTCCGGTGGGCGAGGTCAGCGAGGCGACCAAACGGCTGTTACGAGTATCGGAGGAGGCGCTCCATATCGGCATTGAGGAAGCGCTGGTCAAACGACGACTGACCAACATCGGGGCGGCGATTCAGGCGCATGCCGAAAGTCACGGTTACAATGTGGTTGAAGAATGGGGCGGCCACGGAGTGGGGCGGACTCTGCATGAGGATCCGTCTGTATCACATACTGGGCCGGGAAATCGTGGCCCGCGTATCAAACCGGGCATGGTTTTTACCATTGAACCGATGATTAACGCCGGTGTAGCCGAATGGGATCTGCAAGAAGACGGCTGGACGGTTAAGACGCGAGACGGCAAACTATCGGCTCAATTTGAACACACCATCGCCATTACGCCCCAAGGCCCCGAGATTTTGTCGAAACTACCAACGAGTAATGGGCGATATTTTATTTAACGATTCTGGCGATTCGGCGATTCAATGATTCGGCGATTCTGCAATCACAACATGGAGTGCGAAGCTTGCTTTGCATGGAATCGGGATTAAATAACGTATGCGTTTGACTGGGGAGCGCTGGCTACCAGCCAGCACGCCGGCTGTCTACCGACGCGCCGACTGCACAATTTAATTAATAGAGTTGTTCGGCAATAACTAAAACGGGTATTTATGGCCTGATAGGAGTGCAAGAATTATATTCTTGCTAGTCAAAATAGAATTTTGACACTCCTCTTCGACTTACTCCTTATTTCCGAACAGGTCTAATGCTCATTCCTTAGTTAGAAGTCAGCCAAGTTCGTAGTACCCAATTTATTGGGTTCAGGCCCAATGAATTGGGCACTACAAACATTTGTCAGCATGCACAAGTTAATTAATTCCGATTCATAATGTTTAACAAAGCAAGCTTTGTACTCCCTTTATAAAAGAGAAACGATTTTGTCTGAACTAATATTATTAAAACTTGGCGGGTCGGCCATTACCGATAAAACCCAACCGAAAACGGCCCGTGTTGATATTTTGGAACGGTTGGCAACCGAGATAAAAAGTGCCCTCGATGAACGTGGCTCTGACCTGCAACTGCTGATTGGGCATGGCTCCGGCTCGTTTGGGCATCCGGCGGCGGCCAAATATGAGACCCACAAAGGGGCGAAACGAGCCGACAGTTGGCTAGGCTTTGCCGAGGTGGCCGCGGCCGCGGCAGAGCTAAACCATACTGTGTTAAAAACTCTGCGCCAAGCGGGGGTGCCGGCCATCAGTTTTCAACCGTCGGCTAGTACCCGCACGCGAGGCAGTCAGCTGATGTATTTTGAGACTTATCCGATTAAAGAGGCTTTACGAAATGGCTTGGTTCCAGTGGTGTATGGTGACGTAAGCGTTGATGCCAATCAGGGCATGAGCATCGTCTCGACGGAGGTGCTGTTTGATAATCTGGCTCGCGAGTTGACTCCCAGTAAAATTGCTTTGGTGGGGCAGGTGGATGGGGTGTACGAAACCGACCCCCTGACCGACCCCGAGGCTGAGTTGATTGAGGAGATTGATGGCAGTAATTGGGATGAGGTCGAGGGCATGCTGGGCGGCTCCCATGCCACCGATGTGACCGGCGGCATGTTTACCAAAGTGCGTGACATGTATCGCTTGACGATTGCCATGCCACCCATGCAAGCCTTCGTATTTTCTGCCGACCAGCCGGGTTACGTGGAGGCTCTGCTCAAGGGCCAAACGGTTGATTTTGGGACGATTATTAATTGAGGAGTAGCGATGCAATATCCCTTAAATGAAAAAATCGGTTATCCTGACCTCTTCGTTGAACGAAAAAAAGAGTTCGACAGTTTCAACCGCTGGATTGAAAATATCCCCCGTCGGCTCTCCAAGTCACGGGTGATTTTGGCACGGCGTAAAAGTGGCAAAACTGCCTTGGTGCAACGTCTTTTTAATCAACTATGGAACCAAAACGGGGCGGTTATTCCATTCTATTTCCATGTTGCAGAAACCAAAATCTGGTATCCCAACTTTGCCATGCAGTATTATCGCGCCTTCGCCTCTCAATACATCTCTTTTTTAGAACGAGACCCCAAACTGGTCATGAATCCTCTGCCTCTTGACGAGATCAAAGCTTATGGGCTGACCCATTCGATAAAACTGTTGGTTGATGATATTAACCTGTTTCAGCAAGAGATGAATCGAGGCCATGATTTGATGTGGGAAGCCGCTTACACCGCACCCCACCGTTTTGCCGGAGTTTACGACATCCGATTTCTGGTTATTATTGATGAGTTTCAATACCTGACCAAATTTATCTACCCCGATTCCAATTATCAAACCAAGCCGATTGAAAGCATGCCCGGTAGTTTTCACTATGTCGTGGAATCGAAGATTGCCCCAATGTTGGTGACCGGCTCCTACATCAGTTGGTTGATGGAGATTGCTTTTGAATACCTCGAGGCGGGGCGGCTCTCTAACTGGTATATGTCTCCCTATTTAAGCCCAGAAGAAGGGTTACAAGCGGTCTATAACTATGCCGAGTTGTATCGAGAGCCGATTACCAACGAAACAGCGGTGTTGATTAACCAGTTATGTCTGTCCGACCCGTTTTTTATCTCCTGTGTAATCCAGAGTTTTTATGAAGGGCGAGCTTTAGATACCACCAAGGGGGTCATCAACACCGTTAATTATGAGATAACCGACCAGCGGTCAGAGATGTCGTTGACCTGGGCTGAGTATATTCGATTGGCCTTGTCGAAAATCAACGATGTTAACAGCAAACATATTTTGTTGCATCTGAGCAAGCATAACGACCGAGATTGGACCCCCCAGGAGATACGAGAGGCGTTACAGTTGGAGATGTCGGCGACAGAGATTCATAAAAAGATGCAGTTGATGGTCGAAGCTGATTTGCTGGAGCAAGGTGGGTCTGATATCCGGTATCATGGGCTTCAAGATGGCACGCTCTACCTGATTTTGCGACATCGGTTTGAAGAAGAGATCACCAGCTATGCCCCCGATTTGCGGGTTGATTTTCGGGCTGAGGTAGAACAGTTGAAACGGGACAAGAAACGACTAACTGGCATGTTAAGCAATTTGACTGGCAAGATGGCCGAGAATCAGTTAGCAATAGCCTTTCGAAGTCAGAAACGGTTTGTCTTGTCCACCTATTTTCGAGGGGTGATGGATTCGACTCGCTTGAATATGATTGATGTCCGCACCAGAGTCATGATCCAACGGGCTGATGGCAAAAATCAGGAATTGGACGTGGTAGCCGAGTCGAGTTGTGGGCGAGTGGTACTGGTTGAGGTGAAAAAGTGGCAACGTAAAATCGGGCCAACCGAGGTTGATGATTTTTGGGAGAAGGTGCAGATATACCAGCACCAACATCCCGACAAAACTATTTTACCGGCGATACTGTCTCTGGGTGGATTTAGTCAGCCAGCCAGTGACTTGTGTGAGCGGCATGAGATTGGTCTGGCGGAGACGATTGTTTGGGGGTTGTAGCCGTCGCAGGTTATCCGGTGGTTTAATAATAAATTATGGCGGTTTTCCGCTAAGGACTGGAAATTATGTCAGAAGGACAGAAGAAGCATCCGCTAGAAGAATACCCTGAAAATGAGCAAATTGCCTATTTGAGTATTTTGTCTGCCATCTGTTATGTGGATAAAGAATTTGCTGACGAGGAAAAATACCAACTGGATGTTTTGTTGGAGCAACTTGCGATTTCAGATGAAGGAAAGTCTAAAATATATTCGTCAATATTTAGCTTTCAACACGAAGATAAAGTTGCGAATCTTGAGATAGTTCAAGGGCTTGGTAATACAGAATTGAAATATACATTGATCTCAGACTTATGTCTCTTTGCTTTGGCTGACTCAATATTTCTTGATGAAGAATACCAATATATCCTTGAAATTGGGGAAATCTTGGGCATTTCTCAAGAGCAAGTTGATGCCATAAAATCTCTCCAAGAGAGTCTTTGGAAAATCAAAGATATTCCCCCAAATTCTGAAAAATTCAAACGTCTCATTAAAGATAGTGCGGCAAAACTTGCCGCGGTTGGCGTACCTGTAGGAGCAATTACAGCAAGTGGTTCTGTATTTGGGCTTAGTGCCGCCGGAATAACATCCGGTTTGGCCGCACTTGGCGCATTAGTTGGCGGTGGAATGATGGCAGGGGTTGTTATTGTTGTTCCTGCAATTGCAGCTGGGTCTGCTTATAGTGTTAAGAAACTCCTTGATACCGTATGGAAAGACAAAAAAAATTCAGATAACACAAAAAACACTCAATAAAGAGGGAAAAATTGATATGGACGAAAAAATCGTAAAAAGTGAAATGCAACCTGTATCGGCTAAACTTGTCATCATACAAGGTGTTGTTCAAAATTTGCCCGAAATCATTGATGCAATGAAAAAAATCTATACACTTAACAAAAAGGAACAATTGTTTGGTCGAGTTCTGCAATCCCGGCTTGATGAGTTGAACATTAATAAAGAGAACTTCAAAGTATTGGTTGAAGGTTTGACTGAATTGTCAAAATCAGAAAATACTGATGCTGAGACAAAAGCTATGTACAGAGAGATGATAAAAACACTGTTTGAAACCTTCACAATCAATATGCGTAATTCGCAGGATATTTCTAACTATTTAAAAGAATTTTAATAATGTATGGAATAAATTTAATCGAAGTGAGTAAAATTTTAGGAGCTACAGTGGCCAGTAATATTTTATTTAGTAAGTATGGGGCAATCCACTCCATACATCAAGAAATTACAAAGTATTCGGCCCAGCAAAATATTGATATGGTTAAAGTAATGATGCGAACACTTGCACAACAAAATGAGAAAGCGTATGAGGATATTGTTGAAATTCTTCGGGAACATTTTACTGAACAAGAGTTACAAGAAATTTTACCTCAATGAGAAAAGAGCGTTAGCTTCACCTGATTGAGAGCTTTTTCTTTACGATAATGGTTGCTCAAGTTGGTGGGTTTCCCGTTGTCAAGCGGTGTATGGCCCAGGTGTCAAAATGGCGGGTTGTAGGGGCATGATCTCTTTTTCTCGATTGGGGTGTTTTGTTGTCGTTGACCACCAGCGTGGCTCAGGTGGTCGGCGGGGTTTCGGGAGCGGGGTCAATCCGTGAATTGTTAGCTTAATCTTGGTAAGGCGTTTTGTTACTGCATGGTTAGCTCTGATCTTCAAGTTCATCGGAAAAAATTATGAAAAAACTTAAGCGAATTATTCAAAGGGATCCAACAGGCTGCGGAATAGCTTGTATATCGATGTTAACGGGGAGAGAGTATGAAGAAATAAAGCAAGAAGCACTTAAGACCCTTGAATTCAACGGTAAAAAAACTCTTTATACAGACTTCAAGGACTTAAAACAATTGCTAAAAAAATATGGTGTCAAGACAGCAAGGAGAGCTTCTAAGTTTATAAGTTGGGAGAAATTACCAGCATTATGTGTTCTAGCAATTAATTATAGCGAACGTCGAGATACTTGGCATTGGGTTCTTTATATTAATGAAAAGGATGATAAATACATCTTCGACCCAAAAAAAACGACCAAGACTGAGAAAAGACGTGATTTTGGCCGAATGAGAGTATATAAGTATTTAACGATTAAGAAACTTCATTGATAGGTTAGATCGGCATGGGGGAGTTACAGTTGTGATGATAAGAGAGTTGTAGTTTTCCGATGAATATAAGGCCAAATAACTTTGTCTAAAAGAAAGGGCAAAATGGGCATGGTCGGCAGGTTGAGAGTCTGTGGGCGGAGTCGGCTGTGCAAGCAAACATCATGGCTCAACTCGCTAGCTTTATATCGTTTGTTTCAAGGCCACCGCTTCTGGTATAATGAGGGGGTGGTTTTTGTTACAGTTGCAAGGAAGGAGGTAAAACATGGCAGTTATTTCAATGTTTTACGGCATCATCGTTTCGATGTACTATTTCGACAACCGAAGGCATCATTTGCCGCATATCCATATCCGTTGCCAAGGAGAAGAGGCTGTTTTCACCATTCCTGACGGAGAATTGTTGGAAGGTAAGATGAAAAAAAGTAAGCGGAAATTACTTCAAGCATGGATTGAGATTCATCAAGATGAGTTGATGGCTGATTGGGAACTGGCGATTAATGGTGAACAGGTTTTCAATATTGATCCGTTACGATAGGAGATATTACTATGAACCCAAGAATAAAAAAGGTTAAACCTAACTCTAACTATACAATTACGTTAATCTTTACAAATGAAGAAATAAAGGTTTTTGATGTAAAACCCTATCTAGATAAGGGTATATTCAAAGAGTTAAAAGAGTTGCGTTATTTCAATTCTGTAAAGCCATCTTTAGGTAGTGTCCAATGGGAAAATGGGCAGGATTTTTGTCCTGATATGTTATATGAGGAAAGCATCCCTTGGGATAAGGCGTTAAACTCTGGTTTTGTGAGTGTGCAACCAGAATTAGAACCTGATTTGGTAACGGTATAAGACAAAATATTTTTGCAACCAAACATCATGGTCAAATCCAGCCAACCAAACATTGCACTGGATTGAACACCAGCGTGGCTCTGGTGGTCGGCGGGGTTTCGTGAGTGGGGTCAACCAGTGACCAGTGAATAAGGAGATTAATCTATGGCTCTATTATCTAAAGGTAGGCTTTCAAAGATGATGTTAGATATTCTTTTAGAATTTCCTTCTGGAACAAAAGGATTCGGTATTCTTTCATACGAACATATAAGCCGGTATTAGATGATGGTAAATATGCAGTGAACTCGCCAGAAAGAGTGTCAGAAACCCGATTTCTTTGAGAAATCGGGTTTCTAGGGCGACTTTACTGAATTTTTACAGATGATGCTTCTTATCGCTCGTTTGAACGAATGGCAGATTATCGACATTGGTGTGAAACTAATTTACCATCATGGTTAGGATATGGCCGCATTTGAATATCATCAAGCACAAAAAGTAGCATATAATGATAGTAAAAAAACGAGAAGGGAGGTTAAGAATGATTATCAGACTTTGGCATGGAAGAACAAGCATATCTGAAGCCGATGAGTATGCCGAATTTATGAAAGAGCGAGCAGGCTCCTGATTATGGCTCCATAGACGGTTTAAAGAAGCTCTATTTCCTACGACGAGTTGAAGGGGACGTGGTGCATTTCTTGTTGGTTACCCGATGGGATTCGATGGAATCAGTAAAAAAGTTTGCTGGAGAACATCCCGAAAAAGCTAAGTACTATCCAGAAGATGATACTTTTTTGCTTGAAAAAGAAGAAACTTCAGCTCTGTATGAACTATTTTTTGAAAAATAATGAACGCTAAATAAATAACTTGTACATTTCGGCGCTCCGTTAGAAGTCAGCCAAGTTTGTAGTGCCCAATGCATTGGGTTCATGCCCAATGAATTGGGCACTACGAACATCGTCAACATGCACAACTTCTTTAGGATTTATTCCTAAAAAACGGGTTTTAATAACTTGCGCGTTTACATGAGGAGGAGTTAGGCACGTGTCGTGCCGAATAAAGCCGCACCACAAGTGCTAACTCCTTAACATGTACAAGTTAATTCCCAATCCTAAAATTAACGACATGTTTTCTGATCTTTGAACTTGGTTGGATGGAGAAATACTATGAATAATTACGGTTTGTTATGGTTGGTGTTATTACCTGTAATATTTATTATTACCGGATGTGCTATGGGAACAAATGCAGTCGGAAGCAGTGAAAAAGCAGTGGATACCGCTGATACCGCTCTTGTAAATGGTCAATTCTACATAGTTGATGAAGAGAATAGTTGGGCCGAAGCTGTTGCAATTAAAGATGGTATAATTGTACATGTTGGCTCAATGGAAGATGTCGATTCTTATATAGGCGAGAATACAGAAGTTATTGATCTTGAGGGAAAATTTGCGATGCCTTCCTTTGTAGAAAGCCATCTGCACCCTCTGTCTACAGCCTACGACCGTATGTTTAAAGTTGCGTTACATGAACTAAGTACCCCTGAAGAATATGTCGTAGCAATCAAAGAATTTGCGGAGGCTAACCCTGATAAAAAAGGGATCATGGGCGCGGGATTTAGTCGAACACTCTTTGATGCCGTAGGCCCAAGAAAAGAGTTACTTGATGCAATAGATTCTACGCGACCAATCGGTATTGTATCCAGTGATATTCACTCTATGTGGGTGAACTCTAAAGCGCTGGAGATGATTGGTATTACAAAGGATACTCCCGATCCAAAAGGTGGCGTGATAGCAAGAGACCCCGTGACAGGTGAGCCGTCAGGTTTGTTACAGGAAGATTCTGCCATGCAACTTGCCTGGGACCTTTTCCCGCAAGCATCAAAAGACGATTATAAGACATCACTACTTTGGGTTCAGAAATGGATGAATCGAATAGGTATTACCACAATGCACGATGCATGGACGGAGTTTGACCCAAATTTTTATCAGGCTTATGATGAACTGGCTAAAGAGGGAAAGCTAACCGTCCGTGTCAGAGGTTCATGGTTTGTAGATCCAAATGCAAACTATATTGAGGAGATTGAATATGGAATTGAACTGTCGGAAAAATTCAACCATCCACATTTCCAAGTGCACTCCTTTAAGTTTTTGACTGATAATATATTAGAAGAGGAAACCGCTTTACTACTTGAGCCATACACACACCGACCTGATTTTTACGGCATTAAAAATTGGGATGATGAGGATATGGTCAAAGCGTTTGCCATGATAGACAAGGCGGGGCAACAAATTCATGTTCATGTTATCGGTGATGGCGCGGCAAAAACTACTATGGACATCCTTGAACAAATTCAGAAGACGAACGGCAAAAGGGACTCAAGACACTCTATGGCGCATATTCAAATGATAAGACCAGAAGATGTCGTGAGGATGGGTGAGTCCGGGGTTTCAGCGCACATGAGTCAAACTTGGATGGTTGTCAATGAGGATTACGAAAGTGTGTATCTGCCTTATCTGGGAGAGAATCGAGCTAATAATACATATTCTCAGAAAAGTATGTTTGATGCGGGTGTAAATGTAACAGTTGCCAGCGACCTCCCGACTTCAGAACCGGATGTTATGTCTGCTATATACAGTGGTATCACAAGATCAAACTTAGGTGGCGAACAACTTCCGCCTGCAAGCGAGTGTGTCAGCCTTGAACAGATGTTAAAAGCGGCAACGATTAATGGTGCTTATGGTAATTTTCTTGACGATGAAGTTGGTTCTATCGAAGTAGGCAAAAAAGCGGACATTGTTGTGCTAAGTGAAAATCTATTTGAGATCAATACAGAAGAGATTCCCAATGTAGGGATCGAGATGACCTTTTTTGAAGGAAAGCGGGTGTATTCAAAATCATCTGGGACCTATTTACCTGCTATTAATTAAGATAATGGTGTTGTGTGTTGCGTGTTGCGTGTTGCGTGTTGCGTGTTGCGTGTTGCGTGTTGCGTGTTGCGTACCCGTTTTATAGATTTACACCGCAGAAGCACAGAGAAACGCAGAGGTTTTACAGCTTTTCTCGAGTGCCATGTCACTGAAATATGTGCAGGGGTGGTTTTTGTTAAAGAAATATAAAGGAGGGGATATGGCTGAACAAATTCTAACGTTCCCTAACGTGTTTACATTAGAAGAAGTGGCAAATTATCTTAAACTTTCTACAGAAATTGTCGAACAATTAGCTCAAAACGGTAAAATCCCGTGTCGTAGAATTGAAAGTAGCTGGCGATTTTTGCGGACGGCAATTGATGATTGGCTAACTGGAAGAGATGATATATTTGATACAGGCTTGCTAGAGACAAATTCAGACCATGAACTGATAAACACAGTTCGTCAATTACCAGTCTCTGACAAAATTAGATTATTACGTGTTTTAGCTGAGGAGCTAGAGACAACGAAAAAGATATTCCCGTTTGAAAAGGGGAAAACGTATCAACTATCAACCCCCTATAACTCATTTGGTGCGGGTCAGGCTTTAATGGATGCAATGGGCTCAATCTGATATGCGTTTCAATTCGAGTTTGAAATTAGGCCAAAAGCCAGCTAATAAAGCATTGTCCTGAATTGACCACCAGCGTGGCTCTGGTGGTCGGTGGGGTTGCGGGGGGGGTGTTTTGGCCGTTCGCTCATCTCAATCGAAAACTGTTTGTCTCAAGGCCACCGCTTCTGGTATAATGAAGGGGTGGTTTTTGTTAAAAACCTTAGTTAAAGCTAGATACACACCAAGTCCAACATGACAATTTTACCTGATGAACAAATCTATCAATCATTAGCTCAAATTGCTAATCCGTACGAATTACTGGAATGTCAAGCCTGTGCAAAGGCAATTTGTATATGGTTGAAGCAACATAATATCAATGCAATACATCTTAAAGTCAAAGCTCGATACACTGATTTTATAATCAGTAAGCGGGTTGGTGGACATGTCTCTATCACTCTTAACGGCATACATTACGGAACAGAAGTAAGAAATAAGGTATTTGATAATTTACCTGACACTGGTTTAACAAGGCAAGAATGGCTTGATGATTTTGAGAGTTTCGGTGGTTTTGATATAGAAATTTATGATTGTTAATTGTGGGGGAATGATGAACGAATTTTATGATTTATTGCGAGAAATTCAACGAAAACCTGGCTTATATTTAGGGCAATCATCCATTAGTAGTCTATATATGTTTTTACAAGGCTATACTTTTTCCCGACGGCAGTTAAATATCGCTCCATCGTTGGAAGAAAAACAATTTCGAGAATTTCAACCGTGGTTGCAACAACGGTTGGATCAACAAACATCACAAGCTTGGAGTCAAATGATTTTACTCACCGTTTTAGATGAACGATCTGCCTTCAACCGCTTTTTCGATTTATGGGAAGAATTTTTACAACATCAATCAAGTGAATCTAAAAATGGTTATCCAGTGTCAAACATCATGGTCAAAACCAGCTAACCAAAACATTGCCCGTGGATTGAATACCAGCGTAGCTCTGGTGGTTGGGTTGCGTGGTCGTTAGCTTTTCTCAATTGAAAACTGTTTGTCTCAAGGCCACCGCTTCTGGTATAATGAGGGGGTGGTTTTTGTTTTTCTACAATTTGGAAAACTACGGTTGATATATGACAAATGCGACACCTTATGAAATAGTTGAAGTCTCATCACCCTATGGCAAGACAATCAAATGTGCCAAACGAGGGAATATCCTTATCTCTATTACCAAAATTACGATGTTTGGTTTAGGTCGAATCCAATTTCCAAAACAGGCTGAACTAGCACAGTTGCGTCGAGAACGACATGCTAATCAACGTAAATTCTCCAGAAATCAAGAAAAGGCAAGACGCTTGGAACGATTAGAACGGCTAGAATATAACTATCGGCGTTCACAAGGGAATTTGAAAGCGGTTCAAGATGTAGGACTCAATGATTCCGATGAGGTTGTGAGACAACTAATTGACCATTTGTTAACCATAGGTCAATCAGTTTCGACAGATGGTTATCATACAAGTGAAATAGATGCTCTATTGGGCAAGTTGTACATTCAAAGCTATTGGCAAATCTTGAGCGATGGACGGAATTATTTAGCAACCGTGATTTTTATATCAAAGGTCTAAAAATTAGGAGTAATTTATGAATGTAGAAAATATAATGATGTTAGACGATTATGATATTGATTATAGTGCCTTATCTGACGATATTTTAGGCCAATTAGCGCTAGGTAATGAGCTTTACATTGCTACATCAGCCCTCAATGAGTTGTCTAGACGTAATCCAGCTGTAATTGTTCCTGTCGCATGGCAAATCATCGTCACTGAGCATGGGGATTATTATCTACAAAAATTGGCTATGGAATTGTTATTTGAACATGTAGCCAATTCTGTCACCAAATTTGTCCACCAAAATAAGTCTGGATTACAAAATGATAAGTTGGTTCAATATGCTAATATTATTCAATCAGCTAAGTTAGCGCAACTGCCAGCGTAGGATTAACGACTATCTGCAAACAAACATCATGGTCAAAACCAGCTAACCAAAACATTGCCCGTGGATTGAATACCAGCGTAGCTCTGGTGGTTGGCAGGGTTGCGTGGTCGTTAGCTTTTCTCAATTGAAAACTGTTTGTCTCAAGGCCACCGCTTCTGGTATAATGAGGGGGTGGTTTTTGTTAATACGTACAATTTATTTTACGAGGAATGAAAAAATGACTACCTATACAAAAGTAGCTGATTTGACGATTGATGAATTAACATTACTCATTCAAAATGTTGTCAAACAAACGATTATGGATTTACTTGGCGACCCTGATGTTGGCTTAGAACTACAGGATGCAATAAAAACAAGGCTTCAACGTTCATTAGCATCTGTACAATCTGGACAAAAAACAATACCTGCTCAAGATGTTGCGGCAAAATTAGGGCTGGAGTGGTAGTATGTATGAAGTTGAGTTTACTGATGATGCTTTAGATGATTTAGCCAAACTAAGTAAAGATATAGGACAACGAATACTCAAAAAGATTCGGTGGCTTGCCGAGAATTTCGAGTCGTTATCACCTGAACCATTAACCAATCAGTGGCAAGGCATGTACAAATTACGAGTTGGTGATTATCGCGTTGTTTACACGTTTGAAAGTGAAACACGACGTTTGATTATCGTTCACTTGATTGGTCATAGGCGTGAGGTTTACAAATCACGATAAAAGCTTGCAACTGTACAATCGTAACTCATGGGCAGGTCAAGACAGGACAAAATGGGCATGATCGGCAGGTCGAGAATCTGTTGGCGGGGTTGGCTCTGCAAACAAATATCATGGTCAAAGCTAAGGCAATTCCAAGAAAATAAATCTCCCAAATTGAGCAGAGTCTCTACCCCCCTCCCAGCCTGGACTGATGAAAACAGGGTCAGATTCGGTTTGCTAATTAATCTCGTTTTTATTCCGTTAAACGATAAGAACAGGATGCGCAGGATGACACTGATTTTGCGTGTACTAATCAGTGTCATCCTGCGCATCCTGTTCTAAATGCACCTGAAACATGGAACAAAACTGGAATCGATTTGTGACCCCAAAATGGCTCCGATTAACGTTAATTTTCACCAGCCTACTCCCAGCCTCCCCCTGCTAGGGGGGAAGCGGCTCCTCCCCCTAGCAGGGGGAGGCTGGGAGGGGGTAGAGTGTCACAATGGTTTTGGGAGGTTTTAAATTCTGGAACTTCCTAACCAATCATTGCCCTGAATTGACCACCAGCATGGCTCTGGTGGTCGGTGGGGTTGCGTGTATGGTGTTTTGGTCGTTAGCTCATCTCAATTGAAAACTGTTTGTCTCAAGGCCACCGCTTCTGGTATAATGAGGGGGTGGTTTTTTAATACCAGATACAAAACGAGAAATAATCAGAAATTTATCTCAAATGATTTATGTACTTCGTACGGTTCAGTTATCGTCACTGAATCGCACGAAGCACTGAATTATTGAAACATACAAATCACTAAATGGATGAAACTATGTCAACCCAAAACAATACATTATCTAGCAACATTAACCTTGCCCACCAAGATATTATTTCGGTTAATCAGTTTGATACAGATTTGCTCGATTATTTATTTAATCGAGCAGAGGAGATGCGGCACATTGTCGAGACAGTTGGCGGCAACGATTGGTTGAGCCATCGGGTGCTGACCTGCCTATTTTACGAGCCAAGTACTCGAACCAGTTCCTCCTTTATTGCGGCCATGAACCGACTCGGCGGACGGGTGATTCCGATTACGCAGGGGGTGCAGTTTAGCTCGGTTAGCAAGGGGGAGAGTTTGGCTGACACCATTCGAACGTTAGAGCAATATTCGGACGTGGTTGTCCTGCGTCATGATAAGGTTGGTGCGGCCCAACGAGCGGCAGACTATGCCGACATCCCTATCATTAATGCCGGAGATGGTGCGGGTGAGCATCCCACTCAAGCCCTGCTCGACCTGTTCACCATTCGGGAGGAACTTGGTACCCTAGACGGCCTACGGATTGCCATGGTTGGTGATCTACGATACGGACGGACAGTGCATTCGCTGACCAAACTTCTGCTTCATTATGATGTTAGTTTACGCTTTGTCTCACCAGAACTTTTACGTCTCCCGCTAACCGTCATGAATCAGGTGATTGATGCAGGCATTGACGTGCGTGAAACCCATGATGTGGCCGATGTGATAGACAATGCCGACGTGTTGTACATGACTCGGATTCAGCGGGAGCGCTTTTCTGACTTGGCCCAGTACGAGGAGGTTAAAGGACACCATGAACTGACCCCAGAACTGATGACTCAGGCCAAGGAAAAAATGACGGTTATGCACCCTTTTCCCCGCGTTGGGGAGATTCATTATGGCATTGACCATGACCCTCGTGCCGCTTATTTCCGCCAAATTAAGAATGGCATGTATATTCGCATGGCTCTGTTGGCCTCTGTGTTGGGCAAATAGTAAGGATAAATATTTTCAGTTGTCACCTTCCCGCAAGTTCAAAACTTGCGGGAAGGTTGGTCTTGAATTTCAGATCATTATCTGAAAGACTGTAGTCTTGCTCGCCCAAAGATTCCGTTAGCGTCAGTAAAATTTTCTGTCGAAGTTGACGATGTCACCTTCCCGCAAGTTCAAAACTTGCGGGAAGGTTGGTCTTGAATTGAAAATCATTATCTGAAAGACTGTAGTCTTGCTCGCCCAAAGATTCCGTTAGCGTCAGTAAAATTTTCTGTCGAAGTTGACGATTAATCGGTAATCGTTCACAATCTTATGATTAGTATAAGGCGACGTAAATCCTTCGGTAGCTGGAGCGCAGGCATCCTTGCCTGCACCGCACGTAGTGCGGACTTTTTACTACCAGAGAACTTCTGCCAAACTGTACTAACCATCATAAATAGTTTATTACTCCCCCATTTCAAGGAGATAATTCCATGATACGAAAATCCTATGTAGGAAATCTAACCTTATTATTTTTGATAGAGCTGTTATTTGTTCTAACGTTGCCAATGATAGTCATGGCTCAAGCCCCAATCGATTTTGCCTCTGATTCAGTATATGACGATGATTGGGATAATGGCGATAATGGTGGGACTGGTTTTAATGGATGGAGTCTTACCAGTGGATCAAACTCTGATCATTTTACCTCAACATCAATTAATAACGGAGGTGCTGTGGATTCAAATGGTGATGGAGACATAAATACCGGCGGCGGAGCATGGGGGATGTATGCCAATAGTGGTGATACAGCGACAGCCGTCCGAACCTTTGCCAATACCTTGGATGTAGGAGCCTCTTTTAGTATAGATATGGATAATGGATATGTTGATGGCGGCGGAACAGTTGGTTTTGGCCTCCAAAATAGTAGTGGGGAAAATTTAACTGAGTTTTATTTTGTTGGAGAAGGCACCAACTATACTCTCAATGATAATGCTGGGGCTACCGATACAGGGATTGGTTTTACGGATGAGGGCTTATCGTTGGTATTTACTCTAACTTCTGCTAGTACCTATGATGTGCAAATTACTTATCTCAAAGGAAACACCGTTACAAATTTTACAAGTCGTAGCCTGTCAAATCCCGGTGGCGGACAGACGGTTTCACAGGTACGGCTATTTAATGCTAATGCCTATGCGGGAGTTGGGTTAAGTTTAAGACGAGACGTGTTTTTCAACAACCTAGAAATCTCTGCCCCTGATGTCACAATCTCAAAATCTGTTAACCTCACCACCGCCCAACCCGGAGATGCCATCACCTACACCATCAGTTTTACAAACAGCGGCACATACCCTGCCACCGGAGTCATTATTACCGATTTAGTATCGAGTAACCTGTTCTCTCTCTCAACACCCGATAATAGTGGGGCTAATATCACCGCCAGCAACACGGTTTCATACGCCTGGGAGGTCGATGATTTAGGGCCGGGCGATGGGGGCATCATCACGATTACCGGTTTGATTACCACCCAACTAACCAGCCCCATCAGCCTGACCAACAGTGTCGAAATTACCGCCACCGAGGTGGATTCTGATACTCTGAACAATACCAGCACGGTTACAACCTCTATCCCGGCGCGGGTCGATATTTCGGTTGCCAAGTTCGACTCGGATGACCCGGCCATCGCCAAGCAACCGTTAACCTACACCGTGCGGATTACCAATGGCGGTACATCGAGCAGTACCAATATTTGGCTGACCGACACCTTGCCCTCCACCGTGACCATTGCCTCAATTAGCTCTGACCAAGGCAGTTGTACCCCTAGCCCAATTTCGGGGCAGGTGGTCACATGTAGCTTTACGACCTTAGGTGTAACTCTGGTTGAGAGTACTTTTGATAATAATGATGAGGGTTGGAAAGTGTCTGGCGGCAGTGGCACCTCAACTGGTGGCGCTGCTGGCATAGCAGTCTACTCAGCCACGGAAGGTGTTCTGCCTGGAGCTTTTCAGATTAATGATAATAGTACCGCTGATGGCGATCTCACCAATGAGAGATTTTACTTTTTTGCCCCAAGTAAATTCTTAGGGGATCATTCTTATGCGTATGGCGGGGCCTTAACCTTTGACATAAAGTTTAGTAACATCGACAACACGAATGTGGTTGATCACGATATTATTCTGAGGAGCGGCGGGAATACGTTAACGTATAAGCTACTACAGAGTGACACGGATACATGGATATCGTATGTGATTCCCTTCACTGTGGGTGGGTTTCATGTGGGGCAGTTTATCGACGACGACATTGCCACCGAAAGCGAACTTTTTGCCATATTATCCAATATCACCGGTTTGGAAATTCATGGTGATGATTCTACTAACGGCAGTGATAACACCACCTTAATCGACAATGTGGCCTATCGCATGACCACTGCGGTGGATAGTGTGGCCATCGCCACGGTGGTAGTCACTCCGACCGAAGCGGGGACAATTGTTAATCGCGCGGTCGTTACCACCACCGACGCTGAGATCAATACCGGCAACGAAACCACCACCGAATCGACCACCATTCTCTCTTATGTTGATCTGTATTTGAGCAAAATCGAATCGTCCGACCCGATTACCGCCGGAGAGAGCATTACCTACACCATCACTGTTAGCAACAGTGGCCCCTCCGATGCGTTGAGCGTGGTCATCACCGATCAACTGCCCATCAGCCTG
The DNA here is from genome assembly GCA_030377865.1 of Anaerolineales bacterium HSG25. GTDB lineage: Bacteria > Chloroflexota > Anaerolineae > 4572-78 > J111 > JAUCGB01. The sequence continues at coordinate 41,592 of JAUCGA010000023.1, read as the reverse complement.
ACCAATGTCATCAGCACCAGTAGCGATGGCTCTTGTATCGAAGTCGCTAGTCAGGTCATCAGTTGTACCTTGAGCCTAGTCGGGGTCACGGCCATCAGTGGCACCGAAAGCGTGACCATCGTTGGTACGATTCCGGCTTCTGTAACCAGTGGAGCGATATTAACCAATACGGCTGGTGTGACTCTAACCAGCACCCAAACCGATTCCGACCTTAGTAACAATAGCCTGACCACCCCTGTGACCACCACTGTGACCACCGAGGCCGACCTGACAATTAGCAAAACTGCCTCCTCAGTCTCAGCGACAGTAGAGTATCCGTTCACCTACACTATTGTTATTACCAACAACGGCCCCTCCGACGCGACCGCCGTTATTTTGACCGATGGCCTCATCGTGCCCACCGGAACGATTACCCGTGGTACAGCCATCCCGGATCAAGGAAGTTGTGACACCGACGACCCGTTTGTTTGTACACTAGGCACATTAACCGCGTCCGAACAGATCACCATCAGTTGGGTCGTTACCCCGGCCATTGATGCGGTTAATACGGTCATTACCAATGTGGTCACCGCGACCACCAGTACCCCGTCTGTATCGGTTTCTTATACCGATAGTATTACTACCAACATTGTACCCCAAGTTGCTGACTTGAATATTAGCAAGTCGGTCAACCCCAGTAACGCCAACCCCGGCGACACCATCACCTATACCATTAGCTTTACCAATAATGGCCCACATCTCGCCACCGAGGTAATCATTACCGATACGATTCCGGTTAGCGTTAACGTGACCAGCGTCATCAGCAATGGCACGGTAGCGATTACCGACACCGACGCGGTCACCCCGACCTACGTATTCAGCGTCGCTAATATGTCAATAAATGATACCGGCATGATTACCGTAGTCGGTACATTGAGCAATCCGCTGACCGCCGGAACCTTCACCAATACGGTGGAGATTACGACCACGACAGTTGATACGGACACCAATAATAACACCGCAGAGATGGCGATTATGGTCAGCGGTACTGCCGAGTTGACCCTCACCAAATCGGTTGATCCGTATACCAACACGACCTATCATGGCGCTGTCACCTATACCTTGGTCTTGAGCAATAATGGTACGATTGATGCCGATCCGGTTTACATGACCGACACCGTGCCGACCAGTACTACCTTCGATAGTTTTGTCCAACAGAACGGAGCCACGCAATCGAGCGGTAAAATAACATGGGATGGCCTCGTCACCGCCGGTGAGGCAATTACCGTTAGCTTCATGGTCAGCCATACCAAAGATTATGGGGATGTGATTACCAATGATGCTGAGTTTGAGTATAACACGGTTATTAGCATCTCTACCGAGGCGGTCTTTACGGTGACTCAACAGCCGGTGGCGGTGGATGATACCTACACTACGACAGAGGATATCATCGTCTTTAATACCTCAACGGGTGTCATTACGCCTAACGACACTGATCCTGATGGGGATACGCTGGTGGCGACGGTGGCGGTTAGCCCATCTCATGGGGTTTTGATGACCTTTAACAATACAGGCACCTTTGGTTATCGTCCCGCCACCAGCTTTGCGGGGACAGACTATTTCACCTATACCGTTAGTGATGGCAATGGTGGGGTGGCTACGGCGACGGTAACGCTTGTTGTATCACCAACCAACGATGTGCCGACCATTGGACAAACCACGGCTTGGTACGATGCCAGCCTTGGCACCGAACCGGAGGTACAAGGCAACTTCTATACCGAAACATTAGGCTCGGCTGATCGCTCGACCAGTGGTGGACAGACCGTGTTAAGTACCACTGGTAATATTGCCACCTATGCTGGTTATTTCCATTCACCGCCGACTTACACCACCGTTTTGACTCGTGATGAAGGATACGCGCTTCGCTTCTCGGCTAAAGTAAATGCTGAAACCCATGCGAGCGATGACCGAGCCGGATTCAGTGTTCTGGTGGTGGGCGACGATCTCATGGCGATTGAGCTAGGCTTCTGGACAGACCAGATTTGGGCGCAGAACTCCGGCACATCTGAACCACCAACTGGCACCCTGTTTACGCATGGCGAATCGGTGGTCTTTAATACCTCGACTGACATGATCACCTATCAACTGACCATCTCTGGCGCGGCCTATAGCCTCAATGCCAACAACACCAACATTCTCAGCGGCAGTCTGCGGAACTATCAGGCCGCGTTGCTGGCAAATCCGGTTACAGGCATTGTCTATAACACCCCGAATCTCATCTTCTTCGGCGACAACACCCCCTCCGCTTCCGCAAATGTACAGATAGGCTTTATCGACCTTATCACCAACACCGCGCCCGCCGACCGTACCGTCGATACCGGCCAACCATTGGTGATTACTGATGTGGCCGTGCTTGACCTTGATTCCGACTTGAGTGATGTGGTGGTCACCTTGACCGTCAACAGCGGAACACTAGAACTTGATAACAGCGTGACCAATGGAGTCTCCAATGTCAGCGGCGATGGCACGGCCACCGTGGTTATGACCGGCACGACCATGCAGATCAACAATACCCTGAGCTACAGTCCGGCTCTGACCTACACCAGCAACGCCGGATTCATCGGCACCGATACGGCCACTGTGACCATCAACGACCAAGGTTTTACTGGCTTCGTCTTGAATCCGTTAAGCGACACAAAAACCTTTAATATTGTTGTGCTTGGCCCCTCGTTGGTTTTGACCAAAACCGTCAACGACGACACCCCAAGCATGGGCGATTTAATTACCTACACCATTGTCGTCTCTAATGGCGGTTTGGTGGACGCTACCGGCGCGGCTATTTCTGATACCATGCCCACCGGTTTGACCTTTGCCGGGCCGGTGACTCTGATTCCGGCCCAGAGTGGGGCAACCTTGGCCTCCTCGCAAGCTGACCTGCCCACTTTGGCAACCGGCTTGACGATTACCAGTAGCGAATATATCACCCTGACTATGCCAGTCACGGTCAATAGTAATGTGGCCCATGATACCCTCATCAGCAATACTGCTTGGGTCACCAGCACCGAAGTGATGACCACCATCAGCGATACGGTGGTCATCACGGTCAGCAATGAGGTTGATCTGGTGATGAGCAAATCTGTTACCCCGACCCATTATGTCGGCTTGGGCGATACGATTACCTATACCCTGACCTTTACCAACGAAGGCGCGGGCACGGCCTTGGGCGTACAGATTACCGACACGATTCCGACCTCGCTGACCAACCTCAGCGTGATTAGCAGTGGTTTGTCGATTACTCGAAACGGAACCAGTATCTATCTGTGGGATGTGCAGGACATGGGCGTGGGCGACATGGGGATCATCACCGTGAGCGGACAGGTAGCCGGCTCGGTCAGTGGTTATGTGACCATTACCAACGTGGCTACCATCGGCACGACCAGCGTTGATACCGACACCAATAGCGATGCCTACACTACCACGACGCGGGTCTCGCCGTTGTTGATTACGGAGATTATGTATGATCCGGCTAGTCCTGATACGAATTTTGAATGGGAATGGATCGAACTATATAACATAGGCAACACAGCGATTGATTTGAGTGGCTACGTCTTAGATGATGATGATTACTCGGCTCTTAACACAGCTAATATTACCAGCGGACTAGTACCTGCCAGTGGAAGTGCAGTTTTGTTTAATGTTGATGAGGTTATCACCTCTGAGTTTAAAGCGGCTTGGGGAAACAGCATTAATCTTATACCTGTTGGCAATTGGGCAGGTTTTGCGAATACTTCGACTGGAGATCGAGCGAGTTTATGGCGTAATATTACGGAGTATACTGGCCGCAACTATGACAATACTGTTGATGATGTCTTTTATCTTTCCGGTTCGGGTGGCTGGCCGAATCCTTCTGGTGAATCTATCTATCTAAATGACCTAGAGATAGATAACAATGTGGAGAATGGCTGGGTTTTAAGTACCATAAACGGTGTCACCCCCGTCTACACCGGCTACGAAAGTATCAACGGTCTCGACATCGGTAGCCCCGGCCTCGCCCCACCTGTGCTAACCATCACCAAAACTGCCGACCCGATTCTGGATGTGACCTATCATGGCGAAGTGACCTATACCCTGACCATCAGCAATGGTGGCAGTGGTGATGCCAGCAACGCCTACCTGACTGACACCTTGCCCATCAGCAGTACCTTTAGCCGTTGGATTACCCAATCGGGCGCGGTCTCGACGGCTGGCTCACCGAAACAAGTAACATGGAACGGCCTCGTCACCGCGGGTGAGTATATCACCATTAGTTTTGTGGTCAGCCATCATCAGACAATTGGGGATTATGGCGATGTGATTACCAACGCGGCCACGATAAGCTCCACCCAAGCGACCACGGTCAGCAATACGGCCACCTTTACGGTTGAGGAGGGCACACCAGCCCTGACTTTGACCAAAACCGTCAACGATGTGACCGACCTAACCAACGTGGCTTATCATGGTGATGTGACCTATACCATCGTCATCAGTAATGGTGGCACTGGCAACGCGGTTGGCACGCAGTTCACCGACACCCTGCCCATCAGCAGTACCTTCCAGAGTTGGGATGAGCGACCAAGTGGCACCATCTCCAATAGTGGGCAAATTACGTGGACGGGCATGGTCACGAATGATCAGGCGATAACCTTTACCTTTGTGGTCAGCCATAATGGCAACTATGAGGATGTGGTCACGAATACGGCTATCATCAGCTATGCCGGCATCATAACCGAGAGCAACGTAGCCACCTTTACGGTGGAACCAGAGCCGCCTAGCTGTTGGGCCACGATTGACAATACGAATGTTTATAGCAGTACCGATGCCCAAGCGGTGCGGGATGCCATTAACGCGGCCTCCACTAACGACACGGTCAAGGTGGTGGGTTACTGTGCCGGCGTGGATGTGTCCGCCAACGCAGTGATTACCATCAATAAGAGCATCACCGTAACAGGTGGTTATACCCATACCAATTGGACAGCCTACAATCCGACCACCTACACCCCCACCTTGTCTGCGTTGGGCGCGGGGCGGGTGATTACGGTTGCCAAAACAGGCGTGACCACACCGACAGTGTTGCTGGAGAATCTATTGGTGACGAATGGTAAGCTGACCAGTAACAGCAGCCACGGTGGTGGTATTCATGTTAACGATGCCAACGTAACCATAAGTGGCACTACCATCTATAGCAATGCGGTCTCTGGTGATACTTCTCAAGGTGGTGGGATACAGAGCAACCAATCCATCACCATGACCAACAGTACGGTGATGAGCAATACAGCTGACGGCGACGGCGGCGGGCTGTATGTTGCTGATAGTGGCAGTGCCTACCTAACGGGCAGTATGGTGGTGGGCAATACATCTGATAACGGCGACGGCGGCGGGCTGAATGTTGGTGGCAGTGCGTACCTAACGGGCAGTACGGTGAGTGGCAATACTACTACTACTACTTATAACGGCGGCGGGCTGTATGTTTATGGCAGTACGTACATAACGGGCAGTAGGATATTGCAAAATTTTTCGACTACTGATGGTGGTGGCGTGTATGCGGGGAAAGGTGGAAGTATCGTCAACAGTTTGATTGCTGGTAATCGAGCTGATGGTGAAGGCGAGGCGTTATTTTTGTTCGATTCTGGAATAATGAACATCGTTCACACCACCATAGCCAACCCCACGGTGGGCACTAATGCGGCGATCTATGTAGATCATGCTGATGTTATAGCCAATATCACCAATACGATTATCGCCAGCTATACGACTGGAATTGAGGTTGGCAACGGTACAGTCAATGAGAATTACAACCTGTTCGCTGGCGTAACCACCATCGAAAATGGCGGAATCACCCGCGGCGGCAGTAGTATCATCGGCAACGCTGGATTCTACGACACCACCAGCTACACCCTGACCAACCTCAGCGCGGCGGTTAGCCTTGGTAGGGATATGGGCGTGACGACTGACTACTTTGGTGAAAAGCGTGCGCTTGGCACCAGTTTTGATGCGGGCTATGACGAGGTGAACTACAGTACCGATTTGGTAATTGGCAAAACCGCCTCGCCTGATCCGGTCGCTGCCGGTGGGATTTTGACCTACACCATCACCATTACCCATGCTGGCAACGGCGGCGAGATTGGGGGCATCGTCATGACTGACACCTATCCCATTAGCGTGACGGCCACCAACACCAACAGTACGGGCGTGACCATCAGCGAGACGGTTAGCAGTGGCACAAGAGTCTACACCGTTTCCAACATAACCTCCGGTCAAGTGGCGACGATTACCATCGCTGGTACGGTTAGCTCAACCTTGGCTGATGGGACTCGCTTCACCAACACGGTTGAAATCACCAGCAGTAATGTTCAATTTGATACAACCAACGACACGGCTGAGGCGGGCGTGACGGCCAATAGCGCGGTCTTAAGCGTGACCAAAACGGTTAACGATGTGACCAACCTAACCAATGTGGCTCGCTACGGCCAAGTGACTTATACCATCGGGATCAGCAATGGCGGGGTGGTCGATGCCAGCGGGACTTACTTTAGCGATACCCTGCCCATCAGCAGTACCTTCCAAAGTTGGATAGGCATTATGCCGACCGACACCTTCTCTGGCGGCGGCGTGATTAGCTGGACCGGGAAAGTGACGGCCAGTGAGTATGTCACCTTTAGCTTCGTGGTCAGCCACGATGGCAACTATGAGGATGTGGTCACGAATACGGCCATCATCAGCTATGCCGGAGCCATAACCGAAAGTAACATGGCTACCTTTACGGTGGAACCGGAGCCGTTCTGTTGGGCTACGGCTGATAATGGCGGCACGGTCTATCGCAGTGCCGACGCGCAAGCGGTGCGGGATGCGATTGACAAGGTTTCGGCTAATGGTACGGTCAAAGTGGCCGGGTATTGTGCTGGAATCAATGTGACCAGTGGTTATACCGCGGTGATTACGATTAGTAAGAGCATCACCGTGACAGGTGGTTACACTCATGCTGATTGGGACATCTATCAACCTACGGTCTACACCCCCACCTTGGATGCGTTGGGCGCGGGTCGGGTGATTACGATTGCCAAAACAGGCGCGACCACACCGACAGTGTTGCTGGAGAATCTGTATGTGACGAATGGTAAGCTGACCAGTAACATCCCGGGCGGTGGTATTCATGTCGATGTCAACGCCAATTTAACCATAAGTGGTAGCACCATCTATAGCAATGCGGTCTCTGGTGGTCTTTCTGCTAATGGTGGTGGAATATATAGCAACCAATCCATCACCATGACCCGCAGTACGGTGATGAGCAATACTGCTACTGGTGACGGCGGCGGGCTGTATGTTAAGGGCAATGCGTACCTAACGGGCAGTACGGTGATGAGCAATACAGCTACTAACGTTGGCGGCGGGCTGCATGTTATTGGTGGCAATGCCTACCTAACGGGCAGTACGGTGATGAGCAATACATCTGGTGGTGACGGAGGTGGGCTGTATGTTCATGTTGATGCGTACCTAACGGGCAGTACGGTGATGAGCAATACATCTAAAGGTGACGGCGGCGGGCTGGCTGTTTATGTTGATGCGTACCTAACGGGCAGTACGGTGAGTGGCAATACTGCTACTGGTTCCGGCGGCGGGCTGAAGATTGATGAGGGTGCCTATCTGACCAACAGTGTGGTGATGGGCAATATAGCTGGTATGAACGGCGGCGGGCTGTATATATGGGGTTTTACTGGTGCTGTCAATAGTCGTATCGTCAATAGCTTAATAGCTGGCAACTCAGCGACCAACCAAGGACAAGCCATCTATATGGAACATAGGGATGATGGTGGCACTGATACCACCGCCATAATTCACACCACCATAGCCAGCCCGACAGTTGGCAGTGGGCAAGCTATTTATGTCGCTGATGGTACGCTTAACATCACCAATAGTATCATCGCCAGCTACACCACCGGCATAGCCAATGACGGCACGGTTAATGAGAATCACAACCTGTTCGCTGGTTTAACCAACAATATCACCAATACCAGCACCGTCAACCGCGGTGGCAGTAGCGTCACCGGCAATCCGGCCTTCTACGACACCACCAGCTACACCCTGACCAACGTCAGCGCGGCCTCGGACATCGGCACGAATGTCGGTGTAAGCGACGATTACTTCGGCAATACTCGCCCCTTGGGTGGTGGTTATGATGCCGGTTATTATGAAAGTGATTACGAACTTGACTTGCAAGTCAGCAAATCTGTGAATCCGAGTGGTATGGTGGCGCGGGGTACGGCCATCACCTACAGTATCAGCTTCACGGCTAGTGGTACGGGCGGGGTGGCTAGCAATATCATGCTGACCGACACCGTGCCAGTCAGTATCAATGTGACCAGTGTGACCAGCAGTACCAGCAATGGCGCGGCCATCACCGATACCGAAATCACGCCGAGTTATGTCTTCTCGGTAGCGAATCTGGCCTTGGGTGACAGCGGCATGATTACCATCGTCGGCACAGTCAGCACGACCATGAGCATCCCCGATACCTTCACCAATACGGCCATCATCACCATGACTACGGTTGATAGCGATACGACCAACAACACGGCCTCAGTCGGTTTGAGTGTGGATGACACAGTACTGAGCATCACCAAACGCTCTACCTACACCGGCGGGCGATTGCTACCGGGCAATCAGATTACCTACACCATTGTCGTGACAAACAGTGGGGGTCTGACGGCAACCACAACAACGGTCAGCGATACCATGCCAATTAGCCTGACCTACGCGTCAATTAGTGGTACGGGGGCCAACATAACGGCCAATCCAGTATTGGCTTGGGACATCGGCACGCTGACCCCATCAACCAGTATCACCCTGAGCTATGTCGCGGTTGTAACCAATACCAACATCCTCAGTGGGGCTTTGTTGACCAACACAGCCAGCATCACCAGCACCGAAGTGCCAACTGAAACCTACGCTACCGTGACCAATACGGTGGTTTATCCGGTAGCCGAGCTAGAAATCGACAAACAACGCGTCGGCTCTGGTGAGGTGGTCGCCGGTCAGTCGGTAACCTACACCATTAGCCTGACTAACAGCGGCACCGACGCAGTCGATGTGGTCATCACCGATAGTTATACTGGCACGGTTAGCGGAGTGATTAGCTCGACTAGCGCCGGATCATGTGCCAGCAGTGGGCCGATTACATGTACGATTAGTGGCTTTACCGGCACCGAAACGATTACAGTCGTCTTGACGACGGGTAGTTTCAGTGACACCTTGACCAACACAGTGGCGGTTAGCTTTGCTACAGGTGTGTTAGCCATTGATACCGATCCGGTTGATGACACCGACGAAGTGACCACCACCGTTCGGTATCCGACGGCTGATTTGCAGGTCAGCAAAGCGCGTGTCGGTTCGGGCGATGTGTTGGCTGGTCAGGAGATTACTTATACACTCACCATAACCAATGACGGGCCAGATACGGTCGGCGTGGTCATCACCGACACCTTTACGGGTGGCACAGTCAGCAGTATCATCAGCACGACCAGCACCGGAACATGTGCCGGAACCGGGCCAGTCACATGTACCATCGCCAGTTTGACTAACACCGAAACCATCACCATGATCATGACCACTGGTAGTTTCTCGAATACCTTCACCAATACTGCCCAAATCAGCTTTACGGCTGGTTTGACCGCGGCGGATACGAATCCGGGCAACAACACGAGTAATGACATCACCACGACGGTGCGCTTCCCGACCGCGGAACTGTCGGTCAGCAAAGCGCGTGTCGGTTCGGGCGACGTGTTGGCTGGTCAGGAGATTACTTATACACTCACCATAACCAATGACGGGCCAGATACGGTCGGCGTGGTCATCACCGACACCTTTACGGGTGGCACAGTCAGCAGTATTATCAGTTCGACCAGCACCGGAACATGCGCCGGAACCGGGCCGGTCACATGTACCATCGCCAGTTTGACCAACACCGAGACCATCACCGTCATCATGACGACTGGTAGTTTCTCGAACACCTTTACCAACACCGCCCAAATCAGCTTTACGGCTGGTTTGACCGCGGCCGATACGAATCCGAACAACAACACGAGTACCGACATCACGGCTACGGTGCGCTACCCGACTGCGGAACTGTCGGTCAGCAAACAGAGAGTCAGTCCGGCCAGCGTCTTTGCCGGTGAGTCGATCACTTACACCATTACGATTACTAATGAAGGGCCGGACGATCCCAATGTGGTCATCACCGATACCTTCACCGGCACTGTGACGAGTATTATCAGCAGTACCACCGGAGGCGGAACATGTAGCGGCACGGGGCCGGTGGTTTGTAACTTCACCGAATTTACCGACACCGAGACGATTACCATGGTCATGACGACGGGTAGCTTCTCCGGTACGTTGACCAATACGGCCTTCATCACGGTGGCCGGTGGCATCACCATGACCGATAATCCGACTGACAACAGCAGTACCGACATCACCACGACCGTGCGTTATCCCGAAGCGGAGTTGCAAATCAGCAAACAGCGAGTTGGCACGGGCGTGGTCTACTCTGGTGGGCAGATTACCTATACCGTAACGATTACCAACGATGGGCCGGATTCACCCGATGTGATTATCACCGATACCTTCACCAGCGGGGCGATAACTGTCACCAGTGTGACGGGTAATGGCTTATGCAGTACGGGTAGTTCGCCGATTACCTGTACCTTTAGCAGTTTCACGAATACCGAGATAATCACCGTTGTCCTGACCACCGGTAGCAGTTTCTCCAATACTGTCACCAACACGGCTCAGATAACCGCGAGTGGCAACATTACGATGATCGATAGTGATCTGGGCAACAACGGGCCAACAACGACTATTAGCACGACGGTGCGAATCCCGACGGCGGAGTTGCAGGTCAGCAAGCAACGAATCGGCTCGGCAACAGTTTTACCGGGAAAACCGATTACCTTTACGATTACTATTACCAACGGGCCGGGCAATGATACGGCTAGTCAGGTTGTAGTTACGGATATCTACACCCAAACAACGGCTGGTTTGGTGACGGGCGTTATCAGTCAAACCACCGGCGGTGGCACATGTACGCTATCCGCATCCCCCTTGGTTTGTACCTTTAATAACTTCACCAACACCGAATACATTACCTTTGTCATGATTAATGACGGTACTAAAACTGGCTTGATTAGCAACAGTGCCAGCATCACCTTCCACAATACAGTCATCGCGACGGATACCAATCTGGCTAATAATGGGCCAACGGCGGTAGTCACGGCTTCGGTTGAAGCGACGGATATTAGAATCACAAAGGCACAAGATAAGGCCACTCCCTCCCAATTCGAGAATGTGGTCTACACGATCAGCGTCAACAAAAATGTAGCCAGTTTGGGTTTGGATGATGCGGCGGTGGTGATTAGTGATTCGATACCGGCTGGCATGACCTACATCAGTCATGTCGCCAGTGCTGGAGCTTACAACGATGGCACAGGTGTGTGGGATGGTTTCACCGTGACAAGTACGGTTGAAACGTTGCAGATAACGGCTAAGGCCACTGGCGCGCCGGGTACAGTTATCACCAATGTGGCCCGTATCACCAAAACCACACCTACCGATATCAAGAGTAGTAACGATGCCGCGACCCAAACCCTAACCATTAAGTATCCAATCTTGAGCTTTGCTAACGAGCCATACAGCATCGCTGAAGACGACACGGGAGCCACGTTGACCGTTACCGTACAGTTGAATGTGACCTCAACCAGCCAAATTACGGTTAATTATACGGTGGCAAACGGTTCGGCCTCGTTGGGTAGTGACTACGACAATCCAACGGGTACAGGCACCTTGACCTTCACCACCGGTGTAACCGAACAGACCTTCTCCATTCCTATCACTGATGATCTTATCTATGAAGGGAACGAAACTGTCAACATCCAACTGAGCGATGCCACCAATGCGACCATTGCCACAGATCCCTTACCCACCACCATGACTATCGTAGAGAATGAATCATCTCCCATCCCGCCCATCCCGCCGACCTTGCAGGTTGGGGTCAATCATCCTGACTTCCCGACCACCGGAGCTGTGGCCTACACGGTTGATGAAGGTGGCGGTACAGTCATGATTACCGTTACCATGTGGGGCGCGACGGATCAGACGGTAGAGGTTGATTACTATACCATCGCCCACTCGGCTATTGAGGGGCAAGATTACACCGTTCAAACTGGAACGTTGACCCTTTCGGCGGCTACTCCAGAGGTCTACTTTACCATACCGATTCTGCAAGATAGTCGGCTAGAAGGGCCAGAAGCTTTCGAGATAGAGTTAAACAACTTGCGTCTAATCAGCGGCGACTCCTATGTTGTTTTAGTCGTTAGCGATGAAGATGCACCGATTACCATTGTGGATGACGACCTGCCGACGGTGAGTTTGAATGCCAGTCAGACGGTCAGCGAGACGGTTAATACGGTCATGATGACTGCCACCCTCAGCATTACCTATCCAGTGGCAGTGACGGTTGATTACAGTACTATCACCACCGGAAGCACGGCCACTGCCGGAACCGATTACACCACCACAAACGGTACGCTGACCATTCCAGCCGGAGCAATCAGCGCGACCTTTAGCGTCCCGATTGTGAACGATACGATACAAGAAGCCACCGAAACAGTGATGGTGGCCTTGAGTAATCCGGTCTACGCCACGCTCGGCAATCCGAGTCAAACCAGTATCTCGATTGTGGATGATGACGCGCCGACAGTCCAGTTTGCTCAGACGACCTACAGCGTCGACGAAGATAATGGGCCAGCCACCATCGAGGTAACTCTGAGCAAAGCACCGAGTCTAACGGTGACGGTCAACTATGCGACCAGTGATGGTTCCGCTTTGGTCGGAGCGACGCAGGATTATCTATCAGCTAGTGGCACGTTAATCTTTACGCCGAGCGGTGGAACCAACCGTAGCTTCATGGTCGATATCAACAATGACAGTGTGGTCGAGCCGGATGAGACGGTCAACCTGACCCTCTCTAGCCCGAATAATGGCACACTTGGTATTCCGGCCACCGCGACTCTGACCATCGTCAATGATGATACGATTGCTGACTCACCACAACTGAGTTTGGCAAGTAGCAGTATAACAGTTGATGAGTCCAGTGGACAAGTGATGATTATCGTAACTCTGAATCAGACCAGTAGTCAGCCGATTACGGTCAGTTATGGCACAGCGAATCAGACGGCCATGAGCGGTAGTGATTACACAGGTATTAGTGGCATATTGACCTTTGCACCTTCGCCGGTTGGCAGTTCCGGGGGGATAACACTTCAGACGTTCATGGTGTCGATACTGCCGGATGCTTTCGATGAAGCCAACGAAACTTTCAGCGTCAGCTTAATTAACGCCGGAAATGCGGTCATCTTTGGGAATAGCCAAACGATAGTCACGATTACCGATGATGACCCACCGGTTGCGGTTAATGTCAGTAGTGCCGCGATCACGGCTAACGAAGGGGACATGGTTACGATTCAGGTTGACCTCAGTGCTGTTTCCGGCCTGACCGTAACGGTACCGTACAGCACGGTTGCAGGTTTGCCGATTGGTAGTCCCGGTTCGGCCATGCCGGGGTTAGATTACTCGCCCATCAGCGGAACACTGACCTTCCCACCGGGTACAACCAGTCTGACGATTACGGTGCCGATTCTGAGCGATACTTTAACTGAGCCGGATGAACGGTTTGGCCTGTTGTTGACCGGCGCGACGAACGCCACGCTGGGCGCAACCAATCAAACGGTTGTCACCATTACTGGTTTTACCATCCCGACGATTCAGTTCTCGACAACCAGCTACACGGTTGATGAGGGGGTCGGACAGGCCATGCTGACGGTCAAACTCGGTAGTCCGGTGACTGATACAGTGACGGTCAATATCGCCACCGACGATTCGACATCGGCCCGCCGACGTTCAGCTGTTAAGGGTCAGGATTATGAGTCGGTTAACCGTACTCTTAACATCACGGCGGGTTTGACCGAACTGACCGTGCCAATAACGATTATCGACGATACCTTAATCGAGCCGACAGAGCATGTCACCGTCAGCCTGAGCAGTCCGGTACGAGCGGTTTTGGCCGGAACATACAGTACCACGCTCTATATTCTGGACAACGACTCGACAACGATTACCGAGCTAATCGTCATCAACGACGGCCCGACAACGCTCGGCTTCCCGACCAGCTTTACGGCGACGGTAACGGGTGGGCAACCTGTCACCTTTAGCTGGAGTTTTGGTGATGGTAACACCGGAAGCGGTGGTGAGCCTAGCCATACCTACGCCTTGTCGGGAGTCTACACTGTGGTGGTCACGGCTACGAATAACAGCAGTGTCATGACTGATACGACAGTGGTCATGGTGACAGAGTTGGTTACGAATGAGGTCGAGTTGGCGGTTAGCAAGTTGACCAACATGAACCCAACGGTTGTTAATCAACCATTGAGCTATACCATTGTGGTGACCAACAACGGCCCGGGTTTGGCAAACAACGTTACAATTACGGACAGCTTGCCCGTCAGCGTGAGTTTATTGTCAGGCGATGTGGGATGTTCTGGTACAACTATGATTGTTTGTGACCTTGGTTCGCTGTCCCTCAATGAAACAGTCAGCCGCACCATCGTCGTCAGTCCAACCGAGACCGGCATCATCGTCAACTCGGTCATGGTGGGTAGTGACCCCTTGCAGACCGACCTGAATCTGGCAAACAACAGCAGTACCATCAGCACCACAGTGGTCGATGGACTGGTTCTGTTGCAACCAGAAGTCGGTGGAACGTTGACCATCACAAATCCGACAGCCAGCACCAGCCAGTTCATTGTACAGAGTGATACCATCACCGAACCGATTGTGCTAGTCTACACCAAACTGCCCGACCTACCCGAACCAGCAACAAGCATACCGGCAGGGTATAACTTTGCTGACCATGCTTTTAAGCTGGAGTTCTATCAGGGCGGGCAGTTGTTGACCGACTATCAGCTTAATGAGGCCATGCAGTTTATCGTAGGTTACGACAGCAGTCAGGTTGACAGCACCCTGACCCTAATGATGTGGAATGGTTCGGAGTGGGTTCCGGCCACGGCGACCTGTACTCCGCCGACCAATAGTGTGGTCGATACGGAAGCCAATCAGTTGAGTTTGACCGTTTGTCAAGCGCCGGGACAGTTCGCCTTGTTCAACAAACCGGTCCTATACCTACCGATTATCATCAGGTCGAATCCTGTTTCAACACCAACAGCAACATCGGTGCCGGTTAGTAATGCCCCGGATTTGAGCGGCAGTTTCAGCCTGACCCCGAATCAGAGTAGTTTTACCACCGCGGATGAGGTGTTGATTACTGTGGTTGTGACCAATCAAGGTACGGCCCGCGCCGATAGTTTCTGGGTCGATCTGTTTATCAATCCCTCCAGTGAGCCAGCTGAAGGCAACGCCATCTGGAATGAACTGTGTACCCTAACCCCATGTTACGGTTTAGCATGGCATGTCACCGGTGGCCTAAATCCGGGTGAGAGTGTGACTCTGACTTCGACTGCGGGTAACTTCTCGGCGGATCATACCATCTGGTCTGGACAGTTCGCCGCCGGAACGAGTGACCTGTATCTGTATGTGGATACATGGTCGCCGGAGCGGGGTAGTGCTGGGCTTGTCAGCGAAAGCGATGAGACGAACAATCGGGCCGAGTTGCATGGCCTGAGCGTGACGGGGAGTAGTCCCCGTGATGCTGTACGCTCGGTGGTTGATATTCCGCGGCTCGGAAGTAGTTAGGAACGGAGCGTCGGCTTCCAGCCAGCATGTCGGCTGGAAGCCAGCGCGCCAACTGCACAAGATGACACATCGGAATAAATCCCGATGCTGATAGCTAAAGCAGGCTAAAGCTAGCTATTTAGGCCGTTTTTAGCCTTGTGGCTTTAGCCCAAGGCTATCAGTCAACAGGTCAACACTACCGAAGAATAAACGAAATACGATAAACAAAAAGAGGAACAGCTTTCAGCTATTCCTCTTTTTGTTAACGTCATGATTTTACGACTTTATAATTTTACAATTTTATAAGTTTACAATTTTATGAATTTATAAAACCATAAACTAGTTCACGGAAAGAATCAATATCATAAACGACTCCATTTGCCAAGGCTGTTTTGCCTTTGTTTTGCATAAGCGCGTTTAACGAACTGATCGCTATTCCGGCCAGTTCACTCTGATTAATGGAGAGGTGTTCGTCAAGTAACATTTTTAATTCGGCCATGTTACGCTTTTCGGCAGGTGTTAAATGAACAGTCGTTGGTTTGCGCTGAATCTTTTTACGAGGTCGGCCAAGAGGTTTGGTATTGGTACGTTTTAGCTCCTCTTGAACATCATATAAACGGGCAAAAGTTCCTTCACTTTCACTAGGTATTGTTTGTTTTGGCATTACTGTAGTTCCCGTATAACCTCATCAACGAGGATATCTTCAACAATAGAGACACGGTTCAAGACCGCAATGGGTAAAATATTTAAGCCAATCACACAAATATCACGAGGCATGCCTCGGCTATGGTTATAAATTTTCATCAAGGCATCTTCGGTAAACAGTGGATGTTGCCGCCCGGCAACCATGACCCGAAAGTTAATCATTGAACGTGTATCTTCAAAATGCAACGGCTCTAAAGTAGAACGTGTTGCGACCCGCGAATTTAAGGCTCGCTTAAGACGCAACTTGTTCCGTAATTCATTTTGCCCAATCAGAACAATCTGAATCAACTTTTGGGTATCCGTCTCAAAGTTTAACAAAAGACGAATCAACTCAAACTGTTGTCCAATCAATCCTTGACCTTCATCAATAATCAACAAAACCGTTTTGTTTTCACGATATCCATTGATTAGGAACTCCTCAAAAGCGGTGAGTTGTTTTTGTTTGCTTCGTTTGGCACTTAAACCAAACTCGGCACAAATATCTTTTAAGAACTGAAAGTCTGACGGATAAATTGGTGTTGGAATATAGGCGGTATAGTAATCGGTGCGGTCTCGGTAAACTTGGTATAACCGCCGCGCGACCGTTGTCTTACCGACTCCAATATCACCAAAGATTACCGACAACCCTTGCCGTTGTTCAATAGCATAGTTAGCCTTAGCCAACGCAGTCTTGTGTTGAAGCGACACATAAAAGTAACGCGGGTCAGGCGACAATGAAAACGGAGCTTCAACTAGCCCCAATGGATCTAAATCGAGCATAGATATTCACACTTACCCTCAAATAATGCTAATTATAGCACCTACCCCCAAAAATTACAAACGATTTTTGACTCGATGGACATCTTTGCATATAATTTCATTATAATCATTTAGCTTAACTTGATTCGCAATAAAAGCGATTAATAAAAAAAAGAGACTCGTTGTCGCGAGCCTCTTTATCCTCACATATAATCAATTACTTTATCGGTGAGTACCTGATAAGCCTACAAGAGGCTATTATGTTGCTGTTTGTTAAAAACGAACAGAGGAACTATACCATAAGGGAGTATGTCGTGTCAAGTTAGGTCAACATAAGAAATTGTTATTTACGCGTATTCAGCCATCAACTATCAGGCTTCCAAAATTTACCAAAGCCTGAATGTTGATGCCCAATTAGCTGAATCTTTGAGACCGGTCCTGTCATGTCAGACCTTTCTTTAAACCCAGTATATTTGAGTGCAAGAGCCGCGATTGTCGCTCCTGAACGTGCGCTATCTACTTCACTATACGGTATTCAAAAATGGTTGCCTCGCCTCGGCTCGGAAAGATGGTGTCTTATCCTCTTGCTCCGTAGCCTATGTGTTGATTCCCCTCGTCAAAATAATGGCACTAAGCAGGTTGTATGCAGTCTGCAAGAGCTTGCCAACGCCCTCAGTATCCACAAACGGACATTACTCCGCTGGTTCAAACACAAACCAATCCCAAACGATAAACCGTGGCGCGCCATCATCCCTCACGATGAAAAAGCGAAATATTTAGCCCTATTTATTCCCCGTTTACGCTATGCCTACGAAACTCGGCAAGGAAAAGGGAAACGAGTCGGCTTTGTCATGGAGATTCTTATGGAAGATCCTGTCGTTCCAGAAGATGAAATTAAGCTCAAGCAACAAGTTGAACTGATACAAACGCGTCAAGGCTCTCTAAACCTAGAGACCTATCGCCCTATTAATGAGCTTGCGCCTCAACAAATACCCCCCGAATCTAGCCCCATGCCAGAGTCTCTAAACCGACAGCCTGACACTTCACCGCGCCGCGTAAATGGACAAAATGACATTTTAGACAATAATATAAAGAGCCATTATGACACCTTACACCATGACGTAAACGGACAATCTGTCCATTCAGAGTCTTTAAACCGACAAAATAGCGCCTCACAACAATCAATAAAAGGACAAAACGTCGATTCACATATTTCAGCAAACCGACAATTTGCCGCTTCAGACGAGCCTGTAAATCGCCAAATTGACACTTTAGCTCATCCTTCCAATTCTACCACTCCCCTCCACACCACTCAAAATGAACAATTTGTCACTTCAGAAAAACCTTTAGAGTGGCAAAATGTCGATTCAGATCCATCTCTAAACCGACAAAACAGCTCTTTACAAAATCCACTAAACCGACAATCTGTCGGTTTAGATCAACCTGTCAATCGACAATCTGACACTTTATCAAACGGCATGGAGCGACAAACTGGCACTTTACCCCCAAAAAATGAACAATTTGTCACTTCAGAATCCGTTCTAAATAGCCAAAATGTCACTTTATTACCCGGCTCTGTTAACGTTAACCAGTTATATTTACTGTTTAAAGATTTAAATACTAAAACAAATAACGTTAACTCGCCTGAAACAAAACTTTTTGAACCAATTGTGACCCTAACCGAAAAATTGCTTGATGATACTCATTCGACCGGAATGTTATACAAACGCTTGAAGACGCTGTATCCTGATAATTTTGAGCTATATGTTCAAGCTGTTCAAACGGCTTTGGAGGTGGCAGAAACAAAACCTAAAGCAAACAAAGGAGCAATTTTTGTTCGTACTTTGAGTCGTTTAGCGAATAATGCCCAGATTGATTTGAACCGTTCGACACCTGCACCTGCATCATCTCCAACATCCTCATCATCGGTTGTAAAGACAAATAACCTTGATGTTGGACAACAGTTAGACATGCCCATCTCTTATCAACCTGAGCCTGTATCACTAGAGCAACTGGTTTGGGAAGAGACAAAACAGGCGCTACAGGGGCAGATGACTCAAGCTACCTATGTGTCGGTGATTCACGGAACGACATTGTTATTACGAGACGGCAACTATTTTTTGGTCGGTGTGCCAACTGAAAGCGCTTTGGCTTGGTTGAATCATCGATATATTAATACCATTCAGCAGACTCTCACCAGTGTAATTGGTGAACCTGCGGTGGTTGAATTTAATTTGATTAGGAGAGATAGCAGGTAACATGTTGCCTGTTTGTTATATTTTATCGGTTACGTAATCGGTTTACGTAACTCACAAAATGTAGCAATGTATAAATTATGCGTATTATTTCAGTAACCAATCTCAAGGGGGGATCAGCGAAAAGTACCACTACTTTTAATTTGGCCGGCGCGCTACGCGAGGCTGGATACCGAGTATTGTGTATCGATATTGATCCCCAGAAAACGTTGGGTGAAGCCTATTTTGGCGTTTATGCCGAAGAAAAGACACTTTCAGATGCCCTCATCAACGATAATATGATTGGGGAACTCATGCAGGCTAGTAATTTTGACGGATTGTATGTCATTCCGGCAGATGATGGCTTAAAAGCGATTAAAAGTGGTCAGACTCAAATCGAGGGGGGCGAGTTACGTCTCCGAAGTTGTTTGACTCGGGTCAGAACCCATATCGACCAAGTGAATGGGGTCAACAAAATCGACTGGGTGCTGATTGATTGTCCGCCTAGTTTGGATAAGTTGACCATGAACGCCTTGGTCGCCAGCGATTATGTACTGGTTCCGGTTGATCCGGGTGCGGGAGGACGTGGCGCGTTGGGGGATACAATTCAGTATGTCTCATCGGCTCAAAAATGGTACAATCCCACTTTAAAACTGTTGGGTCTGTTGATTGGTAATACCGACACCCGAACCATTTACGACCAAACGGTGGTCGAGGTCGTGCGAGAGATTTATGGAGATTTGGTCTTTAAGTCGATTATCAGAGCCTCTGTCCGAGTGCGAGAATCAGCCGAATCTCAAACCCCCCTTACTTTTTGTAAAGGAAGCGAATTTAACCGATACGCAGACATGTATCGTGGCTTAAAAGACGAAATCGTAGAACGTACTGCTTGATAAGGAGTCGAAGCATTTTTACTGACGGTTATCCTCAGTGAGAAGGCTTCCAAATAGTGATTATGGCCCGACGTAAAATTAATATTCAGCGAAATTTAGGGGCACGGACTGACGCGCCTAACAAGCCACCTAGCGCAATCGACCAGCTTACCAGTAGCATGGCTACAGTTGACATAGGGTTTGAACCGACCGAGCAACGGGTTTACATGGTCAACTTAGACCGAATCTTTCCTGATTCCAATCAACCCCGTCACCTTATGCCCTCTGACTTGCGAAAACAGTTGATTGATAATGATGCTACTCCTGCCGAAGTGATCCGAGAACTGCTCGATCGCGCCGAAAAGGATGATCCGGTAGCATTGTTAGTTTTGGGTGGTAAAAGTGACATGGCCTTAGCCGAGGAAGAGGGCGATGTGGAAGAGCGAGGCTTGTTCGCTCTGGCGAGTTCTATTGCCGAGGTTGGCTTGCGACAACCATTAAACGTCTATCAAATCGACGACTCCAGCCAGCCGATGCAAACTCGGTATCGTGTTGGTGAGGGAGAACGTCGTTTTTGGGCGCATCATGTTTTGGTACATCAAGGACAAGATGCTTTTAAAAGTGTGCGCTGTATTATAGAAGCGTTACCCAAAAATCCAGAGATTATCTATCAGCGTCAAGCGGCTGAAAATGCGGCTCGGGTTGATTTACCATCCATCGCCCGAGCTCGATCTATGCAACGGATTAAGGAGCAGTTGGTTATTGAGTATAACAAAACAGGTAACGACAAGGCTTTGAGCCAACGTGCCCTACAAACGGCTATCGGTCAACAGGTCAAAGCTTTTACTGGACGTGCGGTTGGCGACCGTATGGTACGGAACTATTTGGCTTTACTCAAACTTTCTTCTGAGGCGCAAGATTTGGCCGAGGCCGGAGAATTAACCGAAAAACAACTGCGGCCAATTATGCGCTTAAAAACCGAATTCGAACGCCTGATGATGATCAAAGAGATCATTGCCAAAAAGTGGAGCAGTCGCCAAGTGGCTCAACAGATCACGCCTGCCGCCAAATCTACACCGCCGCCAGTTACTCTGCTAGAGGTGACAAAAACGACTGTCGAACAGCGTTTTGAGCAAAGGATTATCAATGCCGCCAAAACAGTCGCCTCCCTGATGACCCTACCGACCGAGAACTACGATTTGGTCGTTAGTACCGTTGCCTCACGGGCCAAAGATGAAAAAACCCATGAGGCTCTGCAAGCCTTGCATGACGCGTTAGGAGCGATTTTGCTTAAGGCTGATGATTTGGTGAAGCGGCAATATATTGAACTCCCCATAACCGTTATCATTCCTCCGTTGACCGAGTTGTCCCAATTTTTACCCAAAGACAAGCAGACTGCTATCCAACCCGATCAACAGTCTGGAGCCGAGATATTGGCCAAGCTAATTAATTGGCATGAGGCTGATGTGGTATTCTCAAGTCGCATGCACCCCTTTTTCAAGGAGCTAGAAACCACCGCCGATGCGTTACGAGCCGATGAGACTCTACCTCGTCCGGTGGTGGTTCAGCAAGTTGATGATGGCGAAAAGCGCTATCTGCTGAATAGTGGCGGGTATCTCTATTGGGCGCATCTTTTGCTGGTTCAGCGAGGACAAACGCAGTTTAAGACGATTATGGTGGAGCTACTAAGCTGAGTCGCCATGTTAGGCAATTCCAAGAAAATAAACCTCCCAAATTGAGCAGAGTCTCTACCCCCCTCAGTCCCCCCTGCTAGGGGGGAAGCGGCTCCTCCCCCTAGCAGGGGGAGGCTGGGAGGGGGTAGAGACTCTGCTCAATTTGGGAGGTTTTAAATTCTGGAACTTCCTTGGTTTTAGGAATGAGTCCTAAATAAGTTGCGCGTTTTCTGTGGTGGTCAAGATGATGTTGAAAACCATGTCATACTGAGCCGAAGGCGAAGTATCCACCCGAATCTCCCTAGATTCGGGTGAGTGAGACCCTTCGCAAAAAACGCTCAGGGTGACATAATCTTTTTCAACATCAAGCTGACCACTACAAGGTTGCGCGTTTTCACATAAGAATGAATTCTTATGCTGACACGAGAAACCTGCTTAAGCAGGTTTTCCGTTTAAGACGCTGATTTCAATCAGCGGTCAAATGCACAAGTTAAAAAAATCTCATTCCTTAGTTAATTCCGTTTCCTTTGTTAATCAGCGTTTATCCGTGTCCTAAGTAAGCAACAACCCTACTCTTCGCTCTCAACCCCAAACAGAGCCGGATCGTACACCCCGGCCGCATTCCACCATGACCAACCGTCAGCATTGGCATCCTCTGCCCCTTGACGTAAAAGTTCCATCTCTGACAAATCGTACCAGTAAGCCTGTAACCAAGGACGCACCTTAACGTGGGACGGAACTCGTTTCATGGCCGCTTTCTGACTGCGATTGACCACGTTATAAGGCTCGCTTGAAGGGTCATCATACCCCAAATTACCGCTACTAAAGGTTGATGGATAGACCATAGGGGCTAAATAATGGATAGAGGGTACTAAATCATCAACCCGTTGACCGATGTACATGTCTGTTTCGGGCGTGACCCACACCGTCAAGCCAAACACATCAGCCGAAATAAAAATGGGGTAGGGGCGTAGTGCGTCAGCCATGCCAGCCATAAAGTCACGGATGGCACTGGTACGGGTTTCGAGACTGTTCTCCTCTTCATACACAATCGCGGTCACATCTCCATCTGAGGGGAAACGGATGTAATCAAAATTGATTTCATCAAAGCCAAACTCAGCCACCTCTTTGGCTAAGTCGATATTGTATTGCCACACCTCGGTTCGGAATGGATTACTCCAAGCCAAATTTTCTCCATCAATCCAAACTTCTCCCTCATCATTTACAACGGCGTATTCGATCTTGTTCTGGGCTAAAGGATCATCTTTGAAGACTACAAATCGGGCAATTGAGTAGATTTGACGAGATTTGGCTTCTGTTATCAACTCTTCTAGCGACATCCAATAGTCGCTATAATTGCTATAATCGCTATCGGCCTTGGTCGTCTCTACCAATTTAACATGACTGTCCCAAGCGAGCAGGCCAAAATCTCCTTTGACATCAATCACAAAAGCATTTAATTGATCACTTGATTCGATGAAATCGAGATATTCTAGTATAGCTTCACGGTTACTTAGGTAATAAAAGGGGATGTATAGGGCCTTTGCTTGGAACGGCTCGACTGTTAGCTCTAAGCATGGTGGCGCGTCACTAGGAGTATCGGGACAGGGTCTCGTTTGTACCCACTGCTCATCTTCCCCCCGAAACGGAGGCTGGAGCGTGTCAGTCAATATCGTCCTTTTATCAAGTTGGGCATATCCTCGTTTATATCCCGCCGCCTTAACCAATATCTGTTGCGGCTCGTCCACAAGGGTATCAATAATAAAACGGCCAGATTCATCAGCCTGACTAATCGACGAGCCGATATAGATTGTGGCGCGTGGTAGCGGTTTACCGGTGAGACGGTCTCTGACTATGCCTATCACCTGCCCCGGCACCATCTCGGCATTAAAATTATTGTCGCCCTGATACTCAAAAGTGATGGTATTGTATCCTTGTTGAGTAACCGTGATTACGCTTGGAGCCGGAACATGAGACAGGTCAAGCCGACCCTGACCGTCGGTGGTGGCAGTCATCACGTCGCCAATATTAACCTCTGCTCCGGCCATGGGCTGATCCAGATAACTGTTCCACAGATTGACCTGTAGTTCATTTGGTTCGACGGTTAGGCTCAAATTCTGCTGTGAGCCGATGGTTTGGGCGAGGGGTAGATACTCCGGTGATTCGACGGCGACTTGGTCTTGTGGAATAAGATAGTTGAAGACAAAATTACCATCCTCGTCGGTCATCACCACTTGGCGACGAATACCGGCTCCGGCAACCAACCGCACATTTGCCGCCGGTTCACCGTCTGCATCCAGAATTTGGCCGCTGACCATGGTCGGCTCTAAGGCTAAATCAAAAGGAAAGGCCAAATTTTCTTCGGTTAGCATGATGTCGGGAATGGGCTGATAACCCGGAGGGGGTAAAATTTTAATCCGGTCTCCGCTCCATAAACGTTGGAACAAAAATCGTCCTGTCTCATCGCTGGTGATGGTCTGGGGATAGTTGTCTGAGTTGGCCTCTAGGGTAACATGGGGCAGGGGCTGATTGGTTTGCGCGTCGATTAGTTGACCGCTGATTTCGAGTGGCTCTAGCTCGATGTCGATTTTGGGGGCCATTTGCCAGCGAGGAATAGCTAAACTCAAGCCACCGGGGCGGTAGCCGGGTGAGGTCACTTCGAGCCGAATCGTGGCTGTACTGACCAGTGGGTTGACGATGAATTGGGCTGTAAACCGATCTTGGTTATGATTTGGCTGATTGACTGTTTCTATATTGGTGGTCAAGGTCACGTTGGTCACAGCTTTTTGACTGCCAATATCCTGAAAATGAACAGTGATCGTTTTATAACGAATTGCCTGAACTGCCCAGTAACATCCAGTTATAGAAATAAAAAACAACAGCACCATAAGTAAACGAACTCTCATGGTGCTGGATTATAGGGTTAAATAGCAATGTCGCAAAAATTCGACATGTTCAGACCTTTTATCTCAAGGCTTCATAGCGAATTATTCCTACTGATACGCCAGACTCTCCCGCACGCTAACTCTCGTGGCACGATAGGCCGGAAGCCAACTCGCCAGAATCGCCAAGACGGTGATGATACCCAACCAATACAAGGTTCCCGTTGGTTTGTAGATATAGACTAACTGCGATGATAGTGCCGAGCCTAAGGCTTCGGTCATCATGCGGCCTGCGGGTACACTGAGCATGGTCGCGATGGTGTAATGCTGATTCTTATAATCATCGCGGGCAATTAGTCGAGCCGCTGACCATTCATCGTCGGGGCTGAGTCGCCATTCGATGCTATGGGTGGCAAACCCTTCGACATTCTCAACTCCGTCAACCCCTTTTAAGGCACTGATGATGTCGTCATCAACACTCGGATTGGTGTACATGGTGATCATGGCCGGATTAACGGCTCCCCATATATCCTCCATGCCAGAGATGACCAAGGTGCGGGTGGTGACGATCATGCCAATAGCCGCCGCACCGACTGCAATAATCAACACCACCTGCAAGGTACGAGCCTTGTTGCTCCACAGATCACTCCATATTTTATAACCAATAACTCCCATATAGTTACTCCTTTTCCTTGCCCAAATACCAGTCAATCACCTCTTGAGTTTCAGCAAACCCAACCGCGAACTCGGCACAATAACCCTCATCACGCAAACGTTGCAACATCTCGGCTTGAGCAGTCACATGCTTAGAGGTGTACTTTTGCTGGTTATTAACTTGTACAATCCGCTCGCCATGTTTTTTCTGTTCGATAAACAGGCCATGATACCCCTGTCGAGCCACGGCAATAAATACGTCCGGCCATGACTTGGTTTTTCCTTGTTTTTTAGCTCGCGCGCCTTGTTGTACCGACAGATTGATTCCGGCCAATACGTCGATATTAAAGAGAATATCGGGGTAACGCTCGCGCAGGTAGGCGGCGGTTTTTTCTGACAATGCGGCCTCACTGCTCGGCTCATGAACAAAGGTTCCTGCGTCATTTAGGATGCCGATTCCAGAGGCGGTTTTGCGTTTAGAGTTCTTTTTTTTGCGGCTCATTCCAGAAGTTTATCAAGTTAACAAAAGTTTGTCGATTCATTCATGACCTGACATGCTGACAAAATCAAAAGTATTTTTTGACAGGATTAACAAGATTAACAGGATTTTTTCACTTGTAATCTTGTTAATCTCGTTAATCCTGTCAGATATTGCTTTAGTCATGTTGAAACGATAAACTTCTGAAGTTAAATACGGGTCCGATAAGTCTTTGTCATTCGTCTTGATACAGTTTTCAGCGGTGGCGAGTGGGACGGACATGACGCTTACGTCGGTAGGGTTTGATGACGGTGGTCTCGGTGATAATTTTGATGTTACGCAGTTTACGACTCGATGCTTCGAGTCGTTCAACTGCCTCTTGTGCCTCGGCCTCAGAAGTAAAACTTAGGGCTTCATTCCGCGACTCGCGCCATAGATCACTTTGCCACAAATAAACGAGCTTCCAACGTCCTTTATATTTCAATTCGGTAGAAACAAAATAGGGCATTCTTCACTCCAATAAGACAAGGTAGGGCATGGTACACCGTTTCATCTGTAAAAACAACTCAATGTTAACGTAGCCAAAGTTGTTCAATCTGACGATACGCGCTACTATGAACTGAAAATCTATCTAACGAGGAGTTATCATGAACTCAATTATCAAAGAACATTACGCGTTATTTGAGATGTACCAAGCTCTACGAAATCAACTATTAGAAAGTCTCACCGTTGAAGATCTGATGTACCGATTAAACCAAAATACACCCTCATTAGGCCAACTATGTGTGGAAATCGGCGAGGTGGAACATGCTTATATCCAATCGTTTCAGACTTTTAAAATGGATTTCTCCTACCATAATCAAACCGAAGGATTAAGCCATGACATCGAGCAACTGACGGCTTGGCTGAGCGAGTTGGATCATCAATTGAAAACAACCATCGAAGCTCTGTCCGAAGAGACGATTCAAACACAGAAAATTGATCGAGGCCATGACTTTATTATATCGCCACAATTTCAGCTAGAGGTATATAAAGAGGCTCTGCTTATTTTTTATGGCAAAGTTAGCGTATACCTCAAAGGTTTAGAGAAGCCGACCTCAGAGCAATGGATGCATTGGATTGGGTAGCGTTTATTCACCAATTATGATGCTTCCTGCTTCAATATATTGTTGTTGAGCGCTATCATTCACTAGTGTAACCTTACCCTTGAGCGTAACCTGACCCCCAAACTTTATATCGCCCTTTATCGTGAGTTGTTGACATTCTATTAACGATGGAACTCCGTCAGGGAAACGAGCTTCAAAATCATTGACCATTTTGTAGTAGGTAGGGTCAAGGTTAATTGTCGGCAAAGCACCGTCACGATTAGGATTCATGACTACGTTAGAGTCTTGGTCAAGAATGTATAGGTCAGACTGAATGGCTAGTAGATCGTTGCTTGTTTTTACCGGTGCAAATCGGCGACGTGGCACCCGAATTGCCTGAGCATCCTCAAACAGTTCAATCACTGACCCCATTGCGGTTTCGAGCTGATACACTGGTGTTGAATCCGGATCACGAGGGTCGACAGTCTTGGCATTACATATCATGGGTAAATCTAAGACGTTATTATTACGGTCTAAGATTTCTTTCAGTGCTGGCAAATTGAGCCATAAATTATTGGTGTTGAAATATTTATGACGAGTTATATCCTGAAATGAGGTCTCATCTTCAGTGGTGCATTGCGCCGATTCACGCAATAGTAGTTGTCCATCAGCACGTTGGGCAAGATGTCCTCCTTTTTTGTCCGCTTCAGTTCGGTCAGCTACCTCCATCATAAAAGAAAGGTTATGTTTTACAAAATAGCCTAAAATTTCTTTGTTGATGGATGCACCTAAGTTGTCAGCATTTGAAACAAAAACATATTCATACCCATTTTTTAAAAGAAGCTCTAACAGGTTGCTAGTTATCAGGGCTGGATAAATATCGCCATGCCCCGGTGGGCACCATTCAAGCTCTGAATTTTTAGCCCAGTTTACTGGAGCAAGGGTTTTTTGATCTATTTTGGGAACTTTATGTTGCAAAAAATCTAAAGGGATCTCCCCCCATAAATCAGGGTAACTTTTTAACAGGCTCAAAGAATCTGTACGAGTGTTAAAGCTATTCATTAAAACCAAAGGTATAGAACTCTGTTGGGCTTGCTGAGCGATAATATCAAGAAACGTCAAATCATCTTTAATAACTAGCAATGATTTAGCCTTTTCTAACCCCATGCTAGTTCCTAATCCGCCATTCAATTTTAGTAGCACGGTTTTATCCAAAGCCTGTTGTCCTATTTCTTGTAACGCTTTTGGAATTTGTTCTGCATCAGGCAAGGTTTCAACAGGTTTAATATCGCTTTCGCGAATAAAGCCACTTTTGCCAGCTACGAGGTGTGTATAATAGTGTTGAAATACTTTTATAATCACTTCAGACAACTGAGCCTGTTTCATTTTGTCAACAAATAACTCTAAATTCTTAATTGTACTCAAGACCAGCCTCCATATATTAAAAAATAAAATGTAGTGGTCAGTTTGATATTGGAGTGCAATGGGTTCAGCCATTGGTAAATATTCAGTGAACTCGCCAGAAGGAGCGTCAGAAACCCGATTTCTTTAAGAAATCGGGTTTCTAGGACGGTTTTACTGAACTTTTACAGCCATTGCTTGTGGCAACAGCTAAAGCCGTTGCACTCCGTTTTCAACATCAACCTGACCATTATATTAAAAAATAAAAGACGCAAAAAGCCACACAGTGCTGTGTGGCTTTTTGCAAAAAACGTATCAAATTAGTTGTACAACATTATTTCAGGATCCATTCAAAGCAGATAGGGCATCATCTACTGAGGGGTGTAAATCGGCATATTGCGTTAAACCAACCATGCGGAATATTTTTTGAAAATGAGCACTAAGACCGGTCATTAACAATTTTTGGTCTCGTTTTCGTGCTTCGGTAACAATACCAATTAAAATAGCAATACCAGCACTGTTAATATAATCATTTTCTCGAAAATTAAATACAATATTCGATGCACCATCAGATGAGATACTCTGATAGGCTTGATTAATGGCTTCTTCTGCAAAGGTAGTTACATCACCCATAAGGTCTATTACCGTAGCCTGATCAAATGTTCGCACTGAAACTTGAATTTCATCGCTCATTATGCTGTGCCTCCGTATATTCCCGCACCTGAATTGCTTATTTTCGGTTTTTCAGGCTTATTCTTCATCGTCATCTTGGATACGATAGATAACCATTCGAAACTGATTTCCTTCATCATCATCCTCTTCATCAACTTCTACAAAACCAGCCTCATCGACCAAATTACGAATCAGAAAAAGACCCATACCACCCATTCGTTCTGTTTCTTCTACCATACCTGTAATATCCGGGATAGAAATACCGGCTGGGGGGTCTCCACTAATTCCAGGGTCTTTAATTAAGATATCTAGTTTTGTATCATCGGCCGTTAGAACAACAACCACTTTCATACGAGAATCACCACCACTACCATAACGGATAGCATTGGTGCAGGCTTCGCTGATTGCGGTCTTTATATCGTCAATTTTATCTTCCCCAAAATCAAGCCGCCGAGCTACCATGGCTACAGCTTCTCGGGCTATTTTTTCATAGCCAAGCTCACTGGGAATTTTTAGTTCTACGACTCTATTACTTGGCGGGCGCATGCGCCCTCCTCCCGGCAATTAAATTCTTGCCGATTATACCACAAAGTTTCACATTGTAAAATAAGAATTTAGAACTGGTACCACGGATATTATCCGCAAATACCGCTAGTATTGTAGACATATTTATTCGATTTTGCAAGTCTGCAAACTCTATAATTCTCCGGCTAAATTTTTAACCTAACAACCACACATAACTTTAACCGTGCAAAGCTACTCTCTAATACTACAACATAATATCAATAAATGGAAGCTAAACGGCTATAGATATTCAGATAAATGTTTTCAGCCATCACCATCCCGCAAGTTTAGAACTTGCGGGATGGTTGGCCTTGATCTGAAAGACTGTATGTCTAAATTTTAGTACAGCATGGCAGAAGTTGCTTCGGTAGTCAAAAACGTCTGCGCTATGTACGGTGCAGACAAGGATGTCTGCGCTCCAATTATCGGAGGATTTACGCTACCATGCACTAGGTTCGAGATAGCTCATCAATCATACTTTGGATGACCTTGAATCCACCGCGCCAAAAGTCGGGATTACTTATATCGATACCTGCTTCGGTTAAGATATGGTTAGGTTTAGCGCTACCCCCATAGGATAGAATCTTGATAAATTTTGGGACAAAGCTAGCCCCTTCATCTTTGTACTGTTTATATAATGATAGCGCCAATAGTTGCCCAAAGCTGTATGCATAACAATAAAAAGGTGTGTGGTAAATATGGGGAATCACGATCCACTCATGCTTAAAATCGTCACTAATATCCATAGAATCGCCAAATTGAGCCGACAAATTCTCCATATAATGCTGATTTAATTCATCCATAGTTTTGCCCTCAGCGATGAGACGGTGAGCATCTCGCTCAAACAAGACAAAGTAGGCTTGACGCATGACGGTCGCGTAACTATCATCAACCGCGGCGAGTAGTAGACTACGTCGCTCATTGGGGTCTTCGGTCTCATCAAGCAGACGGTCGGTCAATAGCATCTCAGAAAATACCGATGCTGTTTCGGCTAAAGGTAAGGCTGAGTGGAAGCTCAACAACGAATGATCTTCGGCCAACATAGCATGCACGGCATGCCCAAGTTCATGAGCCAAGGTCGCGACTTGGTTCAGCTCACCAGTATAGTTGACTAACACCCAAGGCGTTGCCTCTGGTAGTATACTGGCACAAAAAGCCCCACCCCGTTTACCGGGTCGTACTTCGGCATCGATATGATTATCCTCAAAAACCCGTTTAGCATGTTTTGCCACTTCTGGCGAAAACTGTTGAAAGCTGTCCAACACCATGTCAACCGCGTCAGCATATTCAATATTACGGTCAGATTTATTATTGAGTGGCGCGTACAGGTCGTAACGCCGCAGTTTTTCTAGCCCTAGCCAACCAGCTTTGAGTTTGAAATATTTCTGGAAAATGGGGGCTTGCTCGGCACAAACATCAAGCAACGTGTTCACAACATCGTCAGGAATATCGTTATCTAGGTTACGTACAGAGATAGGCGTTTCATAATGACGCAAGGTCATATTTTCGCTGGCCCAATCCCGAACCCGATGAATATATATCTGAGCTAAGACCGCATCTTGTTGAGCATATACTCGATACAGTTCTTGGTAGGCCGCGGCTCGTAATTCGGGGGATGAACTACGAACATAAGTCATCAGTTCACCTCGAGTTAATGATTTTTGTTCATCATCTACCATTAGCTCAAAGACAAACTTATTGGTAATCATGTCATAAAGCGTAACCAAGGCATTGCTACCGTTGATATTCTTCAGATTGATGATTTTTTCTTCCGATTCAAGCAGAGTATGGTCACGGTAGAGGCGCATCTTTTCCAGATAATAGTCTAACTTACCGGCATAGGCAGATAACCGCTCGACAGACGAATCGTCAAGTCCTTTCCACCATAGCTCGATAAAAAGTGTCCGATTGTAGACATCGGTTAACTCCTGCTCCATTTTACCCATAAACCCTAAAGCGGTTTGATTTTGCGTATCTTCAGCAAACCATAACGAGCCGTAAGCTCCTAGACGGTAAACGACCTCTGTTAGGTTTTCTATATGAGTCAATAACTCCCTAAAATTGGCCTCGTTTATATCAGCCGTTAGTTTAGGTCGAAAATCTTCTACCTTAGCGGTTAAACGCTCTAAATCGTTTTGTAATGTTTCAACAGGTTCTCCTGCGGGTGCGGCAATCAAGTCTTCTAAACTCCAACGAGTTGCTTGGTACGGTTTGATATTTGTCATCGGTTTACTGTCCTTATTCAGATAAGATAAATTTTTCAATCGTTGCGGCCACACCATCCTCCGATACAGAAGGAGCAACCCAGTCAGCCATCTCTTTTAACGCATCGGGTGAGTGCCCCATGGCGACTTTAGTATTCGCTACTCTAAAAATCGGCATGTCATTATATGAATCACCCACCGCGAGCGTATCACGAATGTCAATACCTAAATAATCGGCCAACTCTCGCAGGGCATTTCCTTTAGATACAAACTTAGAGATAGCGTTACCAAAATACATGCCATTACTGTAATCAAAACTCCACGAGAGCTTACAAAACGCTTGCATCTCTTTGGTGACGATGTCGGCCCGTTTTTTTTGCTCGGCATTGGCGGCGATAATTTGCCCCTTTACAATTTTAATTCGATTAACAAGTGTCATCAAATCGGTAATAATCGGTCTGAGTTGTAACTTCTCTCGTTGATGTCTAGCCAACTCATCATCTTGTTCAATAAAATAAAAGTCATGGGCATAAATCTCTAAAAACAGATCATGTTCACGACATAATTCAATAAGATGTGCCGCCGCACGAGGCGGAAGAGCCTGCAAATAGACAATATCATTGCTCGGCCAGTTAACAATCGCCGCTCCATCAAAAAAGATATGTAACCCATCTAAAGTGAGTGCATTCAGCAGATGATAGCATGCTTCTGAGGCTCGTCCTGTTCCTAAAGCAACTTGAACCCCTTTGTTACGAGCCGCGGCAACAGCCTCCGCAACCCGAGCCGTTGGATAAGCACCATCTCCAATTAACGTTCCATCAACATCTAAACTAATTAGTTTGTAACGTGTCATAAAAACTCAAATTCGAGGTCTGTGGAGTGCAAAAACTTTTGCTTTTGCATGTTTGACGCTGGCAAAAGCAATCAGCTTTTGCACTCCTTTATTCCCAAACAACTCTAATGCTTATATCTCAGGTATAACATTATGAATTAAGGTAACAAATAGAGTTCAATTCTATTTATTTTATACATTTTTGCAAAATTGACACATCACAATGATGCACCACAGAGCCTCAAGTTGACATAATTGACTTGCAGATAAGTTCATGGTAAGCTCTTTATAATCGTTGTATATTATGTCAACTTAAAGAGGGCACAATGGAGCAAATCCGTAAAAAATCAAAGTTAACGTATAAAACGCTGTTCAGCTACAGTTTGGTGGTGATGGCCTTGTTGATTATAGCCCTACCCGTCTTTGCCCACAAACGCATGACTGTAATTTCGACACCGAGTGAAACGACAGAACTTCGGGCAGGACAATCACCACAGTCTGCCCAAGGGCTAGAACATGGCCTGCAAGTTAGCTATCTTGAATCGAGAACCGATACATGGTATCTATACCAACATCAGGATAGCACAGCCGAGTATGTTTGGTTATCGCTCAATTTGCAGTATCAAGCCAAAAATCAGATTCAGACCGGCCAAATCAATTTTGAAATCATTCCTCAGCATCAGGTTGATGGCAACTCGCCCCATACCTCTCTCCTAACTCAAGGACAAGCCACTACCGTCAGCCTGCCCGACCAAAATTTAACCCAACTCCTCTGGACGGGTCAAATGGCAAATAACGAGCCATACTATATCCATGTTTTTAACAACTCTGACCTTGACCTAGAATACACCCTAGAATCGGAAGTTGAGCAACCGGCCTTTTCGGGGGCAATTCCGGCCAGTTATAGCGACGATTCTAGTCCCCATGACGAGACTATTCCTCCACAAACGGCGCGTCAGCTAAGTTGGGG
Organism: Anaerolineales bacterium HSG25; assembly: GCA_030377865.1. Classification (GTDB taxonomy): domain Bacteria; phylum Chloroflexota; class Anaerolineae; order 4572-78; family J111; genus JAUCGB01. The sequence continues at coordinate 7,836 of JAUCGA010000023.1, read as the reverse complement.
TTTGATTGGTCAAGCCGTGGCTGGTATGTCGGCTAACGAGGCTGGGCAATGGATGCAAACAGCGCAATCAATCGGTTGGATTTCACCACAGGGCATGCCGATTAAGGCTAATCCAACGGAGGCTAATCCGACGTTAGTTTGGGGATTAGTTGGACAAGCAGTAGCTGGACTAAAAGCCGAGGCGGCCAGCAACTGGCTACAACAAGCGGATGCGCTCGGTTGGTTAGCCGTTTTGCCCAGTGATGCCTCGACCTTGAGTACACAGTCACTACCAACTGTTCCCGTTCCCAATCCTGAAGCAGTAGTAGCTCCACCAGTGCTACCCGATTCCCCGCCTCCCGTTGATGATTATAACCCCATCAGTATCTACCCCAACAATCCGTTACCGTTTAATTTTGAGCAGGTTAATAGTGGCCGATTGGCTCCGTATGGGGTGCATTGGTACAGTTTAACCCTGAGCAATATTCATAATCAAGAATGGATTGAAAGCTTTGCCTTGACCATGTTCACCACCCCTAGTGATGGTTTTATTGATAGTCGAGTTAATTTTGAGATTTTTCCGGCCAATCAATACCATATCTGGGCCAGAGGCGAGACCAACTACATGGAGCATTTCGGCTTAGGCATGTGGCTGTCTCGTGACCAAGATCAACATACCGGCGAGCGATTATGGTCGGGATCATTGGTCGATGGAAATCGGTATTTTGTCAAGGTTAAAAACAGTTCCCCCGAACTAATCGACTACTATCTTTTTGCCGGAGACATCAACAATGCCGAACTGGGTAACCCTACTCTGCATCAGTTAGCGGACGGAGGATTTGTGACCCCTTATGCTTTAGACCCCGTAACTCGTCCGAATAGCATGGAATGAATCCTAAATAAGTTGTACGCTCCAGAGTGGTTCAATTTTAGAGATTGAACCACTCTCATAACGAATTGCACACGTTACAAAAGTTTGTTGTTTCATTCATGACCTGACATATTGATAAAATCAAAAGCATTTTTTGACAGGATTAACAAGATTAACAGGATTTTTTTTGCTTGTAATCCTGTCAATCCCGTTAATCCTGTCAGATATTGTTTTAGTCATGTTGAAACGATAAACTTTTGACGTTAATTAATTCCGTTTCCATGCGATAACTAAATTGGCGATTGAAAATATGGAACTAAATATTCGGTGGTAACGTCAATAAAGTATTGACCCGTTACTATCCAACATCATCTCCAAAGGAAGCTCAAATCTTGCTCAAGGATCAATCTTGTTGGATATTTATTAGCCATATTTTAGGAGTTTTCCATGTTTAAACAATACACGATATTAGACTTGTTCGGCAATAACTTATCATCCCATAAAAACTCAAATTCGAGGTCTGCGGAGTGCAAAAGCTTCTTGCTTTTGCATGTTTGTTTCTGGCAAAAGCAAGAAGCTTTTGCACTCCTTTATTCCCGAACAACTCTATTATTATTTGTCATCTTGTCTATCGTTACCCTTATCGGCTGTTCCTCAACTGAGGATAGGCTGTCAATTGTCGATCAAGGGGGACTTTCTCCTGATGATGTCTCCACAGTTACGCCAACACCTGCCGACTTTGACCAAACCGTCACCTCCGACGACCCGACCTTTGCTACCACGAGTGAAGCACCCCGAAGTGACCTCCTCGAAACCGACAATGCCATCATCGACACCGTTGAGGCACTGATTCTAGAATCGTTTCCTGTTCAGATAAACATTGTCGTGCAGGGTGCATTTCCCGACGGTTGTACCGAACTCGGTGAGGTGACACAGCTTCGTAATGGTACAGAGTTTGTCATCCAACTAAAAACCCTAACCGCACAAAACCAAGCCTGCACTGAAGCGCTCGTTCCGTTTGAGCATATCGAATCGCTTGAGGTTGAAGGATTACCAGCAGGTAGTTATCAAGTTTTGGTCAACGATAAAACGGCTGAATTTGAGTTAAGCATGGATAATGAACTATCTGAGGAAATGGATCAAACAGATGAAGCGACCGACAGTAATACCGGCTCGGAGGCTGACGAGGCACTGTTTGACAATGTGGAGAGTTACGAACCGCAACTCAATACCCTCACCACTATCATTACCGAAAGTTTTCCCGTTGAGGTAAGCGTGGTTGTCAACGGCTCCTTAACTGACGGATGTAGTCGTCTACTTCCGGCTATACCAGTTTTTGAAACTACAACGAATGGCGGTCGATTTATCATCAATCTTGAGGCCGAACGCAGTTTAGACATGATGTGCACTCAACAAATTGTAGCCTTTGAGGAAATTATTCCGTTGCCGGTAGAAGGATTACCAGCCGGAACTTATCAGGTTGCAGTCAACGGATTAAACACCGATTTTGAGCTACTAACCGACAACGCCGTGCCGGATGAGCCACTGATTCCGGTTGATGAAACACCATCGTCAAGCGATTCAAATGAAACAACGCCATCATCAAGCGATCCTTGGACACGTCTGGAACTGCTGACTGCCGGTTTATCATTTGAACTCCCTTCTACTAGTCAACAGATTGAATCTGAAAATCGGTGGACAGTTGACGGACAATCAACGAGCTATTTGGGACTACAATGGCAATCAACCGGAACTAACTGGAACCCAACCGACATGTTGCCTAGTGGCAGTCAAATTACGGGTCGGTTAGCTACCGATACGAATTTGGGCGAAGGACTACTCTATCAAGTTGCACTCAGCGGCACGGTGACTACCGTCGAAATTCATCTAATTGTTCCACTTGATGGCGATATTGCCTACGATTTTTACGCCGGAGCTGATCAACTTGAAACGTTAGGCCAGATACAATCCCTGCATGACCGATTTGCTCAATCGGCTGTCGAGCTAGAGCTATCTCCATGCACACCTCGCACCGACATGCAACAACTGTTTACCGCGCCAAGTAACGACTACTGCTTCGTCTATCCTAATTCGTTTGCCGTACAGCCTTCAAATCGCAGTAGCGTCTTCCTCGAAGGGCCGCTCAACCCAGCCGAAATTCCAGCCACCTTACAAATTATTCGGCAACCTGCTCAAGTAAACAGTTTGGATGAAGTGGTTCAGGAGCAGTTACGAGGCTTACCCGGTAACTTTATCGTTCAAGAAACTAGTCTCAGCTTGGACAATGAACCTGCCGTGATTATCGAAGGATTTCCCGGACGCGTAGCAACTCGACATCTGTTTGTGCTACATCAGGGCATGCAATACCAGTTTATCGTCAGTCCGCTCGACGCAGAGGCTCCGGCCAATCAAGCAGATGTTGACCAGTTATGGGATATACTCATCAACAGTTTTGCTTTTTTAGACTAGGTCATGCTTGTAGCGTGACTTGCTGTGACGAGGGAGTAAGTCACGTTAAAAACGTGACCTACCTTGCATACCATTACAGCAATGACGAAACTTATCTACCATCCTAGCTACAATATAGGTTTTCTGGGGTTAGAGAACCTTCATCTTTTTGATAGTTGATAGTTTGACGATATTCCGATAAAATAGCAGTAGCCTTTCTTTTGGAGACCCTATGCGTTTATCTGAATATATACAACTAGACAATCGACTACTTTTTTTGCTCTTACTTATCCTCCCCAGTGTCATGTTTCGGTTTACACCTAGCCATGCCAGTGGCTATTTTGAACCGGAGTTACGCGTCGTTCATGCCAGTCCTAACCTTCCCGCGGTTGATGTATATGTGGATGGTTATCTCTATTATCCGGCCCGTTCTTTTGGTACAACCAGCAACTACACCAGCTTTCCGGCAGGCGAGCATGAAATACGTCTCATTCCGGCCACTATGTCACCCGATGTACGCCCTCTACAACAAACGACCATTACCATTGAAGATGACCGTCGCTACAATCTCCTGCTGACCGACCTGTTTCCTCAGCATGAGCTACAACTGTTCGAGGAGCCAAACAGCCCCACGCTCATAGAACAGGCATGGGTGAGCCTAACCCATGCCTCGCCCGACTTACCCCTTGTTGATGTATGTCTCAATGGTCAGCCGGACTGTTTTGTTAGGAAACTAGCCTTCAAAAACATGGCGACAGTTGAACTTCCCATTGGGCAGTACGATTTTGAGATTCGTTTGTCGGACACCAACGAAACCGTGTTGACCTTCACGCCGCCAACCCTCAATGAGGGGCAGGCACATAGTTATGTCATCCTTGGTCAGGTTGATGGTCGTCGCCCTTTACAACTGCTTGATAGCATAGTCGAGGTTGGTTCAGGTGAAATCGGCGGTGGCGGTGATAGCCCAATACCGTCCCCACCATCGACGCTGGCCTCTGAAATTGAAGAACCCGCCCCGACACTGGCTCCCACCGAAACGACCGCCCCCGCAATTATACCGACCCGCGCTCCCAGCCCCACCTCAGACGCAGGCGCACAGGGCGGGAATAATCGAGAGGAAACCGTTGAGCCTGAAAAACCAGTGTTTGAGAGCATCGGCAATGATGACTGTCCGCTAGAACCGTGCGAGATGGGTCAGCTTGACCTTGAATATCCCAAGGCCATGAGTCCCGACACCAGCAACATCGTCAACTTACAAATCTACATTCCGCATCGGTACGTCTCGCTCGATATTGTCGATTTTGACCGGATTGAACTGCCCGCCGACATGCCTAAAACAATCGGTGAACTCGATGCCCGACAGTTCACGCTCCTCATCGCCTCACGAATGAGGGTTGAACTGACCTCCTCAACCTTTCAATTGACTGAACTATATCCAGCCACACAGCTCGTCGAGATCGACGAATTTGCCCAAGCTACTGTTTGGGCTTGGGACATTAAAGCACCCGTCACAGAAGGGTTACACAACATCATCGTCCGCGTTTATTTAGGAGACAGTGACCGCCCCAGTTGGACGCGTAGCTTTACAGTTGAGATAAAAGATTCCTCACCTAGCCCCACCCCCGTACCCTCTGTGTCAGAGCGAATCATCTATCAACTAAGCGACAACGCCTTTGAATGTTTTAGTCTACTGCTGACCGCCATCGTAATTCCTTTGTTAGGGTTTGGTTATCGACGATACGAAAAAAGGAACGATGAGGCCAAAAAAGAGGCTAATACACCCATATTATCCGATATTACCCTATCCCCAAAAGTAACAACTCCCTCAATTGACCTGCCCTCTGATTTATACAAACGGCTTCAGGAAACCATGTTAGACAGTGGTTATTTCGATACCGAAGCCAAGTTAGAAGCCCTTTTTGTTGACCGTCGCCTCTCCCCGTGGCGCAACCTATTACCAGAATCTCAAAGCGAATTGGAGCGAGTGCAAAAGACAATTCAATATTTTCTGAAACAGAATCGAGCCGATGCCGAGCAACCGCCGAGTAACTCATTGGTGTTATTATTAACTGTATTAGGGGAACAGCACGACCCCGCTACCCAAATTCATCACCAATTATTAACGCTCGCCAAAGAGGTCGAGCAAATATTAACTCCTACAAGTTAGGACGAAGACGGTAAAACCATGCAAATATCTGATAAAATTAATGCACTCAAACAGACTTATTCTGATAAATTTGTTCTTCCGGCACGGGCTTTTCGCCACATTCGGCGCGGCGACCGGATATTTGTTGGCACTGGCTGTGCCCAGCCCCAACATCTAGTACAGGCTATGGTCGATTATGTAAAAAAACGCCCCAAAGCCTTTGTCGATACAGAGATTCTACACATGTGGTCGTTAGGCGTAACCCCCTACAGCGATGAACGATACAAAGACAATTTTCGGCATAACTCCTTCTACATCAGCGATAGCACCCGCGACGCGGTCAATCAAGGGTTCGCCGACTACACCCCCATTTTTCTCTCCCAAGCGCCCGACCTATTTCGACGGGATTTAATACCGCTCGATGTGGCTCTTATCCAAATCTCTTATCCTGATGCTCACGGCTACGTTAACCTTGGGGTTAGTGTTGATATTGCCAAAGCGGCCATCGAAAGTGCCAAACTGGTCATCGCTCAACTGAATCAGCATGTACCGCGTGTCCACGGCGACGGATTTATTCACTTAGACGAAGTCGATTTTATCATCCCCCATGATGAACCACTCTTGGAGTATAAACCCTCAACTGACGATGAGACGATTCAAAAAATCGGACGTTATGTCTCCCATTTAATTCAAGATGGTGACACCTTACAGGTTGGTGAAGGTAGCACGCCCAATGCAGTGTTGGGTTATCTGGATAACAAAAAAGATTTAGGAATTCACACTGAACTCTTGACCGATAACATGGTCAAACTTATGCAACATGGAGTCATCAACAACGTCAACAAAACTTTCAACCGAGGCCGCACGATTGCCTCATTTTGTATGGGTACTCAAGCAACCTACGACTACATGCATGACAATCCAGCCATTGAGTTCAGAACAATTGATTACACCAACAACCCCATGCTAATTGCCCGTCATGACCACATGATCGCCATCAACGGGGCGTTACAAATCGACCTGACCGGACAATCATCTGCTGAATCGGTCGGGTCATTTTTCTATAGTGGCATTGGAGGGCAGGCAGATTTTATGCGCGGGGCAACGTTGGCTCGAAATGGCAAAACGATTTTAGCTTTGCCTTCTACCAGTAACAGTGGCATTTCTCGAATCATGCCGTTTTTAAAAGAAGGAGCCGGAGTCACGCTAAATCGAGGAGACGTGCATTATGTGGTCACCGAGTATGGCATCGCCTATCTGCATGGCAAAAATATTCGCGAACGGGCAATGGCCTTAACCGCGGTGGCTCATCCTGATTTTCGTTCGTGGCTCATCGAAGAGGCCCGTCAGCGGAAGCTCATCTATCTTGACCAAACCTACATGCCCGGTGAGAAAGGCGCTTATCCTAGCAATTTAGAGAATTTTCGTACCACTAAAACTGGTTTAGAGGTATTTATGCGACCACTCAAAATCAGTGACGAACCCATGCTCAAAACCTTTTTCTACGATTTAACGGAGCAAAGCCTCTACACTCGATTTATGGCCGTTCGTAACGAGATGCCCCACGAGCGACTACAGAACTTTATGATGATCGATTACACCAAAGATATGGTGATTCTAGCTCTGCTCCCCGATGAGGAACGAGAGATTCTGGTTGGGGTGGGCGAATATTATCTGAACCCCGATGCCCACACCGCCGAAGCCTCATTTTTGGTACAAGACGGATATCAAGGGCAAGGATTAGGCACAGAGCTACTGATTTACATGACCCAAATCGCAAAAAAACAGGGGCTACTCGGTTTTTCAGCCGAAACACTCATGGAGAACATCCCCATGTTGCGCGTGTTTGAAAATGTGCATGAGGCGAAAAAGACCTTTGAAGATGGTATCTACTTTTTAGACATGCCCTTTAGAAAGAAGTAAAAGGGGGAGTACCCGACAGCCTGAACTAATTAATAATTAACACTGTGCTTCATAATCGTCAACTTAAGACCTGACAGGTTTTAGAAATCTGTCAGGTCTAGGCTTCTACTCTTAAGCCAACTTTTAAAACCTCCCAAAAATCGTTGACTGAGCCTGTATCAGCCAGTTCCCCTTCGACAGGCTTAGGGGACAATGGGAGATTTATTTTTCTGGAACTGCCTAATGAGCTTAGGAGGTGGCCCAATGGGAAAAAGATATTATCTCTCGATGTTGAGTATGTTACCCCTGATGTTAGCCTTTAATAGCATCTACTTCGTTTTGCACCAATCGTTAAGAATATTTTTAATGTCGGCTATAACCAATTTTGTTCTGTTTGGGATACTAAACTTACTTGGAAGCTATTTCCTTTATAAACCAATTGACCATTTATTTATTCATAGTAAGGATACTAAACAGGCTAAAAAGCGGA
>JAUCGA010000002.1:80231-127642 GCA_030377865.1 Anaerolineales bacterium HSG25 | reverse complement strand
CCATTTGTATGCAGAATGTGGATTCCCGCTAAAAACATGCGGGAATGACATAGAGAATTTAATCAGTTTGGGAGATTTTAAAAGTTGGAACTGCCTTAAGTAAGTGTGCATAAGTTCTCCCCAGTTATCTTCCCGCAAGTTTGGAACTTGCGGGAAGATTTTTCGGAAAGACTTTTGAACAGCTACTTAGCATGAGATGACCAATTATGGTAGGGGCACATAATCGTGAAGAGGGTTTTTAGCCACGACTATGTATGGCCTACCCCTGAATTAAATCTGCAATCACATCATATTCAAACATATCAGCTAGTTCCATAAGTTTATCTGCCAAACCAGCATTATGCAAACGAATCTCGTTGATGATACTTTCGACCATGTCTATATCCGCGCGGTTAACGGCCGTCTCAAAACGAGCCAGCAACTCAGGGGGTAAGGTAGCCAGAGCCACAGCCGTTAGGTCATCACTTGGAGTTGTGGCTGATTGTAGCTCTTCCTCATAAATATAGGTTACGCCGATATGTCGGTTCATCATCTCAAAAATCTCTGCCTCTCTAAACGGTTTCCGCATAAAATCATCACAGCCAGCGTCCAAAACCACCATCCGTTCTTCCTCAAAGGCATTGGCTGTCACGGCAATGATTTTCGATTTTCGATTTTCGATTTTCGATTTGATGATTTTTGTGGCGGTGTACCCATCCATGACTGGCATCTGCATATCCATGAAGATTAGATGAGGGTTCCATTCTGCCCAAATATCCACCGCCTCTTGCCCGTTTTTTGCATCACGAAGTTCAAAGCCCGGCAAGGTCAACATTTTGAGCAGTAGCAGGCAGTTGTTCTTTTTATCGTCAACAATCAAAATTCGGTAGTTGGGCTGATTCGGGGCCAACCCGATGACCCGTCTCGCTGGCTGTGCAGTGTCGATTTCCGAACCTTCTGTCACCTCAGCTTGAATGTGGAACGTGAAGGTCGTGCCTTGACCAACCTCACTGGTAACGCTAATGTCGCCGCCCATCATCTGTACAAACTTCTGGCTGATGGATAATCCCAGACCGGTTCCATCCTGTGATTTCTGCCCGCTTTTGGTCTGGACAAATGCCTCGAACAGGTGGTCTAGTTCATCAAGCGCGATACCCTGCCCACTATCTTCGACTTCAAATAGAAGAACAATCTTCCCGCAAGTTTCAAACTTGCGGGAAGATGAGTTCCTAACCCGCACCGAGATACCGCCTGCCGGTGTGAACTTGAGGGCATTGCTGAGTAAATTCATCAGCACCTGCCGTAATTTACTTTCATCTGTCTGCACATATCGGGGGACATCATCAGTATATTCAAAAACCAGCTGTAGCCTCTTTTTATTGGCTTTCAGACGAAACATGTTTTCTACATCATCAAGCAAGTGGTGCAGGTCAAACTCTTTTTCATTGAGAACAGCGAGTCCGGCTTCAATCTTCGACATGTCCAGCACATCGTTAATCAAATTCAGCAGATGTTCCCCGCTATGATGGATGATTGACAGATTCTTCTGTTGTTCAGATTCGAGATTCGTGCTGTAACCGAGTAGCTCAGAAAAACCCAAAATGGCGTTGAGCGGGGTGCGGAGTTCGTGACTCATGTTCGCGAGGAAGGTGCTTTTGGCTTGGTTGGCGGTTTCGGCAATTTCTTTGGCTTTTAGGAGTTCTTCTTCCGCCCGTTTGCGTTCAGTTATATCCTGAATCTGACCGACAAAGTGGAGTAGCTCTCCCGCCTTATCCCTAACCAACGAGACACTCAACAGAACCCAGATTATATGTCCCTGTTTATGATAATATCGTTTAGTCATCCGAAAAGAAGGAATCTCACCCGCCAATAGCAACCGGACATTCTCTAAATCGGCTTCCAGATCATCTGGATGGGTGATACTCTTAAAATCGATTGCCAGTAACCCTGCCTCATCATATCCAACCATATCACAAAAGGCTTTATTGACGCTGATAAAATACCCGCCCGGTCTGACCAGGACGATACCTGTTGCCGATGCTTCGAAAGCGCCGCGGAATTGTTCTTCGCTATTCCGTAAAGCCTCTTCTGCTTGCTGTTGTCTTACCCGATTAACAGCAAAAAACCAGGCCCCAATAGCCAAAATCAGGGCTAATACAGCATCTAACAAAATAAAATTTCCGGCGATTCGCCATGTGTTGCTATTTAAAACTTCTATCGGTATAAAGGATACAACTTTCCAGTGATAATTTTTCAGCAAAGAGTTACTGTCTTCTATCTTTTGACCACTTTCAAAACCGCTATCGGAAAAAGGGCGTAGGGTAGCATACGTGAACAAACCTTTTGAATTATAAAATTGGTCTGTTTCCGTATCGATAACATTTTGCCAGGCCTCCGGAAAGGCATTGCCAAACGTCCGGTCTTCTCGATCTTCATACATAAAGCCCCATTCTACTTCGGGGGAAGAACCTTTTAACCAGTAACCGTCAGCATTAATCAACCAATAATTCTCAGAGCTAACAATGACAGTTTGGCCCAACCTTTTCTCACTACCTAAAACGTTAATTAAAATTTCGCCCAAATAGTTGATGATGATAATGCCCCGTTTTTGGTTGTTTTTGTCGAAAACCGGCATGCCGACCCGAAGCATAGGTTTTATGGGCTGTTCAATTTGTCCCTGTTCAACATTCAGGTCAAATGGAGATACAAAAATTTCGTTGCGTTCAAGCTGAATTGTTTCTTTAAAGTAATAACGATCTTCCTTTGATTGGAGTTTATCTTGCGGCACAATTTGGGAACTAGTTCCATCGTAATTAATTCTTACTATTTCCATTCCCGTATCATCTATAAAGCGAGTCTGATCGTAGCTCTTTTTTACAGATGAAAATAAGTAAAATTCGTTCTCCATTGCTTTTTGATGAGTAGCATCAGGATTATCGAGAAACAACTGCATCTCGTGGTGGCTTGACAAAATCAGTAAATCCTGCATGACAGGTTTTAAATTACTTTCTATCATCGTCAATTGTAAGCTAATATTATGAATTTCATTGTTCATGATATTGTGCTGACTATTTTCTACTTCCTTAAAGCAGATTGCCGCTATAATACTACTTGTCAGAACAAACAGTGGGAAGAAGATTATTAGAAATTGTTTTATGATTGTTCCAAAATTTGCTTTTTTAAAACTAGATATTGTAATCATTATTAAATCCTTTCAGTAAAAGTTCAGTAAGGCCGCCCTAAAAACCCGATTTCTTTGAGAAATCAGGTTTTTGACACTCTTTTTGGCGAGTTCACTGAATATTTACTCCTTTCAATTGACCTAACAATTGGTATCTACCTCAGGGTTGTTCAGTTCTAACTCGTATGGGCATAATCGTGACGCTACAAGCGTCACCTACAGTAATTTGGTCGGATATGAATATATGGAGGTCACGCTTGTAGCGTGACGAAACGGAGAACCGAACAGCCATGTGCAGGGTGGAATGAAATATAAATGGTGAATGGTGAATGGTAAATTACCTGACGCTAACAGAATTTTTGGGTATACAACACCACAACGGATATTTTGGTGCGTGGTACGTGTGATTGAGACAATTCCAAGAAAATAAATCTCCCAAATTGAGCAGAGTCTCTACCCCCCTCAGTCCCCCCTGCTAGGGGGGAAGCGGCTCCGAGGGGGTAGAGTGTCACAATGGTTTTGGGAGGTTTTAAATTCTGGAACTTCCTGACTTCCTGACTTCCTGACTTCCTGACTTCCTGACTTACGCCTTCATAGCGGCTTGACGGTTCATTTAGGAATGGGTATTAATTAACTTGTACATGTTGGTCATGAGAGTGGTTCAATCTTAAAGATTGAACCACTCTGGAGCGCGCAACTTATTTAATCCCCATTCCTACCATTTATAATTCACCATTTACCATTTATAATTTGATCCCCTACCTCGTCACAATCCGATTGCGACCTGCTTCCTTTGCCGCATACAAAGCCTTATCCGCCGATTTAATCAAATCCTCAATAGTTAACTGTTCATCCGGCACAAACATGGCGACTCCCATGCTTAAGGTAATATATTGGTCTACTTCGGAGAAATCATGCGAAATATTCAACTGCTCAATTTCTTGTTGAATCTGTTCCGCCAGACTTAATCCACCCTTTATATCTGTATTGGGCAAGATAACGGCAAACTCCTCACCCCCATAACGAGCCGCCAAATCTTGGGTACGTCTGACGGCTTGCTCAATCGCCATTGCTACCTGTTTCAAAACAATATCGCCTGCTAAATGACCGTAGTTGTCATTATAATATTTGAAATAATCCACGTCAGCTAAAATCAATACCAGCGATTGTTGGGTATACAAACATTCCTGCCATGCATGTCTGAGATGTTCATCAAAACGACGACGGTTGGGAATCTGGGTCAAGCCATCCAAACTAGCCAGACTCTGTAACATTTTATTTGCCTCTTCAAGAGTCTGTTTGACTATTTCCCGCTCGGTAATATCAGTGGCAATAATACCTAATCCATCCCCCACTTTAAAGGCTTTGATAGACTGGTACATCTCTTTATGTTGGGAAAAAATCACACGATCATCCACCGAAAATGATTTTCCAGTCCGTATGACTTCCTGATATTGCTCATATCGCTCTGCTGGTTGGACATAAGGTGATAGTTCAGTGAGCTGTTTTCCTAAAGCCTCTTTTTTATCTAGCCCCAACAGTTGTAATGCAATCTGATTAATATCAATCAGATTGAGGTTTTGGTCAAAATGGAAAAAATAATCAGTCGCAGAATCCATAAAACACTCTAGTTTTTCCTTACTTTTGCTTAATGCTAATTCAAGTTGTTTTCGTCGTATGATTTCTGTTTGCAATTGAACATTTTGAGATTTCAGTTGTTGCTGTACCCGTTGCAAAGTCAAGTGCATTTCAATCCGGGCCAACACCTCCTCGACCTGAAACGGTTTGGTGATGAAATCAACCCCGCCGATAGAAAAGCCTTTGACCTTATCTACCGTTTCATTTAAGGCACTGATAAAGATAACCGGGATGTCGCGGGTTTGTTCATCCGCTTTCAACCGTTTACAAACCTCATAACCATCCATACCGGGCATCATAATATCAAGTAATATCAGATCGGGGAGATATTCTTTTATGGCTAAAAAAGCCCGTTCACCATTGTTGGCGGGACGCACTTTATACCCTGCGTTGCGTAACATCCCAATCAATAAGCGTAAATTGGCTGGGGTATCGTCTACAATTAATATATTCGTTATTGTATTATTCATAATCAAGCCTCCTGAATTAAATCTGCAATTACATCATATTCAAACATGGTCGCTAGTTCCATCAACTTATCTGCCAAACCAACATTACTCAAACGAATCTCGTTGATGATACTTTCTACCATCTCTATATCGGCGCGGTTAATGGCCGTCTTAAAACGGGTCAGTAATTCTGGGGGTAAGGTAGCCAGATTCTCAGCCGTTAGGTCATCACCCCTTGCCTTTTCAGAGTGTTCTGGAACATGGGGATTCACATCTTTTTGATACAAATACCGCACCCCTATATGTCGCTGTATCACCTCAAATATCTCCGCCTCCTTAAATGGCTTGCGGATAAAATCATCGCAGACTGCGGACATCATGGCAATCTGTTCCTCTTCAAATACACTGGCTGTCACGGCTATGATTTTCGATTTTGGACGTTGTGCTCTTTGGGTATTTTCGATTTTGGATTCTTTATCATCCTTAATTATCTTTGTCGCTTCATAACCGTCCATGAGTGGCATCCGCATATCCATGAGGATTAGATGAGGATTCCACTCTGCCCAAATATCCACCGCATCTTGACCGTTTTTTGCCTCACGGAGTTCAAAGCCCGGCAAGGTCAACATTTTGAGCAGTAGCAAGCGGTTGCTCTCTTTATCATCAACAAGCAATATTCGGTAATGCTGATTCGGCTCTAAGGCGATGACCCGTCTCGCTGGCTGTGCAGTTTTGATTTTCACGCCCTCTACCGCTTCCGCCTGAATCTGGAATCGGAAAACAGAGCCTTTGCCGACCTCGCTTTCAACGCTAATATCGCCACCCATCATCTGCACGAATTTCTGGCTGATGGATAATCCCAGACCAGTTCCCTCCTGTGATTTTCGTCCCATTTTGGTCTGGACAAATGCCTCGAACAAGCTATCCAGTTCATCAAGCGCGATACCCTGACCCGTATCTTCGATTTCAAATAGAAGAACAATCTGAGCAATCTTCCCCAAAGTTTCATGCTCAGAGACCCTAAAGGTTTTAGAAACCTGTCCGTTCTCTTCTAAACATCTGACCCGCACCGAGATACCGCCTGCCGGTGTGAACTTGAGGGCATTGCTGAATAAATTCAGTAGCACCTGTCGCAATTTACCTTCATCTGCCTGCACATATTTGGGAACATCGGCATCATATTCAAAAACCAGTTGTAGCCCCTTTTTATCAACTTTCAGACGAAACATATTTTCCACATCATCAAGCAAGTGGTGCAGGTCAAACTCTTCTTCATTAAGAACAGTACGTCCGGCCTCAACCTTCGACATGTCCAGTACATCATTAATCAAGTTCAGCAGATGTTCCCCGCTACGATAGATGATTGCCAGATTTTTCTGTTCTTCATTGTTGAGATTTGAGCTATGATTTAACAGTTGGGCAAAGCCCAAAATGGCGTTGAGCGGGGTGCGAAGTTCGTGGCTCATGTTCGCCAGAAAATTGCTTTTTGCTTGATTAGCGGCTTCGGCGGCTTCTTTGGCTTTTAGAAGTTCTTCTTCTGCTTGCTTACGCTCAAGAGCGTTTCCAAAGATTTGCGCGACCACGCGTAACAGCGAAAGGGCATCCGCGCTCCACAGTCCGGTCTCCGCGATGTTGTCCAACCCAATGAATCCTGCCAATTCCCCTCTAACATGCAAAGGCAGTACCAACAGCGACTTGATGTCCTGACTTTCTAGAATCTCTTGCTCGGCGCATGCTTCTTCAGGCATGGCTGAAACGTCCGCAATGTGGATCATCTCGCCTGCCCAGAGCATTGCCATCCACCAGGGAAGCATGTTGGCAGGAAGCCCTTGCAAGTTGTGGATTTGGGGGGCAACTCCTTCAGCACACCACTCATGGGTGTTGTCCAGAGTGTCGCCCCCATCACGGAGGAAAAACAGATAAACCCGCCCCGCTCCACTCAGTCTGGTTAAGCCAACCATTTCCTCGTGTGATTGGTGGTCTATCATATTCGCTATATCGGCGAGGGATGCGTCAATCGCCTCGTCAAGGTTGAAGATACCTACAAATCGAGCCGATACGCGTTTCACAGTCCTTTCGAACACGAGCTTTTGTTTCAACGCCTCCTCTGCCTGCTTGCGCTTGGTGATGTCTTCAATCATCGCTATATAATGGAGAAATGCTCCGTTCTCGTCACGAACGACTGATACAGTCAAAGACCCCCACAGAATCTCATTGTTCTTCTTGAGGTAACGTTTCTCAGTTCGATAAACCGAGATCTCTCCGCTGAACAGTTTTTTGGTATGCTCAATGTCTGTCCCACGATGCTCTGGATGCGTAATCTCTGGAAATGTGAGCGAAAAAAGTTCCTGGGACGTATATCCCAACATGCGGTAAAATGCGGTATTAACAGAGAGATAATGAAAGTTCCGGTCAACGAGAACCATACCAAGTGGCCCATCCTCAAAAATCTTGCGAAAACGCTCCTCACTCTCCCGCAACGCCTTCTCCGCCTGCTTGCGCTCGATAACTCTACCCAGTCGTTCGGTAATTGCGTTGATCAGACGTTTCTCTTCTCTCAGGAAAGGGACCTCATCGCTTACCGGTTTTTCCATCAGACAGATTTCTAATTTACCAACCTGTTCGCCTTGTACGATGATGTCGCTGGTTTGCTTCCAGTCGCTTTTTATAAAAGTTTCCGTTTTAAACTGTTGACCGTTTAGGGTGATTCGGGCACATGTAAGCTCCGGGTATTGCAAGGAAGCTGGGATAAGTTCAACCGTGCCCTGCAAAATTTCTTCCAATGAACTACCGTGTTCCTCTACGAGGCGGGCAATGCCATAAAAACAATTTAATTCCTTAACTCGTTCGCCAAGATCATGCGTCTTCTGCTGAAGCGCCTTCTCAATTTGTTTGCGCTCGGTGATGTCTACGGTAATCATACCCAAGCCATCACCTGTTTTGAAGGCTCTGACCTCCAAGTGTATAGTCCCAAATTTAGGGTGCGGAATAACATCCATTAAATACAAGGGTTTTCCGGTCCTGATAACATCCATATACTGGTCGTATCTGCCTGTTCCCTTGAGATTCGGTGCCAATTCCAAAATATTTTTCCCTATCAAATCCTCTTTTTTGGTCCCAATCGGCCACCAGGCCAAGCCAGCTTTGTTGATCTCGACAAGGTTGAATTCTGAATCGTAAATACCAAAACTCTCAGTCGCCGAATTCATAAAAGTGGTTAGTCTTTCCTCGCTTTCCCACAACGCCTCCTCCGCCTGCTTGCGCTCGGTGATGTCACTTATGGCTGTCCAGCATTGGCTGAAATGCTCTTTATCTTTCTGAATAAGAACACTTTCCAGTTGCACATAGAACCGTGAACCATCCTTCTTTACCAGCCTGATTTCGCAAATTTGCCGGGTGTGTGTCTGAAAAAGTCGGCGCAGATGGAGAAAAAGCGTATCATGGTCTGGTTTGGCAACATAACGATAAAAACTGTTCCCGCTGAGTGTCTCTCTTTCAAGACCCATTTGCCGAGCGGCAGTCAGGTTGGCTGCCAGTACTATCCCCTTTTCATCAAAAGTGCAGTAGCCGACAGGAGCAAAGTCATAGAGATCAATATAATCCTGACGAGATGTTTCGAGTTGTGTTTGAATCATAACAAGTTCTTCATTTTGAGCTTGCAGTTCTTCATTTTGAGCTTGCAGTTCTTCCTCGGCTTGTTGTAAGTTTTCCAGGGTTTTTGAGAGCGCCTCCTCCGTCCGCTTGCGTTCGACAATCTCTTGCTGAAGTTGTGTATTTTGTTCCTCAAGCTGTTTTTGCAAGTTACGGATAGTCAGATGTTTTTCAACCCGAGCCACAACCTCCTCTGGTTGGAAAGGTTTAGTAATGTAATCAACCGCACCCATTTCAAGCCCTCTAATTTTATCAACCGTTTCAGTTTCGGCGGTGACAAAAATAACGGGCGTGTCTTTGGACAGCTCATTATTTTTCAATCTGCGGCATGTTTCATAGCCATCAATACCGGGCATGTTTATATCCAACAGAATAATATCAGGTTTGGCATAAGCAATTCGTTTGAGAGCCGCTTCGCCACTTTTAGCTGTCACCACTTTAAAGTCGGCTTCACGCAGACAGGTATGTAGCACATCTAAATTTTTTGGTTCATCATCAACAATTAAAACTTTATTTGTCATTATCTCGTTTCTCCTTCAACACCCGCCTCGTTCCCAAACTCAGTTTTCCATCTCGTTCTCCATCTCGTTCCCAAACTCAGTTTGGGAACGAGGCGGGAGGGAACGAGGTGGGACTCAGTTTGGGAACGAGGCGGGATAACTATGCCATCTCTCCTTCAAGCCATTCAATCAATTCATCGACTTGATACTCTTTAAAAAAAGTGCGTATTTTGGCGACAAAAGGTTTTAAGGTTACATCTGAGGTCGCTAAAATAGTTATTTCTTTTTCAACATCATCAATATCACCCATTAGCGATAACTCATAGAGTTTTTCTAATTCAGCGATTGGGGGCAATACTATAATTTGAGAAATTTCCTCTTCAACAGTTTCTTGGATGTTGTCCCCATACAGCCAAGTTAGATTAAGAAACTGTTGCAACTGCTCAAGAAGCGTTTCGGCTTGGATTGGTTTGGGCGAAAAAGCGTTACTACCAATATCCAAACTCCTTTTTTGGTCTGCCTCATAGACGCTGGCTGAACAGGCAATGATAACCTTTTCTTTCAATATCGGAGATTGGCGCAATTGGCGAATCAGTTCAAAACCATCCATCCCTTCGACTTCGCTCAGGCTACGTACTGAACTTAAATCGGTAATAATCGCATCCGGTTGCCATTGGGTAGCTATGTCTAATCCTTCATGTCCATCGTTAGCCTGTTTAATTATAAAGCCCAATGGAGACAATAAATCAACCAGAACCGCTTGATTGTTCAAATTATCATCCACGACCAATATTTTGGGAGGCTCGCCTTCTATGCCAATAATTGCTTGTCGGCTGACTTGAGCGACACGATGGTGATCTACAATCGGCAAAGCTAACTCAAACCAAAATTGTGTCCCTACATCAAGTTGACTGCTAACAAACAACTGTCCGCCCATCAATTCTACTAAATTCTGGCTGACAGCTAATCCTAAACCTGTCCCCTTAGCTTGCCGCTTTTGCTCGCCAACCTGTTCAAAGGGGTTAAAAATAGTCTCAATATCTTCCTCAGAGATACCAACCCCAGTATCCTCTATTGAAAAACGGATTTTGGATTTTGGATTTTTTAAATCGGCAATCGGCAATCGACAATCTAAAATTCTAAGAGTGACACTCCCCTGATCCGTAAACTTAACCGCATTGCCCAATAAGTTCAATAATATCTGCCGTAAGCGTCGTTCATCGCCAAACAGATCTTTTGGTAAATCATCCGCAGATTCTAAATAAAAGCTAACGTCTTTGCGTTCGGCTCGAATCTTGATGATTTCACTAACCTCAATTAGTAATGAGGATAAATTAAAATCTGTCTCATACAGTTCTATTTTGCCCGATTCGACTTTAGCCAGATCAAGCACATCGTTAATCAGAGACAACAGATGATTACCGCTTTGCTCAATTACGTTGAGACCATGTTGCTGTTTGGGTGTGGTTATCGGGTCACGCTTGAGGATTTGGGCATAGCCTAAAACGCCATTGAGTGGGGTGCGTAACTCATGGCTCATATTAGCCAAAAAAGCACTTTTGGCTTGATTGGCGGTTTCGGCGGCGCGTTGGGCTTCTAAGGCGGTTTCATTGGCTTCGGTCAATTCCTGAGTGCGCTCAATAACCAACTGTTCAAGCTCCTCAGTAAATTGCCGAAGTGCATCTTCAGCCTGCCGACGTTCTTTGACTTCTTGTTGAGTCTGTTTAATTTGGGCATCCAGTTGCTCAAAACTTTTGGTAAGTTGGCGAGTCATAGTGCTAAATGCACGCGCCAAGTTACCAATTTCATCCTCAGAATCAATAGGCATATCCACAACAATATTGTCTCTGCCAAACTGCTCTACAGATTGCTCCAATAACTTAAGCGGATGGATGATCCGAATACTTAAAAAATAGGCCACAACAGCAACCAAACTGCCCAAAATAACTGTCACCATGATAACCAAATAGATAAGCTCGTAAATCTTTTGTCTTTCAGCCTGTTGCGAGACAATAGCCGCAATTGTACCAGCAGAGGTATTTTCCTGACCAAATCGAATCTGTCCTTGGTAATATTTTTGGTCATCCAAGCTCATATCAAAAAAATGAATTGGCGGCCTATCTCGAAACTGTAACAAATCCAAGTAATGAACCGAGACAGACTGATTGGTGGATAAAGTCTGATACTCAGGCAATGAGCCAACCATTTGTGTCGTTCCGGCAAAAACATTCACCTCCGTTTGGCTATATATCGCGTAACTATCCACGTCGTTTTGCGAGATGTCCAAACAAATAACTACAAAACCTTGAAACAGTTCGTTACGGAAAATTGGTAAAATTAGCTTGGTTGTAACAGTCTGGTCAAGTGTCGTCAAAATAGCCGTCGCCTGAGTTGGTATTTCAGCCGGATATTTTGTTTGTATGCCAAGCGGCAGACTCGATTGAGTGACATCCTCAAGCTTTTGCCAAATCCAAATTGCAGCCATTTCCTCGTTGGTGTGTAGAGGAACAAATGTCCCACCATGTGCTTGGTGTAGGTATATCCCCAATATATCTTGATCCTCAGTGCGCTGGTAAAGTGAGAGGATTTGCCCCTCTCGGTCATAAACAATAATCTGAGTAGCCTTGAGTGATACGGCAAAATCATTAATTTCCTGAGAAATATCACTAAGGTAGGATAAAGTCTCTTGAAAATGAACCCACTTTTGCTGTTCTTCATCCGCTTGGATAAATTGCTCCTGAGATAAATAGTTCAGATATATTGGTAATGCCAGTTTGTCACGACTAAATATTTCCGTCTTCTGATTGGCCTGTTCTGCCTGTGACACAAGATCACCAAAAGTAATTTCAAGAGCGATAGTGATTTGCCTGCTGGCAAATTCACGGATTTCTCTGACCAACAAGTAATAGTATGTCCCAGACATGGACAGTGTGGTTATCAGAGTGAGCAATAGGGCGGTTGTTAATATCCTCTGGCGTAATGTTATTTTCATAAGTTGCTCTATTCTATTCTTATTTGTGGTGGTCAGGATGATGTTGAAAACCATGTCATACTGAGCCGAAGGCGAAGTATCCACCCGAATCTACCTAAATTCGGGTAAGAGAGACCCTTCGCAAAAAATGCTCAGGGTGACATGATCTTTTTCAACATCAAGCTGACCACTACATATTCTATTCTTATTCCTAAGATTTTATAAATAAATTAATTCACGTTATACTGTCTGTAAACTTAGTATCCGACAGATTGGTTTAGGCACGTGGAAAAAAATAATTGTCCCGTGGAGTAGGCACGTCGTGCCGCACCGCGGGTGCTGACTCCTCAATTGGGATGTTTTATTTCTTCCGTCTGCCTTAGGAAAGGCTAAAAACGGTAACACAGAGGTTCACGGAGATGCACAGAGATTCACGGAGAAAAAATAATTCTCTTTTTTAAAAACTCTGTGTCCCTCTGTGAACCTCTGTGTTACTTAGTTCAGGCTAAAAATTTTTGTCGGGTAGTAAGTCTGTAAATACAGATTGAGGGAAAATAACCAAGAGTATATCGTTTCATTCATGACCTGACATGTTGACAAGATCAAAAGTATTTTTCGACAGAATTAACAAGATTAACAGGATTTTTTGCCTTTAATCCTGTCCATTCTGTTAATCCTGTCAGATATTGTTTTAGTCATGTTGAAATGATAAACTTCTGAAATAACTATGAAAACTTTTGCACGTACTAACATTATTGTTCTACTATTCGTCATTTTTGTATTGGTATCTGGCTGTCAAACCGCAACGCCCATGCCAACGCCAATACCCACTGCGACGACTGAAACTGTGCCTACACCAACGATAGAAACGCCTGATACGGATACGGTAAAAATTGCTTACCTGAGTCCTTCATTGCGACTTCCCTTTTGGCGGAATGTTTCGCTTGGCATTCATGAGAGCGCGGCGAAAGCCGATATGACGGTCATTGACTTAGATTCTCGCCAGAAAGCTAACGTCCAGTTACAAAATGTCCAAGAGGCAATCAACCAAAACGTCAAGGCAATTATCCTGTCCCCCGTGGATAGTACCTCTGCGGTTGAGGTTTTAGAATCTGCTGAAAAAGCCGAAATACCCGTAATTATCTGCGATATTGGCGCAAAATCAGACCGTTATGTTTCTTTTGTCATCACAGACAACTATAAAGGTTCTAAAGATGTCGGTGAATATTTAGCTCAGGTAATGCAACAAAAGGGTTGGCAAGCTGATGACTCTGCGCTAATCACCATCTCATTAGCTCGGCAAAATGGTCGAGATCGAACCGAAGGATTTAAGGATGCCATGATCACTATCGGTAGCCCAGTGGTGAGTATCTTAGAAAGCCAAGATTATACCCAAGCCGAGTCACTGCTTTTTGTTGAAGAACTACTAGCCAACCAGCCTAATCTACGCGCCTTGTTTAGCGAACATAACGAAGCCACGTTGGGTGCTATACAAGCCTTAGAACAGGAAGGCAAAATTCCCGAAATATTACACGTTGGCTTTGATGGAACACCTGAGACCCTCCAGGCCGTTAAAGATGGCAAATTGCTTGCTTTAGCCGTACAACAGCCCATTCGTATGGGACGGGAAGCCTTTAATGCTACTTGGGACTATCTAAACGGTGAAAATCCACCAAAAGAGATTTCTGTGCCAACCCTTCTCGTCACTCAAGAAAATATCAACGAAATTAAGAAAGAGTTGGAGGGTAATGTTTACCCTAAGGAATGAGATTTTTTTTAACTTGTGCTGATGACCGCTGATGACCGCTGATTTCAATCAGCGTCTTAAACGGAAAACCTGCTTAAGCAGGTTTCTCGTGTCAGCATAAGAATTCATTCTTATGTGAAAACTTGTGCATGTTGGTCATTGTGAGTGGTTCAATCTTAAAGATTGAACCACTCTGGAGCGCGCAATTTATTTAATCCCAATTCCGGCAAGGTTCAAACCGGAGGAAATCAGCTTTACAAATTAGGCATGGCGATAGATTGCGTAGGGGCTAGGTAAGGCGGCAACTATCATGGTTTGAAATCAGAATCTTCATCCGCCTTACCTCGCCCACAACCCACAGGGGGCGGTGTCTCCGAGCAAATGGGCGAGGCAGGGGCGGAGACAACATGGACGCACGTTCCAAAATTAGACCGCCCTGCCTAGCCCCTACGAGACACCGCAAATTGTAAAGATCATTTAGTCTAAAATGAACCATGCCAGATATTCGTTGTTGTATTATTCATAATCGAGCTTCCTGAATTAAATCTGCAATTACATTATATTCAAACATCTCCGCTAGTTCCATCAACTTATCTGCCAAACCAACATTACTCAAACGAATCTCGTTGATGATACTTTCTACCATGTCTATATCGGCGCGATTAATGGCTGTCTCAAAACGGGTCAGTAATTCTGGGGGTAAGGCAGCCAGATTCTCAGCCGTTAGGTCATCATCCCTTGCCTTTTCAGAGTGTTCTGAAACATGGGCCACATCTTCTTGATACAAATACCGCACCCCTATATGTCGCTGTATCACCTCAAATATCTCCGCCTCCTTAAACGGCTTGTGGATAAAATCATTGCAAACTGCGGACATCATGGCAGTCTGTTCCTCTTCAAATACACTGGCTGTCACGGCTATGATTTTGCAATTAAGACGAGAACTAGAGTCTGCCTCATTCTTCATTCTTAATTCTTCCGCGCGAAGCCTGCCCGTAGAGGTATCCTTAATTATCTTTGTCGCTGTGTACCCGTCCATAACCTGCATCCGTATATCCATGAAGATTAGATGAGGATTCCACTCTGCCCAAATATCCACCGCCTCTTGGCCGTTTTCTGCCTCACGGAGTTCAAAGCCCGGCAAGGCCAACATTTTGAGCAGTAGCAGACGGTTGCTCTCTTTATCGTCAACAATCAATATCCGATAAATGGGCTGATTCGGCTCTAAGGCGATGACCTGTCTCGCTGACTGTGCAGTTTTGATTTTCGCGCCCTCTACCGCTTTTGCTCGAATCTGAAATCGGAAAATAGTGCCTTTGCCGACCTCGCTTTCAACGCTAATATCGCCACCCATCATCTGCACGAATTTCTGGCTGATGGATAATCCCAGACCAGTCCCCTCCTGTGACTTCCGTCCAGTTTTGGTCTGGATAAATGCCTCGAACAGGCTGTCCAGTTCATCAAGCGCTATACCTTGACCACTATCTTCGATTTCAAACTGAAGAGCAATCTTCCCGCAAGTTTCAAACTTGCGGGAAGATAAGTTTCTAACCCACACCGAGATACCGCCTGTTTGGGTGAACTTGAGGGTGTTGCTGAGTAAATTTATCAATACCTGCCGCAGTTTACCTTCATCTGTCTGCACATATCGGGGAACATCGGCATCACATTCAAAAACCAGTTGTAACCCCTTTTTATCGGCTTTCAAACGAAACATATTTTCCACATCATCAAGTAAGTGGTGCAGGTCAAACTCATCTTCATTAAGAACAGCGAGTCCGGCCTCAATCTTCGACATGTCCAGCACATCGTTAATCAGGTTCAGCAGATGTGCCCCGCTACGATGGATGATAGTCAGATTCTTCTGTTCTTCAGTTTCGAGATTCGTGCTGTGACCGAGCAACTCAGAAAAACCCAAAATGGCGTTGAGTGGGGTACGGAGTTCATGGCTCATGTTGGCTAAAAAGGTGCTTTTAGCTTGGTTGGCGGTTTCGGCGGCAATTTTGGCAACTCTTAATTCATTTTCCCATTGCTTGCGAGTTGTGATATCGCGTGATATCCCAACAACCTCAATTTCTCCTAATTGATTATAACGATAACGTGTAGATGTCTCAATCCAAACGAGTTCTCCGCTTTTACATGGCTGTTGAAGTTCATTAATATAATACACTATCGTATCAGGGTCTTCGATGAAAATCGGCATGTTAACAGAAATAGAATCAAAGACTTGTTTGACAGATTCCGGTGTTAATGATTGAGTAATATCCTGCGATATTGCTTCTTCTGGTGTATAGCCACGCAACTGATAGACCGAAGGGCTGATATATGTAAATCTATTTTTCGATATATTCAGTATCCAGATTACATCAGAGGCATTATCCGCAATTAAGCGATATTTTTCTTCGCTCAATTTCAGTGCCTCCTCTACCTGCTTGCGCTCGGTGACATCTTCAAAAATTGTGGCAAACTTTCCTTTCTCCGGTGACACGACCGAAATGGCGAAATGTTTTTCCATCGGTGGAAAATATGTCTCAAACTGAGTGGGTTCACCGGTCTCAGCAACTCGGCTATATATATCTAAATATGGTGGCTCGCTTGTGCCATAAATGTCAGATGCTTGTCTGCCAGTAATGTCTGTCACCGCTAAACCGGTGTGGACTCCATAAACCGGATTTACATCGACCACCACATAATCTACCGCCGCGCCGCTTTCATTGTAGATGACCTCGTGGAGAGCGACTCCTTCGGTCATCGCCTCGAACAAGGTGTGGAAGCGATATTCGCTCTGCCGCAATGCCTCCTCCGTTTCCTTGCGCTTGGTAAACTCACTGAAAGTAGTGTAGACCTGATAGGGTGCGGTTTCTCCCGGTTTGAATTCCGGGATGGCACAGATATCTATCCAGTGGTATTTTTCTTCGTTTGGATGAAAAATCCCCATGACGACATTCATAACCCGTTTTCCGGTTTTTAGGGCAACCATAGCGGGGTGAGTCTCTCCCAGAAAATCTGAACCGTCTTCGTGGACGGCTTTCCAGCGAGGATCAAAAGAAGTGCGGCCTTGCATTTGATCAAGCGTTAAACCAAGAATACGTTCTGCCGCCGGGTTTGCCGAGATTATGTTTCCGCTTGTATCCTGATAGACGACCCCCAAGGCCATAGTTTCAAATAAAGTACGGTGCCTCTCCTCACTCTTTTGCAGTGCCTCCTCTATCTGCTTACGCTCGGTGATGTCCTGGACAATACCCATAACACGCCGTACATTGCCATTTTCATCTTCATTTAATTCTGTTCTTTCGGCAACATGACGAACATTGCCATCGGAGCAAATAATACGATGCTCTATATACATTTTTTGATGCTCACGAAGCATTTTCTCACGTTTACTTAAAAATTCTTCCAGATCATCTGGATGTATTGTGGCTTCGAATGCTTCTGCCGAAGGCTGGAAAGAGTCGGGCTGAACACCAAATATTCGATACACTTCATCAGACCAAATAAGCGTATCGGCATCTCTATCCCAAACCCAATGACCTAACTTTCCTATATGTTGAGCTTCACGAAGCAATTTTTCACTCTCCCGCAGCGACTCCTCCGCCTGCTTGCGCTCGGCAATCTCTTGTTGAAGTTGAGCATTTTTTTCTTCAAGCTGTTTTTGCAGATTGCGGATGGTCAGATGTTTTTCTACGCGGGCGACCACTTCAGCGGCCTCAAAGGGTTTAGTAATATAATCCACCGCACTTAGCTCCAGCCCTTTGAGTTTATCCGCCGTATTCATCTGCGCGCTCAAAAAAATGATCGGAACCCCGGCCAGACCCTCCTTCGATTTCAGGTGACGGCACAGTTCAAAGCCATCAATATCCGGTAGGCGCACATCTAAGAGAATGATATCCGGCTTGAGCCGTTCAACCCGCTTGAGCGCACCAGCACCATCTTCGGCAATCAGCATCTTAAAATGGGCTTGCTCTAACTGTGCAAACAGAACCCCCAAATTGGCTGGCTCATCATCAATAACTAATATTGTACCTTTATTTTCGTGTTTCATAACCAATCCTTTGGATTTACGATTTTGGATTGGCGATTGGGAACGAGGAAAAATCGTAAATCTAAAATCCAAAATCGTAAATCTAAAATCGTAAATATTCTTCCAACAACACACTAATTTTATTCAGTTTGAACGAGTGGGCTAATTGCCGAAGTTGGTTGACAAAGGGAGCCAAGTCGGCTTGTTCTTGTTCCAATTCATCAAGAGCATTGATAATAGCCCGGACATCACCATCCTCAGCATGATTAAGTAATTGGTTCAACATGTCAACCGAGGGCAGGGCCATCTCTGTTGTTTCTGCTTGGCTCATGCTTTCTGGCTCACTCTCTTGATACACCCATTCTAGCGGTAATAACCGTTGTAGCAAGTCAAACAACTGCTCGGCTTCGATGGGTTTTTGCAAAAAGGCATCTCCGCCCAAGGTCAGACTTTTTTGTTGCTCCTGCTCATACACGCTGGCCGAGGCGGCGATAATGGGTATGTGCTGTAAATCGGGCGTATGCCGGATTTTCTGAATCAGTTCAAAGCCGTCCATCTCCGGCATGACCAGATCGGTGATGATTAGATTGGGCGGTTGGGCGATGGCTTGGGCCAGCCCTTCGCGCCCGTTCTCCGCCTCAAAAGTCTGGAAACCCAACGGAGTCAGCAGATCAACCAGTACGGCTCGGTTTTCCCAAACATCATCCACAATTAGCGCTGTGCCAGCCTCCCCGCTGATACCTACGATGGTTTGGGTTTGAGGATGCTCCTCAATGGCCGAGCCAGTTGCCACGACCTCGGCAAAGGGCAGGTCAAACCAGAAACGACTACCCTGTCTGGGCATACTCTCCACATGCAGTTCACCCCCCATGACCCGAATCAGATTCCGGCTGATGGCCAGTCCCAAGCCCGTGCCTTGCACCCGTTGGTGCATCTCACCAACCTGTTGAAATGGCTCAAAGATGGCCTGAATATCCTCCGGTGTGATACCGATGCCGGTGTCTATAACTTCAAAGCGGAGTAAAACTTTCTCTGAGAGCAATGTCTTTAAGTTAGCGGAGTCTAGCCCCCCCTCAATCCCCCCCAAAGGGGGGGAGGCAACTCTGGCGGGGAAACTGGCTTCCCCCCTAGCAGGGGGGACTGAGGGGGGTAGAGTGTTACTCAAACTCGAAACTTGTAACCTCACCTGACCATGCTCCGTAAAGTTCACCGCATTACCAAGCAGATTCAGCAGAACTTGCCGCAGTCGCCGTTCATCGCCATGCAGATAGGTGGGAAGATTCTCCGTCTCGGTCGGGCTATCTTCCAAACGGAACTCCACCCCCTTGTGTTTGGCTCGGATGTGGATGAGTTCGCCAATGCTGTTGAGGAACGCGGTCAGATGAAAATCGGTCTGGTAGAGGTCAATCGTACCAGATTCCACTTTGGCCAGGTCGAGGCTATCGTTAATCAGCATCAGCAAGTGCTTGCCACTGCTTTCGATGATGTTTAGGCCATGTTGCTGTTTGGGGGGAGTGCTTAGGTCACGCTTGAGGATTTGAGCATAGCCCAGGATGCCGTTGAGCGGGGTGCGTAGTTCGTGGCTCATGTTGGCGAGGAAGGTGCTTTTGGCCTGATTGGCAGTTTCGGCGACTTCTTTCGCGGTCTTCAGTTGTGCGTTCGATTCAGTCAATTCCCTGGTTCTTTCTGTCACCTGAATTTCGAGTTGATGCTTCTGGCTCTCGATGACGCTTACCCGCCGGCGGAATCCACCAACAACGATGCTCACGACCAGCCCAATCATTACCCCTCTAAACCACACTGTTTCCCACCAGGGCGGAGTCACCGTGATTTTAATGGAAGCACCTTCTTCGTTCCATACTCCGTCATTGTTGGAGCCGATTACTCTGAACGTATATTCACCAGCATCCAAATTGGTGTAGGTGGCAAAACGGCGGGTGCTGTCAACCTCGGCCCACTCCTCTTCAAACCCCTCCATTTTATACCGGTAGCGATTCTTCTCTGAGGCTCGGTAGTTGAGGGCCGCAAACTCAAAGGAAAATACACGGTCTAAGTAGGATAGAGTGATATGATCGGTTTCAAGGATGGCTTTCTGCAAGACCGAATCCCCGCCAATGAGGACGGGTTTGTTTGCCAGTTGGAAATCGGTAATCATAATAGGCGGAATCTGCGGGTTATCCTTGATTTGATCAGGATGAAAGGCGTTGAAGCCATTGCTCCCGCCAAAAAACAACTCGCCGCTCTGGCTTTTATAGTAAGCATTGGGTCCTAAAAATGAATTGCTTTGCAGTCCGTCGCTCTTTTCGTAATTGCGGAAGGTTTCCATCTGAGGATTGAATCTTGACAACCCCCAGGTGGTACTGAGCCACAGGTTTCCACCCTCTGTGTCATCATCTTCCAATATTCCAAACACTGTATTGCTTGGCAATCCGTCTTTAACCGTGTAGTGAATAAATCGCTTTTGCTCACGATCAAATTTATCCAAACCTCCCCCTATCATCCCAATCCACAACCGGCCTCCACTGTCTTCATAGATCGACATCACGGAGTTATGGCCCAAACTTTCCAGATTGGCAGGGTCATGAAAATAGCGGGTGAATCGTCCAGTCTCCGGCTCAAATCTGTTCAGCCCTCCCATTGTGCCAATCCAGAATATACCGGCACTGTCTTCATAAATATTCGTCACTTGATTGTGACTCAGCGTACCAGAGTCAGTCGGGTCATGTTGGTAGCGAGTAAATTGTTCGGTTTCTCGATCAAGTCTATTCAATCCGCCGCCCCAGGTGCCAATCCAGAGGATTCCGGCGCGGTCTTCATATAGGGCAAATACATTATTACTACTCAGGCTATGGGGCTGAGTGGAATCATGCGAGTACTGCGTAAATCGCTCTATCTCCTGATCAAATGCATGCAACCCGGCTCCGTAACTGCCAAGCCAGAGCAACCCTGTCTGGTCTTCATAAATTGCCCAGATAGAATTACTCCTCAAGCTGTCTGGGTCATTAGGGTCATGTTGGTAATGCGTGAACTGCCCTGCCTGATGAGCCTGTCCTGAGCTTGTCGAAGGAACAAATTTGCTCAGTCCGCCGCTGTTGGTGCCGATCCAGAGTGCCCCTGTGCGGTCTTCATGCAGGGCGCGGACGGCGTTATGGCTCAGACTGTTCGAATCGCCGGGGATAGATCGATAGTGGCGAAACGGTTTGCCGCCGAGATCGAGCCTATTCACGCCGCCGCCATCGGTCGCGATCCAGGCCATTCCTGCCTGATCCTCATGGAGAAGAAAGACATTGTCATTGCTCAAACTGAATGGATCCGCGGAATTGGAGCGGTAGGCCGTAAAGGTGTTCGTTTCGGGGTTGAATCGATTCAGCCCGCCGCCCCAGGTGCCAACCCAGAGGATGCCGGCCTGATCTTCGTACACCAGAAAGACGGTATTGTGACTCAGGCTGGCGGGATCAGCTGGGTCATGCCGATAACGGGTAAATTGTTCCGTGTCCCGATCAAATCTGTTGAGGCCGCCCATTGTGCCAACCCAAACTGTACCCGACCTGTCTTCACAAATTGACCGGACACTATTGTGGCTAAGGCTCTGGGAATCATCAGGATTATGCTGGTAGTGGACAAACTGTTCTGTTGCCGGGTCAAACCGGTCAAGACCGCCGTCAGTGCCTATCCAGAGAACGCCAGCGCGGTCTTCATAGATCGACCAAACAATATTATTCCCTAGGCTGTTTGGATTATCAGGCTCGTGCAAGTAACGCGTAAATTGTTTGGTTTCCCGATTAAATCTATTAAGCCCTCCCATTGTGCCAACCCAGAGCGTACCGGCCCGGTCTTCATACACTGTTCGAATCGCATCGTGGCTCAGACTATGGGGATCATCTGGATTATGTTGGTAACGGATAAATCGCTCCGTGCCTTGGTCAAATTGATTGAGTCCCTCCCCCCATGTACCAATCCAGAGTATGCCAGTCTGATCGACAAGCATCCCTCTGAGGGTATTATCGCTCAAGCTGTGGGGATCATCCGGGTCGTGGCGGTACACTTTGACCGTGTTGCCATCATAGCGATTCAGGCCGTCAAATGTGCCAAACCACATGAAGCCGTCGCTGTCTTGAGCCATCCCCCAAACACTGTCATTTGAGAGTCCATTTTCAGTGGTCAGATGGTCGAATTTGATAAATTTATCGGACGGCAGGGGAGTTGGATCATCGCCCCCTTGGGCATAGGTTGTGGCTTGCGTTGAGATAAGTAGTACAACGAGTAATAGAATCGCTTTGAATAGTGTTCTCATTGGATTTTTATCCTTTTTTATAGCAATAGATCGAGAGTCAATATGATTTTTTAATACTTTTTCACTTAGAGTGCTGGGTATTGAATGGGAACGTAACTTTTGCGATGTCATTCCCGCATGCTTTTAGCGGGAATCCATTCCTTACAGCAGGGACTGAGTCAAAGTAACGCATTGACCAAACTGAAATAAAGCTCTCCGCCATGTCATGCCCGAATGTCTTTATCGGGCATCCGTTCGTATACAGACAGTGGATTCCCGCCAAAAGCATGCGGGAATGACATGGGTAAGTAGCTCCCATTTTAGAAGGGTCATTATCTTCACTTGACTCACTTCCTGTACAGATCGTGTGGATGCCCGATAAAGACATTCGGGCATGACATGAGGAAAGTGTCGGTTTCAAACTAATTTGAGTATAGTACCCATATTCGGCGGACTTAAGCCCGCCAAATATCCGTGGCGATGACATTATCGCCACGATCTCGGTCAAAAGTTTTGTTCTCATTCATTCTAGGCAATTCCAAGAAAATAAACCTCCCAAATGTCATGCCCGAATGTTGTTATCGGGCATCCATTTGTATGCAGAATGTGGATTCCCGCTAAAAGCATGCGGGAATGACATAGAGAATTTAATCAGTTTGGAAGATTTTAAAGGTTGGAATTGCCCTAATCGCAGTATAATTCCATCAGTCTATCCGCCAAATCAGCGTTACTCAAACGAATCTCGCTGATGATACTTTCGATTATGACAAAACCGGATTGACACGGGTTGTTCAAAGAATTATAATGTCCTAATATAACAATGGACAAACGGAGGTAAGTGAACATGAGACGACCAATTATTGACCCTAATAAAAGCTATACTTTTCGGAACTATTTTGAGATGAATCCCCCCGTCGATGAGCTATTGGAGCATTTTGGGTATACGCGGCAAACAGAGATATGCACCTTACCCAAATCGACAATTAAGACCGATCATTTCAGCCATCTTAAACATCAACTCGAAGCCCACATGCGGATTGCAGACCTTAATAGTGAAGCCGCAAAACGGGAAGTTTTGGTCGCGCCGATTTTACTTAATTTGGGCGTTTATTTACAAACCAAACTCCGAATTGAATACCCGTTGTATGTTTCTGAACAACTGAAGGGTAAAATTGGTTATTATTTGCACCACAAAGGGAATTTATTAGTTGTTGAGGCCAAAAATGATGATTTAGGGCGAGGATTTATCCAATTGGCTACTGAGCTAATTGCCTTTGACCAGTGGATTGATGAGAATACAAGACCATTGTATGGCATTATTACCATTGGGGACGCGTGGCGTTTTTGCATCTTAGACCGTCAAACCAAATGCATTACCCAAGATATTCGGATATACACCGTTCCCCATGAGTTGCAAGAGCTATTACAAATCATCATTGCCATTCTGAACGGCTAAACCCGAACGTAAATATTCAGTGAACTCGCCAGAAGGAACGTCAGAAACCCGATTTCTCAAAGAAATCGGGTTTCTAGGGCGGTTTTACTGAACTTTTACGTAAATTGACCGGGGTATCGTCTACGACTAAAATATTATTGAAGACTCCGCACAACTCAAATAGTCCACAGTATTTACGCTGTTTAGAGCAGAATTTACAGGATAAGAGAATTTTTATTCTCCTATCCTGTAAATTCTGCTCTATAATAGTCATTGGATGAGTTCTGCGTAGTTATCAGAAATATTAGCTGAGTTCCTGATGTTATTCATGTCGAACCTCCTGAATTAAATCTGCAATTACATCATATTCAAACATGGCCGCTAGTTTCATCAGTCTATCTGCTAAACCAGCGTTACTCAAACGAATCTCGTCAATGATACGTTCGACCATGTCTATATCCGCGTGATCGATGGCTGTCTCAAAGCGAGCCAGCAACTCAGGGGGTAAGGCCGCCAGAGCAGTTGGGATAGCTATGACTGATTGGGCTTCTTCTTCATAAATATAGGTCACGCCGATATGCTGGTGCATCATCTCAAAGATGTCAGCCTCCTTGAACGGTTTCCGCAGAAAATCATCACAACCAGCGTCCAAAATCACCGTCCGTTCTTCCTCCAACACACTGGCGGTCAGGACAATAATTTTCGATTTTCGATTTTCGATTTTCGATTTGATGATTTTTGTCGCGGTATAACCATCCATGACCGGCATCCGCATGTCCATCCATATTAAATGGGGTTGCCATGCTTCCCATATCTCAACCGCCTGTTGACCATTCTCCGCCTCCCGCAGTTCAAAACCTAATGGACTGAGCAGTTTGATAAGCAGTTGCCGATTTGTCCACTGGTCATCCACAATCAAAATTCGATAGCTGGGTTGATTTGGTTCCAACGCAACGACCCGATTGCCGATTTCGGATTGTCGATTGTCGATTTTGTCAGCTATTTTAACATGGATGTCAAAGGTGAAGGTCGTGCCTTGTCCGACTTCGCTGGTTACAGCTATCTTGCCATCCATCAGTTCGATAAATTTTTTGCTAATCGACAGTCCCAACCCGGTCCCATCTTTCGATTGTCGCCCACTTTCGGTTTGCACAAAGGCCTCAAACAACGTATCCATCTCCTCAGGTGCAATACCTACCCCCGTATCCTCCAATTCAAAATGAAGGACGGAGGATAGAAGTGGGAGGTGGGAGGCTGGAGGCAAAAGTTTTTCCTCTATCCCCTTCCCTCTATCCTCTATCCTCTCCCCTCTATCCTCTATCCTCTCCCCTCTATCCTCTATCCTCTCCCCTCTATCCTCTATCCTCTTGACCTGCAATATTATCCCGCCACTCTCCGTAAACTTAATCGCATTATTGAGCAAATTAATCAACACTTGGCGCAATTTGACCTCATCGGTGCGGATATACTGAGGCAAATCATCAGCCTGTTCAAACTGGAGTTGTAACTGTTTGTTTTCTGCTCTGAGGCTGAACATGTCTTCTAAATCGGTCAGCAGGCGATGCAAGTCAAAATCGGTTTCATTTAAAGTGGTGCGTCCGGCTTCGATTTTGGAGAGGTCAAGCACCTGATTAATCAACGTCAGCAGATGTTCGCCACTGCGGTTGATGATGCTCAGATTATCACGTCCTTCTTTATCTAGGGTGGGGTTATGGGCTGTTATTTGGGCAAAACCAAGAATCGCGTTGAGGGGGGTGCGGAGTTCATGGCTCATGTTGGCTAAAAAGGTGCTTTTAGCTTGGTTGGCGGCTTCGGCGGCTTCTTTGGCAACTCTTAATTCATTTTCCCATTGCTTGCGAGTTGTGATATCGCGTGATATCCCAACAACTTCAATTTCTCCTAATTGATTATAACGATAACGTGTAGATGCCTCAATCCAAACGAGTTCTCCGCTTTTACATGGCTGTTGAAGTTCATTAATATAATACACCATCGTATCGGGGTCTTCGATGAAAATCGGCATGTTAACAGAAATAGAATCAAAGACTTCTTTGACAGATTCCGGTGTTAATGATTGAGTAATATCCTGCGACATTGCTTCCTCAGGTGTATAGCCACGCAACTGATAGACCGAAGGGCTGATATATGTAAATCTATTTTTTGATATATTCAGTACCCAGATTACATCAGAGGCATTATCCGCAATTAAGCGATATTTTTCTTCGCTCAATTTCAGTGCCTCCTCCGCCCGTTTGCGCTCGGTAATATCCGTTACTTCGGCTAATATAACCGGATTATTATTCACTTTAATTATTGCTGCTGATAATTGCACGTCTATTATTTTGCCGTTTTTTGCGCGATATTGAGTTTCCTCATTTTCTAGTTTTCCTTCCTGAACCAGTTTCCCAAGGACTTTTTGTCTTTCGTCTTCGTTTAACCAGATATTCAAATCCACGGTTGTATTTCCAATTTCATCTTTTGTATAGCCTAATATTCTTGTAAAATTTTGGTTTACATCTAGTATCTTTCCATCCATAGTTGTTAAAGAAAACGAATTTGGGCTTAACCTAAAAATAGTTGAAAATTTATCTTCACTTTCTTTCAATATTTCTTCTATTTGTTTGCGCTCAGTAATATCCATTTTTACACTATAAGTTCGAATTGCCATACCATTTTCATCCCTGACAATGGTATGGTCTTCATCTAACCAACGTACAGTTCCGTCTGGTCTTATAATTCGATACTCGGCTCGATAACGCTTAGCATTTGAGCCTAAAGCGGCGTAATACTCTGGCAATAATTTGATTTTGTCATCGAGATGTAATATCTGATTGAGATAAAAATCAAGGGTGATAGGGGTTCCTGCTTCATAGCCGTGAATTTTATAGCACGTTTCATCCCATATAATCTCACCCGTTATCAGATCGCCATTCGTAATGCCTATCTCTGCGGTTTGCGTGACCAATCGAAAGAGACTTTCACTCTCCCGCAATTTTTCCTCAGCTTGTTTGCGTTCGGTGATGTCCCTGACAATGCCAAGGGCAAAGAATGTGCCCGATACTTCTACCGGGTATCCCCAAATCTCAGCCAAAAACTGAGTTTTGTCCTTTTTAAGTAATGCCACTTCACGGAGTCCACTGTTTTTGTTAAGCACTTGTGGGAATAAATGTGGTTTTGCCTCTTTAGGTATCATGTCAAAGACAGTCAATTGGAGTAATTCATGTTTGCTGTAACCCATAAGTTGGCAAAATGCTGCATTAACCAGAACATAATTGCCCTCTGCGTCTGCCACGCTAATGCCCTCACCGCTCTGCTCTAATACAGCTTTGAAAAATTTTTCGGTCTGTTTGTATTCGGTGAGGTCAACGATTGAGCCTTCTAGGAATCCCTGTTCTGGGAAAATGTTTGCTGAAAATAGTATTGGTTTATGGATTCCATTTTTTTGAATAACCACTGTTTCATAATTTGTGACAGAACCTTTTTCCCCAAGTATTCTCAATAGTTCCTCACGCTCGATGGGATATGCCCAGGCATCGGCGGCATTAAACTCTGCCATACACGCCTCAACCGTTGAATAGCCAGCCATGTGCGCGTACCGCTCATTTATTTCAAAGATCTTACCATCAGAAATTCTTGTCCTAAACAATGCGATCTGTGCATTATTGAATAATGCTTTATACTTTTCTTCACTCTCCCGTAGTGCGATTTCTGCATGTTCGCGCTCGATAATCTCCTGCTCAAGTTGTAGATTTTTTTCCTCAAGCTGTTTTTGCAGATTGCGGATGGTCAAATGTTTTTCTACGCGGGCAACCACTTCAGCGGGCTCAAAGGGTTTGGTAATATAATCCACCGCACTTAGCTCCAGCCCTTTGAGTTTATCCGCCGTATCCATCTGCGCGCTCAAAAAAATGATCGGAACCCCAGCCATGTTCTCTTTCAATTTCAAGCGACGGCACACTTCAAAGCCATCAATATCCGGCATGTGTACATCCAACAAAATAATATCTGGCTTGATCCGTTCAACCCGTTTGAGCGCGCCAGTGCCATCTTGGGCAATCAGCACCTTAAAATCGGCTTGTCTTAACTGTTCAAACAGAACCCCCAGATTAGCTGGCTCATCATCAACAACTAATATTGTACCTTTATTTTCATGTTGCATAACTAATTCTTTGGATTGCCGATTTTAGATTTTAGATTGCCGATTTTTCCTCGTTCCCAATCACCAATCCAAAATCGGCAATCGTAAATCTAAAATCGTAAATCTAAAATCGTAAATATTCTTCCAACAACACACTAATTTTATTCAGATTAAACGAGCTGGCTAATTGCCTGAATTGGTTGATAAAAGGGGCCAAGTCGGCCTGTTCTTGTTCCAATTCGTCAAGAGTGTTGATAATGGCCTGAATATCACCATCCTCAGCATGATTAAGTAATTGGTTCAACATGTCAACCGAGGGCAGTACCATCTCTGTTGTTTCCGCTTGGCTCATGCTTTCTGGCTCACTCTCTTGATACACCCATTCTAGCGGTAATAACCGTTGTAGCAAGTCAAACAATTGCTCGGCTTCGATGGGTTTTTGCAAAAAGGCATCTCCGCCCAAGGTCAGACTTTTTTGTTGCTCCTGCTCATACACGCTGGCCGAGGCGGCGATAATGGGTATCTGCTGTAAATCGGACGTTTGCCGGATTTTCTGAATCAGTTCAAAGCCGTCCATCTCCGGCATGACCAAATCGGTGATGATTAGATTGGGCGATTGCGCGGCGGCTTGGGCCAGTCCTTCGCGCCCGTTCTCCGCCTCAAGAGTCTGGAAACCCAACGGAGTCAGCAGATCAACCAGTACGGCTCGGTTTTCCCAATTATCATCCACAATTAGCACTGTGCCAGCCTCCCCGCTGATACCTACGATGGTTTGGGTTTGAGGATGTTCCTCAATGGCCGGGGCAGTCGCCACGACCTCAGCAAAAGGCAGGTCAAACCAGAAACGGCTACCCTGTCCCGGCGTACTCTCTACATGCAGTTCGCCCCCCATGACCCGAATCAGATTCCGGCTGATGGCTAATCCCAAGCCGGTACCCTTTACCCGTTGGCGCATCTCACCGACCTGTTGAAACGGCTCAAAGATGGCCTGAATATCCTCCGGCGTGATACCGATGCCGGTGTCTATAACTTCAAAGCGGAGTAAAACTAGCCCCCCCAAAGGGAGAGGGCTGGAGTGAGGGGAATCTCCCTCTAAGAACGGTGTTTTTAGGTTAGCGGAGTCTCTACCCCCTCCCAACCTCCCCCTGCTAGGGGGAGGAGTTGCTTCCCCCCTAGCAGGGGGGACTGAGGGGGGTAGAGTGTTACTCAAACTCGAAACCAGTAACCTCACCTGACCATGCTCTGTAAACTTCACCGCATTACCCAGCAGATTCAGCAGAACCTGTCGCAGTCGCCGTTCGTCGCCATGCAGATAGGTGGGAAGATTCTCCGTCTCGGTCGGGTTGTCTTCCAAACGGAACTCAACCCCCTTGTTTTTTGCTCGGATGTGGATGAGTTCACCAACGCTGTTGAGGAACAATGACAAATGAAAATTAGTCTGATAAAGGTCAATCGTACCGGATTCCACTTTGGCTAGGTCGAGGACATCGTTAATCAGCATTAACAGATGTTTGCCACTGCTTTCGATGATATTCAGGCCATGTTGCTGTTTGGGTGGGGTGCTTAGGTCACGCTTGAGAATCTGAGCATAGCCCAGGATGCCGTTGAGCGGTGTCCGCAGTTCATGCGACATGCTGGCTAAAAAGGTGCTTTTGGCCTGATTCGCAATTTCGGCTTTTTCGCGGGCTTCATCCGCTTGCTCTTTAGCAATTTCGAGAGATTGGTTCGATTCCGCTAACTCGGTGGTGCGTGCTTTCACCTGTACGACCAACTCTCGGTTGCGTTGTTCGGTTGCGTACAGTCGCCATTGGACACCGCCTATCAGCACGCCAATTCCTAATATCAGCATGAGGCCGCGAAACCAGAGTGTTTGCCACCAAGGGGGGGTGATGGTAATTTTGACAGAGTTGCCGGTTTCATTCCATAAGCCGTCATCATTGGAGGCTTTAACACGGAAGGTGTAGGTTCCGGGCGGAACGTTTGTATAAGTGGCGCGGCGATTTTGAAAATCGGTGTACAGCCACTCTGGGTCAAAGCCCTCGAGTTGATAGGCAAACTGATTCTTGTCGGATTGGCGATAATTCAGGGCGGAAAATTCGATGGAGAAAAGGTAGTCCGAATAATCCAGCACAATTTCTTCGGTATAGTTGATGGGCTGAGGCAATACGCCGTTCTCGTCAAGGGGAACGGATTGGTTAAAGAGTTTGAAATCGGTTAGTACCACCGGCGGTATATAGCTGTTTTCGAGAATGTTATCAGGATGAAAGCTATTAAACCTTGCCGTAATAGTGCCGTCATTGTCTTTCCGACAAGGAATTTTACTGGTATTTTGAACACTATCTAATTGCACGCCGTCATGGACATCATAATTGCTAAAGGTTTCTTGATGCAGATTAAATCTGTCAATACCGACAAGCGTATTCAGCCACAAGTTTCTCTGGTCATCTTCCACAATACAAAGGACACTATCATTGCTCAAACCGTCTTGCTCTCGATAATGCGTAAACTGGCCCGTTTCACGGTCGAATCTATTCAAACCGCCGTTAACTGTGCCAATCCAAAGCGTCCCTTGCGTATCCTCAAAGATGTCCGAGACATCATTTGCGCTCAGACTGTGTGGGTTCGCCGCATCGTGTTCGTAACGGATAAATCTCATCTCGTCAGCTGGTACAAGTTGGTAAAGCCCTGTATTAGTTCCCACCCACAAAGTTCCTCGCGAATCTTCAATAATAGCGTTTATCCAAAGGCCATTCAACACGCGCGGATCATTCGGATCATGGGGATAGCGGATCACCTTGAATAGTCGTTCCGAGTTCTCCGCCAGCACAAGTTGATGTAATACGCCCCCGGAACCAGCCCATAATCTACCCTGAGAATCTTCGAAGAGTGTGTCAATCACGTTGTTTGGGTCCTGCAAACTGTGGAGGTCGTTTTCAGCGTGTTGATAGTGGATAAACTCGGGCGGTGACGTGGCGGATTTCCCCGGGATGATTTGATACAACCCACTCTGATAGCCGCCAATCCAGACAAAGCCCCGCGAATCTTCTAAGATTATAGGGAGAGCGGGGCCTATGTTATACGCGGTGTTCTGATCAGATTGATGACGGATAGACCATGTTCCGGAATCCAACGCAATTTCAAGGTGATGGCGTTGCAAAATTTCATCGATGTACGCCTTGAGATCGAGATGGGCAAATGCGCTCGTGCTTCGATCAAATATATTCACCCCACCCGCCACAGTTCCAATCCACAGAAGCCCTTGGGCATCTTCGAAGATGGAGAAAACAGAAACATCGCTCAAACCGGATAGATTTCCGGGATCATGACGATAATGTTGAAACTGTTCACTCTTTTTATCAAATTGGACAAGTCCGCCCCCCCCAGGTTCCAAGCCATAACGTTCCTCGGCTATCTTCTATAATTTCGATGATATTGTCGTTGCCTAAACTGTTGGAGGTATCTTCGACGGCGCGGTAATGGGTGAATTGCTGTGTGTGTGGATCAAACTTATTGAGGCCACTACCAAAGGTGCCAATCCACAACATCCCCTCGGAATCCCGAAACAGTTTATAGATATTGTCACTACTCAGACTGTTAGGGTTATCCGGCTGATGCTGGTAGCGCTCGAAGGTGACCTCAGACTCGCGCTCACCTTCAATTAGCTTATTTAATCCCCCGCCGAAGGTGCCAATCCACAATGTCCCCTCGGCATCTTCCTGGATAGACAGGACTTTATCGCCGCCCAAACTGGATGGGTCGTCTGCCTGATGTTGATAATGCAGAAACATTGGCGGAGAATCCTCATCAGCGCCCCACACCAGCCGGTTGAGTCCTCCGCCGTACGTGCCAATCCACAGCCGCGCACGTGAATCTTCGAAGATGGTCAGAATATCGTTATTGCTGATACTGTGGGGATCGGCGTTGTCGTGCAGGAAGCGGGTGAAATGCCCGGTTTTCCGATTGAATATGTTCAATCCCTTTTCCGTGCCAAGCCACAAACGGCCCTGTGAATCCTCAACAATGGATTTGATGGTATTACTGCTCACACTGCTCGGATTGGTGGGGTCGTGGCGATAGACGGTCAAGTGATAGCCGTCGTATCGGTTTAATCCATCATCCGTGCCAAACCAGAGAAAGCCTTCACTGTCCTGATAGATGGCATAGACCCTCGGATTGGATAAGCCGTCTTCGGTACTCAGATGCTCAAAGTGTAGGGTCTGTCTTGGGATGGACGGGTTTTTGATACCGTCTTGGGCGGATATGTTCTGCTCGGCTATGGAAAATAAAAAAAGTAGAACCAGACAAATTACGATATGGGTGATATGTTTCATAATTATGTTTCTCCTTGGGGTTGTCTCTTAAAAATATTAGTCATTGCCTTCTTCATGTCGAGCCTCCTGAATTAAACCCGAACCACCACCATCGTCATGTCGTCATGCTGTTCCGCATCGCCGGTAAAGGCAAACACCTCCCGCTTGAGATGTTCTAGCATGGCTTCCGCGCCACTTAGACCTTCAAGGTTTTTGAAACCTTGAAGGTCTTGCTCTTCTGGATTGAATTCCCGCACAATCTGCTCAAACTGCTCAAAACCGAGCATCTCTCCGACATCATTATTGGCCTCAATCACCCCATCGCTAATCAAAATCACCATGTCACCAGAGAACAACTCAATTGTATGTGCTTCATAGCCCATCATTGCCCCCAAACCTTGCCCCAACGCAAACCCACCCATCTCTTCATCAAACTCAACCGAGCCATCCGCACGTTTAATGTAGGGTGGAATACAACCGGCGTTCACAACAGTCAGGATAGAGGTTTTGAGGATAGAGGTTTTGAGGTTTGAGGATTGTCCCCCTACGGGGAGGCTTCGCGCAGGTTTGAGGTACTCCCCTCCATCCTCCATCCTCTTCCCTCCATCCTCCATCCTCTCCCCTCCATCCTCTATTTCAACGTAGCACATGGCACAGTTTTGGCGGCGGGGTTTTGTATAGGG
The DNA here is from genome assembly GCA_030377865.1 of Anaerolineales bacterium HSG25. GTDB lineage: Bacteria > Chloroflexota > Anaerolineae > 4572-78 > J111 > JAUCGB01. Next base: position 94,666 of record JAUCGA010000002.1, on the reverse strand, counting down.
GGAGATGGTTTTGTCAAGATGAGCCAAACGCTCGGTGGGAGACAGGTCAAGCGAGAGAGAGGCATCAAACCGAGCCAAACTTGCGGCCATAAGCAACGCCGCCGAAACTCCCTTGCCAGAAACATCACCCACGGCAAACGCATACCGATGGAGGGGAGAGGATTGAGGTTTTGAGGATAGAGGTTTTGAGGATAGAGGATTGAGGTATCCTTCCTCTATCCTCTCCCCTCTATCCTCAAACCTGTGATATTGATAAAAATCACCACCAACCTCACGAGCCTGCATACTGAAACAAATCACCTCAATACCACTCCAATCAGGTTGGGGTGGTGGAAGCAGGCTTTGTTGAATCGCCTGAGCTAAGGATAACTCTTCCTGCATACGACGATTGGCTTGTGACAAAATGATGTTATTTTTCTGTTCCTCTTCAAACAACCGAGCATTTTCAATAGCTCCTGAGATTTGACCTGCTATCGTCTCCAACAAATTCACACTATCAGAATAAAACTCTGGGTCACCCTCACCTCTGGTGATAGATATAATTCCAATGACCTGCCTACGTATCAGCAATGGCACAGTTAACACAGATTCTATCTGCCTAACTCGCATAATTTCATGGATTGGTTTGGTTAGTAGGTTTGTTTGAGCATCCGGGATAATGACTGATTGACCTTCATTAATAACTTGTGAGGCTAGAGGGTCGGCTAAAATCGGAATAACAGCCCCCTTAGTGCTAGGCAAGGTCGTATCTTTTAGATAATTGCTGATAACTGTTAATTTTGTTCGCTCATTATTCAATAAAAGGATCGCACAACTGGCAACATCCAACATGTGAGTGATTTGCTGGTTCACTTTATCTAGCATAGACTGTAGGTCTGTTATTATGGTCACAGTTCGAGCAACTTGGTTGAGGCTGGCCAATTCATCAACACGCTTATTTAATGCTTGCTCTGCTTGTTTGAGTTCAGTAATATCACGCGCACTTACGACTACTCCAGTGATCATGTTGTTTGTGTCTACATAAGGAGAATAGGTGATATTCATAAATTTTCGCCCCACATTCTCATACTCAAACCAAGCCTGATAACGAATAGTCTCTCCGGCTAAAGATTTATCTAAATTGGGTTTAATCAAATTTTCAAACGGTTCTGTGCCATGCAGTCGACTAACCGAATGTCCAACAATTTCATCAAATTGTTTGTTGTTCTCGATCAGATATGCCCGGTTAACGACCCGATAAATATAATCCTTATCAACCAATGACATGTGATCTGAAGTGGCCGAGATAATACGCTCATACCTTCGCAACTCCTCTTCGGCCTGTTTCCGTTTCGTAATATCAACCCCAACCGATAACAACCCCACAACATTGTTTTCGTCATCATAAAGAACCTCGTTTGACCATTTAACCCACACCCGCTGACCTGTTTTGGTCATGTTCTCATTTTCATTATCTCGGTATTGGGTAGGGTTGGCCTGAATATCAGCAATAAGGGTCCGTAAATCTTGCCCAGTCGATTCGACTTTTGGAATAATGGTGTCGATAACGTTGCGTCCCAAAATCTCCGGTCCAGTGTAATCAAAAAAGGTTTGGGCAAAGGGGTTCAAAAAGGTTACATTACCAGTGGTGTCCATTTCTAAAATAATGCAGTTGGCAGTTTCCACCAACTGACGGTGTTTTTGTTCACTCTCTCGAAGAGCTAGTTCCATCTGTCTACGCTCAGTAATGTTTTCCAATAACCATAACGTTCCTTGAGATAAATCATGGGAGTCAATCGCCTTACTGGTCATGCTACACCAAAACAATGAACCATCCTTCCGTTTTAATTGCCACTCGCCATAATAACTTTCTCCTTTTAACAATACCGGATAGGCTTCTTGACCAAGTTGTTTATACAGTTCGAGAGAAGGGTAAACAATATCGGTGCTTTGTCCATTCATTCCCCCGTCGGCATAACCAAACATCTCCTCTCCCTTTTTATTCATCCAAACAATCATTCTATTAGTAACCATAAAGATACCGATCATGGTATTATCGAGAATGAGGTTCTGTAAGTTTAGAGTTTTTTGGTGTTTTTTTTCTAACTGTTGGCGCAGAATAATTTCTTGTTGAAGTTGATGATTTTGCTCGGCTAAACGTAAGTGGGATTGTCGCAAAGCCAAGTGTGTTTTAACCCTAGCCAACACCTCCTCGGCATGAAACGGCTTGGTGATGAAATCGACTCCGCCGACAGAAAAAGCTTTGACCTTATCGACTGCTTGATTTAAGGCACTGATAAAGATAACTGGGATATCGCGGGTTTGTTCATCCGCTTTTAACCGTTCACAAACCTCATAACCATCCATAAGGGGCATCATAATATCAAGCAAAATCAGATCGGGACGTTCTTTTTTTATGGCCAAAAAAGCACGTTCACCATTGTTGGCCGGGCGCGCTTTATACCCTGCGTTGCGTAGTATCCCGACCAATAAATATAAATTGGCCGGGGTATCGTCTACGACTAAAATATTAGTTGAGTTCTTGATGTTGTTTATGTTATTCATATCGAACCTCCTGAATTAAATCTGCAATTACATCATATTCAAACATGGTCGCTAGTTCCATCAACTTATCCGCCAAATCAACCTTATGCAAACGAATCTCGTTGATGATACTTTCGACTATGTCTATATCGGCGCGATCCAGATAGCACCTGTCCGATCCGTGAGGACTGTATGTATTATATTGGAACTCAGACTCTCTGGTTTGTCGGGGTCATTCAGATAATACATCTATGTTTCTCCGTCCCTGCTGTCTCGGTCAAAACGACTCAGGCCGAACCAGCATGGTTAGGTCATCCAAGTTTAGGAATCGGAATCAAATAAATTGCGCGCTCCAGAGAGGTTCAATCTTTAAGATTGAACCTCTCTCACGGCCAACTGCACAAGTTAATAAAACCCGATTCCTATCTATATTAACAACCATAGCCGGGCCATGTTTTCCTCTACATTTATTGAGATTCCCGATTTAGCTTTCTAAAAACAAAGACCATCTGCTCATTGTACCTGAGCAAATGGTCTTAAAGCAAACGGCTTGGTGGCCTTCATCCATACTGTCATCCGATGACTTCAAGTTATCGGATGACTACACCCGCACCACCACCATCGTCATATCGTCATGCTGATCAGTCCCCTCGGTACTAATCGTATAACCTAGCGACGACACCATGCTCATCAATGGATAGATGGTCTATCTATAATGATAGGGACGAGATTAGGCAATCGTTTCGCGTCATGGCAATACCTTGGAGGCGGGGGCATTTCAAAGTTTGTGGTCTGTATGCTACAATGGCGTATACATGTTCAATCCCCTAAAGATTTTAGGGTGGCCTTGGTCATCGTTTGGGCCAGTTGAAAAGATTAAACGCAAGAGGTGCAAGAGACGCGAATGACGCAAACGTTTTTCTCATAGCGTCCTTTGCACCTCTTGCGTTACGTTTTGTGTTTTGCTTATATTCCTAAAATGGCCGAAACCATGACCATCGCCTTTAGGGTGTCCATCCAAGTGCCTAAATTACGGAGGTAACCATGAAACCAATCCCTTATGGAATCGCCAGTTACAAACGAATCAGAACAAAACATTGTTACTATCTTGATAAAACCCATTACATTCCACAGTTGGAGACAACTGGTGACTTTCTCTTTTTCATCCGGCCGCGTCGCTTTGGCAAATCTTCTTGGCTAACCGTGCTAGAATGTTATTACGACCTCAGCCGAGTGGAGGAGTTTGATTTTTTGTTTAAGGGGACGTATATCTATGATAATCCCACCCCAGAGAAGAACAGCTATCTGATTTTGAACTTCAATTTTTCGGGCGTTAATCCCGAAGTTGATCAGGTTGAAGAATCGTTCAACGAATATACAGACGATTGCTTCTACTTTTTCGGGATCAAATATCAAGCGTTGTTGGGTGATGAATACTTCAGGATGATGGAAGGAAAGAAAAGCCCACATGGTAAACTGAGCTTTCTGCTGAAATATGTAGGCATGCTCGGTCATAAGGTTTATATTCTGATAGATGAGTATGACAACTTTACCAACACAATATTGTCCACGGTCGGTCAGACAGCCTATCACGAACTGACGCGGGGAGCCGGTTTCTTCCGTTTCTTCTTCAATGTGTTAAAAGAGGCGGCGGACAAAGTAGATTCTGGTGTGGGGCGTATGTTTATCACGGGGGTCTCACCAGTAACGATGGATGATGTGACCAGTGGCTTTAATATCGGCAAACAAATCAGTTTGTACCCAGAGCTTAACGAACTACTCGGATTTACGAAGCAGGATGTCATCAACATCTTGGAATATTACGGTCTTGAATCAAACAATTTGCTTCCTCTGATGCAGGAATGGTATGACAATTATCGTTTCTCCTCACAGGCAGAGCAATCGATGTTTAACACCGATATGGTGCTTTATTTTGTGGATCATTATCTGCGACGTAATGCCCCGCCAGAGGAGATGATAGACCATAATGTGAGGATAGATTACAGCAAGTTACGTCATCTGATGGTTTTAGATAGACGATTGAATGGTAATTTCAGTTATCTGAGAGAAATTATCGAAACACAGAAAACGAAACATACGCAGGTCGTATCAAGTTTTCCCGTGGAGGATTTGACAAAGCGGGAGAACTTTGTTTCATTACTGTTCTATTTTGGTTTACTGAGTTACACTCAAGAAGGTGCATTACAGATACCAAACGAGACGGTCAAACAGTTGATGTATAGCTACCTACGCCGTGGTTACGAAGATGTAGATGTGTTCAACGTTGATATTTGGCGATTGATAGGTTTGGTTAAAGAGATGGCCTATCAGGGCGAATGGCGGGCTGTCTTTGAGTTCTTGGCTGATGAGGTGAAGAAGCAGACAGCCATCCGTGATTATCTGACCGGTGAAAAGGTGATTCAGACTTTCTTGCTGGCCTATCTGAGTGTGACCGATTATTACCTAATTCGGACTGAGGTAGAGATGGGCAAGGGCTTCATTGATTTGTACATGGAGCCGTTCTTTGGCAAGTATACTGATTTGAAATACAGCTATCTGATAGAGTTAAAATATATCACCCGTAGTGAATTTACGGATGAGAAGATGAAGGAGCAATTGACAGAAGCGAAGACACAGTTGCAACAATATGCTACTGACGTACAGGTCATCAAGCGGAGTCAGGGTGGTCAGGTAATCAAACTGGCCTTGGTTTTCTCCGGTTGGGAGTTGAAGGTGTTGGAGCGTTGCTAGAGGTTAGGAATGGGGATTAAATAAGTTGCGCGTTTTCACATAAGGAATGAGCATTAATTAACTTGTGCATGTTGGTCATGAGAGTGGTTCAATCTTAAAGATTGAACCACTCTGGAGCGCGCAACTTGTTTGATTCCGATTCCTAAGAATGAATTCTTATGCTGACACGAGAAACCTGCTTAGGTAACTCCAAGAAAATAAACCTCCCAAATGTCATGCCCGAATGTTGTTATCGGGCATCCATTTGTATGCAGAATGTGGATTCCCGCTAAAAGCATGCGGGAATGACATAGAGAATTTAATCAGTTTGGGAGATTTATTTCCTTGGAAATCCCTTAAGCAGGTTTTCCGTTTAAGACGCTGATTTCAATCAGCGGTCATCAGCGGTCAAATGCACAAGTTAAAAAAATCTCATTCCTAGTAAAAAAAAAACGCCCGACTCAAAAGCCGAGCGTTCTTCATTCTTCAGCGCGAAACCTCCCCGTAGGGGGATTCCCTATTCCTCCTTACTCCGCAATCACAAATATCGGTTCCACAATCACCCCCGTCTCAGAATGGGTATAGGCTACCTCATATTTTTTTCGACTGGTTTCATCCACCGCCTCGATGAACAAGACCAGAGTGACCGTTTTTAGCCCCAACTTATGCCCATATCGAGCCGCTTGGTTTAGCCCCTTTTGATACTCATAATCATCCACGAAACTCTTCACTTCTAGGGCATATTCTTGACCCGCATACCGAATCATCAAATCGACCTGCCCATTGCCGGTCGGGAACTCCGGCCACACATCACCACCTCGGCGACGAATAAAGCGGTTCAGATAGAGGTACAGATTAAAATGATAGACCGCCTCATAAACCCGTAAATCTTTACGGCGAGGCGCGTCCTTCATCAACCAGCTTTTGTTTCGCTGAATGTAAGCCTCATGCAGTTTGAGGAGATTCTTGATATTCAGGCTGGTTTCGCTGATGGTTTGGCTCAAATCGGTAAAGGGCGGATACAAATCACCCTCTTGGCCGATGATTTCATGGGCAAAATAGTTAAACAGTCGTTTTTGCACAAAGGGACAGGGAAACTTAATATACCGTTTTGTTTTATCCTCTATCTCTTCCTCAATGACCCCATTCATGTACAAAAAATTGGTATCGGGGTCATCATAATGAAACTCTAGCTTTTCCTTGGTGTCAAATAGTCTTAACAATAACTGTTTATGGGGGGCTTGTTTGGCCTTGCTGACAATATTGAGGATGTTGGCGTTGGGCAGAGCATCAACCGCGGCAGAGTATGCGATCTCAAAGTCGCGAGGAGTAAGGGCAGAATTCTGCTCGTTGTAGGTTTCGGTCAGCAGTTCGCCCAACCAGCCGACTAACCCGGGCTGACCTTGAGTCTCCTCAAACACCTTGTCGATGACGGCTGACTCAACGGTCTGACCGCTATCCTGTTCATACCATTTGAACATCGACTCGACCTCTTCAAAGGTCAAATTGGGAATATGGAGACTGTGTTGCACGTTAAACGGAGAGCCTGTTTTATTCTCGATGCCCAGCACCGCCCGCACCCCAATCAGAGCGACCCCATGGAGCAGATAATCTCGCTCGGCGCTAGGTTTATCACTTTGTTGACTCCGTCGAAAATAAACATTTCTAAACACACTGACGATCTTGCTAATCGCTTCTGGAATCAGGGCATCAAACTCATCCAAAATGAGGATGAGGGGTTTTGATAACTGCTCTCGTTTAAATACATCATGTAACGTATCGGGAACAGTGTCTAAGCCCAGATCATTGGCGATCTCAGCGGTGACCCCTTGGACGATTTCAGCCACATCCGTCACCATTTTATAGTTCTCTAAGGGAATATAGAGTATATCAAAAGCGGGGTCATCCCGTAGCGTAAACAGAGTTTGGAACATGACCCATGTTTTACCCCGTTGCCGCGGTGCCCATATCGTGATGTAATGTCCTCCTTTTTCTGGATTTTCGCCAACCAGTTTTAAAACTGCTCGATCAATCAATGCTTGACGGGATACATAATAATGTAACTCTTTATCTGGTGAACCATAAGACCAAAATTTTCGCATCTGTTGTTAGCCTCCCTAATATACTCTTGTCAATTATACCCGAACCACAAGGTAACGCCAACTAAAAACAGCCCCGCCTCAGATCGAGTCGGGGCTGTTTAAGAGTTTTTCTGAAAAACCTTCCCGCAAGTTCTTAGCGGTCATATTTACGAACATTATGTATCATACGATTACTCCAGACTTGCCTTCTGTTATCTCCTGCCACACTAATCTATCATACCCCACCGCAACCACGGTCTGACATCCATTTCTGGTAGTCCTGCATAGGTAGTGGTCAGCTACCCGCAAGTTCTAAACTTGCGGGTAGCTAACGGATCCGTACCACTACTTCTGCGCCACTACCTCATTCCTAGTTACGTTTCTGGATGACTACACCCGCACCACCACCATCGTCATATCGTCATGCTGATCAGCCCCCTCGGTAAAGGCAAACACATCTCGCTTGAGATGTTCGAGCATGGCCTCCGCGCCATCGGTTGGGCCAGCCTTAACAATCTCCATCAGCCTATCAAAACCGAGCATCTCATCGGTATCATTATTGGCCTCCACTACGCCATCACTAGTCAGAATCACCATGTCACCAGAGAATAGTTCAACGGTGTGTTGCTGATAACCCAACATCGCCCCAAGCCCCTGTCCCAATGCAAAGCCACCCATCTCTTCATCAAACTCAACCGAGCCATCTGCACGTTTGATGTAAGGTGGAATACACCCTGCATTAACAACCGTCAGGATAGAGGGGAGAGGATAGAGGATGGAGGATTGTCCCCCTACAGGGAGGCTTCGCGCAGGTTTGAGGGTTTTTCCTCTATCCTCTATCCTCTCCTCTATTTCCACATAACACATGGCACAGTTCTGCCGACGGGGTTTAGTATAGTGCATAATTGCTTCATCTAAATAGGCTAACCGTTCTGCCGGAGGATAATTGTGGACAAACATAGCCTCTAATTGGGATAAACTGGCCGCCATAAGCAAAGCCGCGGAGACCCCTTTGCCCGACACATCTCCCACCACCACTGCATACCTGTTGAGGATTGAGGTTTTGAGGATAGTTTTTCTTTCATCCTGCGCGAAGCCTCCCCGTAGGGGGACAATCCTCTCACCTCCATCCTCAAATTTATGGTAGGTATAAAAATCGCCTCCAATTTCGCTGGCCGGAGTGGTAAAGCAGGCTACCTCAAGTTGAGACCAATCAGGGCGGGGGGACGGAAGCAAACTATATTGAATCTCGCGGGCTAACGACAACTCGTCATACATCTGATCATTGAGAATTTGTAGATGTTGATTTGTTTTTGAAAGGCTGGCGTTGGCAAGTTCAGACGCTTCTCTGGCTTTTTTCTCGGCCTCAAAAAGACGCGAGTTTTCAATCGCTCCAGCAATTTGACCGGCAATCGTTTCAGTTAGTTTGACCTCATCTAAGGTAAACTCTCGCTCCACTTGGTCGGTATGAATACCAATCGTACCGATGGCTTTTCCTCGAACCAGTAATGGCACAATCAAAAAACATTGTGAATTTCGCTCCCGCATTAGCTCTTGCATCGAAACAGTTAATGGATTGGTTTGGGGCTGAGGAACAACTAGGGATACCCCATCTTCAATCGCTTGTATCGTGGCAGGATTACCTGCAACTAGAATTCTGATTGAACTCTGACTTGTGGCGTTACTTTTATTTGAACCCTGAGTGTATTCTGCTATAACAATCAGTTCTGTCCGGTCATCATTTAATAGAGCAATCCCACACTGATAGGCACTAAATAGTTTTGCTATAATTTGGGCTATAGTTTGCAAGGCTGAGTTTAACTCGGCTACGGTCAACGTCTGCATAATCAGGTTAAGTGTACCTAACTCATCAACTCGCAGTTCCAATTCATCATGGGTTTTTTGCAGGGCCTCCTCGACTCGCTTACGCTCAGTAATATCATCTTTTATGGCTAAATAATGGGTCGTCTGACCGACATCATCTTTTACCGGAGAAATGGTGGCGTATTCCCAATAGAGGTCGCCATTCTTTTTTCTATTTATCATCTCCCCCTGCCACACTTCGCCTCGGCTGAGAGCAGTCCATAGCTCATGATACAGTTCTGGTGACATTTTGCCTGATTTTAAGACACGTGGATTTTGTCCCATTGCCTCTTCATGACTATATCCCGTTATTTTAGAAAAGGCGGGATTAACAAACTCAATCGCGCCATCTAAATCGGTAATAACAACCGTACTACCACTCTGTTCAACGGCTCGAGAGAGTTTGCGTATCTGTTCTTCAACCTGTTTACGTTTGGTAATGTCGATAGAATATTCTATCATCTGAATAATCTCACCCTCATCGTTGAAAATAGGATAACCATGCACTTCAACATTGATGAGCTTGCCATCCTTATCATAATGAATATGCTCGACAGTGGTTGACTTTTTCGTTTGGCGAATGATAGCCAACGGACAGGGATGCTCCATACTGTCACAGGGAGAATCACGACGATGGGTGAGCGCGTAGCAAGTATTCATACGGGTGATGCCTTTCTTGCGAGCGGCAGAGTTGGCGATTTCAATACTGTAATCTTTTACATTGATGACATAAAAGGGATTGTCTAATGATTCGATAATGGTGTGGAGAAATTGGTTTTTCTGCTTGATAGTTTCCTTGGCTTGCTCTCGTTGGCTGACATCCCGACTAAAAAGTGCGAAGCCCACCAACTCACTCTCAGTATCGTAAATACCCGACACGCGTGAACTAACATAGCGCGTTTTCCCCTCATGGTCACTGACAACCGTATAACGATGTTCGCCCCCGTTGCGAACATTCTCAATCCCCCGCTCAAACCGCTCTGGAGCCACATTTTCCTTAATATGTATCTCCTGAACTGTTCTGCCGATAACTTCTGCTGCGGTGTAGCCAAACAGTTTTTCAGCCAAGGGGTTGTAGTAAATGATGCGAAGATCTAAATCGGTGGTAATGATAGAGTATTCGGTAGTACTTTGCAAGACATTATTGAAATATATCGTTTTTTCAACCAAATTTAGCTCTAACTGTTTACGTTTGGTAATATCCTGTATTGTGCCAAATATCTCAACAACCTGTTCATGGTCATCATAAACCGGTTCAAATTGGTCGTGGAAGTGCCGGATAGAGCCATCAGGCCGCACAATACGGATATCCAGAGCGGCGCTGTTATCACCGTCCAGTACATTTTGAAAGGCTTGTTGACTTGCGAGTAAATCAGCGGGGTGAATCAGGGCATCAACCTGCTCTAACGTTAAAATCTGCTCCTCATCGCCCAAACCAATCATCCGAGAAAACTCGCGAGAGCAAACAACGTCACCCGTTCTCAAATCGTACCGAAAATTGCCCAGATTAGCCATGTTGTGGGCGCGAGCCAGGTCTTGTTTATTGCGGTGTAGCTCTGTTTCTGTTTGTTTTCGTTTAGCAGTTTCCGCTTCCAGTTGACGATTTTTTTCCTCAAGCTGTTTCCGTAAATTGTTGATGGTCAAATGTGTTTCAACCCGAGCCAAAACCTCTGCGGTTTCAAACGGTTTGGTGACATAATCGACGGCTCCTAGTTTTAGCCCATCAATCACATCTTTCTTTTCTGTTTTAGCCGTTAGAAAAATAACCGGAATCTCCTTCAATAGGGTATCTTGCTTGAGTCGTCGGTATACCTCAAACCCATCAATGTCGGGCATCATCACATCCAGCAAAATCAAATCAGGCTGGACAAATTTAGCCCGCCGAAGCCCCATAGTGCCATTACGGGCGGTAGTGACCATATAGCCATGCACTTCTAATGATTTCATCAAAAAGCGAACGTTGGCGGCATTGTCATCAATGACCAAAATGTTAGGTCGTTCATTGCTTATTATCATTATCTTTACTCCATAAACTGCTCTAATAGTTCTAAAATAGGCTCATCTTCAAGTTCTTGGGCATGTTGCTGTACCGTTTGAGCAAAGGGCAAATAATCAGAATTTTTCTGAGCTAATGCTCCCACATGGTCACTTATCTTTTGTAAGTCGCCAAACATGGTCAACTCAGGAAGTTCCAGAATTTAAAACCTCCCAAAACCATTGTGACACTCTACCCCCTCCCAGCCTCCCCCTGCTAGGGGGAGGAGCCGCTTCCCCCTAGCAGGGGGGACTGAGGGGGGTAGAGACTCTGCTCAATTTGGGAGATTTATTTTCTTGGAATTGCCTCATACAGCTTTTCGAGTTCCTCTTGGGGGTGGTGGAATCAACTCAGCCTCAGTTGATATTACATCCGTTTCTATGATGTCGGCTGTCTCTTCATAAATCCATTCTAAGCCTAAATGCTCGGCTATGAGGGCAAACAACTTGTCAGATTCGATTTTAGCTAAATCCAACACGTCATTAATCAAGGTCAGCAAGTAGAGTTGTTCGGCAATAACGGAGTGCAAAAAGCTTCTTGCTTTTGCCAGAGGTAACCATGCAAAAGCAAGAAGCTTTTTGCACTCCGTGTGTCTCGAATTTGAGTTTTTATGAGACGATTAGTTATTCCCGAACAGGTCTAATGATGACAACTGTGTATGTTCGTAACCGCAGATAGCCCTCACTCAAAAATAAAAACCACCTACCCATTGTACCTGAGCAGATGGTCTTAGAGCAAACGGTTTTAATTGTAACTACATCACTTGATTGGCTATAACCAAGTGTGAAACATCATATTCTAACCACCACCATCGTCATATCGTCATGCTGTTCTGCCTCGCCGGTAAAGGCAAACACCTCTCGCTTGAGATGCTCTAGCATGGCCTCCGCGCCGTCCTCTGAGCCTGCCGAAGGGAATATGTCGGTTTCGACAGGCTCAACCGACGACGGGCCGTGTCCTGAGCCTGTCGAAGGATCAAAATCCCTAACAATCTGCTCCAGCCGCTCAAAGCCAAGCATCTCGTCCGCGTCATTATTAGCCTCAACCACGCCATCGCTAGTCAGAATCACCATGTCGCCCGATGATAATTCGATGGTGTGTTGCTGATAACCGTGTTTGGCTCCAAGTCCTTGCCCCAACGCAAAGCCTCCCATTTCTTCATCAAACTCAACCGAGCCATCGGCACGTTTGATATAAGGTGGTATGCAACCGGCGTTGGCAACTCGCATGGTGTATCCCCCCTCTGACTTAGGGGAGGGACTAAGTTCCACACAAACCAAAGCACAATTTTGGTGTTTCGGTTTGGTGTAGGGTTGTAAAGTTGTGTCCAAGTAGCTCAATAATTCTTGGGGAGATAGTTTTTGTTGGAAGACGGCTTGCAGTAAGACCAAACTGATCGACATAATGAGCGCGGCGGACATCCCTTTGCCAGAAGCATCTCCCACAGAGACCATATAATCACCATTTTTTTGATGGCTCTGTAAACCAATAGGTCGCTCAAAGGCATGATAAACATAAAAATCGCCGCCCACCTCGCTAGCTGGCAATGAATAACAACACACCTCAATATCAGGCCAATCAGGTTGAGGGGCAGGAAATAAGCCATATTGAATTTCTTGGGCAAAGGCTAGTTCGTCTTGCATGCGACTGTATGCTATTTGAAGAGCCTCCTCTGCCTGTTTGCGCTCGGCAATTTCCTGTTGAAGACGTTTCTGCATATTCCGTAAGGCTATATGTGTTTCAACACGAGCCAAAACCTCTTCGGCCTGAAATGGTTTGGTGATGTAATCCACTCCACCTACATCAAAGGCTTTGACCTTATCCATCACTTCATTCAAAGCACTTAGAAAGATGACCGGAATATCACGAGTCGCTTCATCCGCTTTTAACTGCTGGCAAACCTCATAACCATCTATACCCGGCATCATAATATCCAACAATATCAAATCGGGCGGATTTTTACGGACAGACAGCAAGGCCCTTGCTCCGTTTGGCATAGGCCGAGTTTTGTATCCATATTGTTTCAATATTTTTATTAAAAGATGTAAATTTGCCGGAGTATCATCAACAATCAAAACTGTTTTTTTTGGGTTCATATTCATTTTAAAGCTGTCCTTCATCACCTAGGAATCGGGATAAATAACTTGCGCGTTAACATGAGAACTTATAAATCTCGCAGAGGCGCGGAGACGCAGAGTTATTGAGTTTTCTCTGTGCCTCCGCGTCTCCGCGAGAGGTTTAGAAATGCACAACTTAATTAATGCTCATTCCTATCACCTCTTTCCACACCAACCTATCATACCCCACCGAGACCACCGCGTAAGTTCGTAGCCGCAGATACCCTGCACCATAAACCTGATTCAAGGTAGCTCGATAGGAGAGTAACTGCATCTTGGCATCGGCCAACTCAGCCTTGACCGGTTTGAGAGCGAACAAATCTTTCTGACTCATACCCCTGACCTGCTCACCAGTCAAGTTATTTTTGCCCAACGGCACATACTTGAACTCAATCAATATATCCCACAAAGTTCCACGACGCATATCCGGCCTAATCAGCATAATCAGGTCGCCATATCTGCGTTGTAAGGCTGGTTCAGAATCCATGATGTAAAAAGTGTCATTGAACAGGACAGTAAGAAAGACCGTCTTGATGGTCAGTTCATTCACCTGGCTATAATCTCGGTTGTCAAAAATAGTAAACTGCCTTTGCTCCAGAAACTCACACAACGGGCCAATCTCCCCTTTTTGATATACCAAGCGAACCATCCGTTCAGCGGTATTCTTATCTTTAGCAAGGGGCAAGAACATCTTATGGAGCCGTTCCACATACAGTTTACGGATAACGAGATTGGGAATCCGCAAGCGTAGATACTCATAAGATTTCTGGCTATCGAGTGTAATCACCCCAAAATAGTACAATAAGGAGACCATAAAAGTGCGATCATGCTGTTGTTCAAGCAGTTCTTTCATACCAAACTGGTCTTCTAGCTCTGGGATTGTCAGGGGGTTACTCTCATCCAAGGTTTGAGAAATCACCTGCTCTCCTTGAGGCAGTTGGGCAATGTAGGCGATTTTGTTGGCATCCATTGCTAGATTTACATCTAATAATTTGCGAGGGTATTTACAATATCGCTGAAAGTTCTTTAGGAAATAAAGCACCAAGGTCGGATTATACACATCACCTTTCGCATCCCCCTCATAAC